>CAITGX010000167.1 GCA_903892045.1 uncultured Planctomycetota bacterium | reverse complement strand
TAGCGTTCTCCGGCGGCGGTAAACGAAGAACCCGTTGCGTCCGGACATTTTTTTGGCGCTCCCCCTCCGAAAAGTGCGCTGTCCCCTCCATGCGGTCCATTCCGTGTGGCCCAACGGATCAGGCTGACAACTGCGAAGACTGGCGCCGATTCCCCGGAGAATGCGGACTTCAGAGTCGATTGGCCATTCCCGGAGCGAAGTTGGTGGTCCACTTCTCGCGATTCAACGAAACGGGCCTCGATTCCAGCGCCGATTGAGCCTCTTCACCCCAAGGAAGTTCCCGTGGGGCTGAGGATCTCGCTTCCTAGGGCAGGACGGTGAACTGGAGGGCGTTGGTGAGGTTGGTGAGGCCGGGGGACTGGGGGTCGCGGTACCAGAACTGGGCGTAGACGGGGCGGCCGGGGGTGAGGGCGGGGTCGGACTGGAGGCGGGCGGTGAAGTCGTGGAGCAGGAGGCCGGAGCAGGGCGTTGCGGGGAAGCCGCCGGAGTCGATCAGGCCGGAGCGGCGGAGCGGCGGGGCGATCCAGAGGGTGCCGCCGTTGAGGGGTGCCTGCTTGGGAGCGAGGCCGTAGATCAGGAGGCCGTCGCGGTCGGGGATGACCGTGTCGGCGCGCAGGACGAAGGGCGGGTTGGCGGAGGGCGAGGCGAGGCCGGTGCTGCTCATGCGGGCGGCGCAGCCCGCGCTCGAGAGCTGGGCAGTGCCGTAGGAGAGCGGGTTCGACTCCGGGACCGGCAGCGAGAGCCACGAGAGTGCCGCGGCGTCGTGGCGCACGGTCAGCGTGAACGACTCGAGCGTCGGGGCGTAGCGCAGCAGCGCTCCGGGCGGGGGCTCGTGCACGAGCATGTTCGAGAGGCGCAGCTCGATGCGATGGCCGACGGCGAACTCGTAGCAGTGCGCACCGAGACGCACGGTGGTCGGGCCCACGGGCACGCCATGACCGAAGTGCACGCCGCTGGTGACGTAGCGCTCTTCCCCCGTCGGGGCGATGTCCCACAGGGAGACGGCCGCCTGCCACTCCGCGCCGAGCGCGAGCAGGTCGAGACGGGCCGCGGGCTCTCCGGCGATGCGCACCGGCGCGGTGAGCGCCGGCGTGCGCCAGGCGATCTCGCGCCGCTCGATCTCCGCTTCGATCGAGGAGAGCCGGAACTCGGTGGCCAGGAGCTCCGCCGGCCCAAAGCTCGAGCCGACGTCCTGTGACAGCAGCTCGTCGGGCTCGTCCCCGGCGGGCGGGACCGGTGTCAGCTCCGCGCCCTGGCGAAGGTAGAGGCGCATGTCCCGAGAGTCCGCCGGCGGCCAGGTCTCCGTCTCGCGCCGCAGCCATGGGGTCTGGTTCGAGAGGTACTGGGCGGGGTCCGGCGGCGTCTGCGCGTAGGTCACGCGCGGACCCGCCTCGACCCCGTTCAGCTCGCCCTTCAGGAAGCGGTCGAACCACTGGCGGCGCCAGGACTCGCGCAGGGAGATCTCGCCGGCGGCGTTGGGAGTGCTGTGGCCGCCCGTGCCGAGGTACAGCTTGCGCGGGACGCCGGCGGGCAGGGTCTCGAGGGCATCGAGCATGGACCGCAGCGGGAACCAGTAGTCGTCCCACGCCCCCATCGCCAGCACGGGCGCGGTGACCTGCGGTACGAACGAGCGCGGATTGCGCGTCGGATCGGACACCAGCGCGGCCCACAGGGCGGGGTCCCGGTCGAGCACCGAGCGCATGGCGTCGGCCACGATGCCGAGGTCGAAGCGGACCGAGGCGCCGGTGGTGCCGAGCAGGGACGACGCGAGGTTGCAGTGCAGGCCGGCGGACTGCGGAGAGAAGGCCTCGAAGAAGTCCGCGGTCAGGTTGGTGATGACGATCGCGTCGATGTCCGGGTAGCTCCCCGAGCGCCAGGGGTTGGCCTCGATGGGCGTGTTCTCGCGGCCCGCCAGCGAGAGCGAGAGAATCGCGCCCTGGGACGTGCCGGAGAGCCCGACACGCGAGGTGTCGACCACGCCCGGATAGCTTGCGCCGAGCCACTCGAGGATCTCGACCAGGTCGAGGCGCTCGCGCAGTCCCCACAGCGTGTGGCGCCCGGAATGGGTCTCGTGCCCACGCACGTCGAAGGCGACCGTCGCGTAGCCGGCGGCGGCGAAGGTGCGGGCCTGGGGTGCGGGGCCGGACTGGTCCCCGAACAGGCCGTGGATGAAGACGATCGTCGGCCAGCCACAGGGACCGGCGGGGTCGCGCGGGAAGCGCAGCGTCGCAGTCGTGACCTCGCCGTCGCTGAACGTCACCGGGAGGTCGAACACCTCGTGGTACGACAGCCCCGACGCCGGGGCGGGCGGATCGGGACACTGGAGGGCGCACGCGAGCGCCAGGGCGACGAGGGCAGGCATCGGGGGCGGCGAGGCGAGGACGTCTCGATTGTAGGGACCTCCGCGGACTCTGGGGGACTCGGCGGGCACGCCGTGACGAATCCGGCCCTGCCGCGGGACGTCCCGGGGCTGGAATCCGGCCTCGCGGCGCGCTCCCATGTTCGCCCCATGAGCGCCGCCCCCGCCCCGCTCGTCGAGCTCCACCGGCTCGGCCAGTCCATCTGGTTCGACTACATCCGCCGCGACCTGCTCGACACGGGAGCGCTGCAGCGGATGGCCGGGCGCGACTGCCTCATGGGCGTCACCTCGAACCCGGCCATCTTCGAGAAGGCCATCGCCACCGGGGCGGAATACCGCGCGGACCTCGCGTCCATGCGGGAACTCTGCGCGCGCGATCCCAAGCGCGCCTACGAGCGGCTCGCGATCGCGGACATCCAGCGCGCCTGTGACCAGCTCGAGGGTGTGCATGCGAGCACCGGCGGTCGGGACGGCTACGTGAGCCTCGAGGTCAGCCCGAAGCTCGCGCACGACACGGCGGGCACGCTCGAGGAAGCGCGGCGGCTGTGGAGCGAGGTGGCGCGCGCGAACCTGATGATCAAGGTGCCGGCGACGCCGGCGGGCGTGCCCGCGATCCGCGCGCTCATCGCGGACGGCGTGCACGTCAACGTGACGCTGCTGTTCTCGGTCGACGCGTACCTCGCGGTGGCCGACGCATACATGTCGGGCCTCGAGGAGCGCGCGGCGCGCAGCGGCACGATCGACGCGACGAGCAGCGTGGCGAGCTTCTTCGTGAGCCGCGTGGACTCGGCGCTCGATCCGCGCCTCGACGCGCTCGCCGGCGACCCCGCGCGCGCCGCGACGGCGGCGGGACTGCGCGGCAAGATCGCGATCGCCAACGCGAAGCGCGCGTACCAGGCGTATCTCGGCATCTGCGCGTCGCCGCGCTGGCAGGCGCTCGCGGCGCGCGGCGCGCGGCCGCAGCGGCTCCTGTGGGCCTCGACCGGGACCAAGGACGCGCGCTACAGCGACGTGCTGTACGTCGAGGAACTGATCGGACCGGACACGGTGAACACGGTGCCGCCGGCGACACTGGACGCGTTCCGCGAGCGCGGTCGCGCACGTGCGAGCCTCGTGGAAGGCGTCGCCGACGCGCAGGCGCAGCTCGACCAGCTCGCGCTGCTCGGATTCGACCTCGACGCCACGTGCGCGCAGCTGCTCGCCGAAGGCGTGAAGCTCTTCGACTCGGCGTTCGACAAGCTGCTCGCGGCCGTGGCGGCGCAGGGCAAGTGACCGCTCCCCCACCACGCATTGCGCGGAGAAACAGCATGAAACTGGCGATGATCGGGCTCGGCCGCATGGGTGCCAACATGGCGCGGCGGCTGATGCAGGGCGGGCACGAGGTGGTCGCGTACGACGTGAGCGCGGAGAGCGTGAAGGCGCTCGCGCAGCACGGCGCGCAGCCGGCGTTCACGCTCGCCGAAGTGGTCGCGAAGCTGCCCGCGCCGCGCGTGTGCTGGGTGATGGTGCCCGCGGGCGAGCCGACGGAAAAGACCATCGCGGAGCTCGGTGCGCTGCTCTCCGCGGGCGATGTCGTGATCGACGGCGGCAACTCGTACTTCAAGGACGACGTGCGCCGCGCCGCGGAGCTCGCGCGCACGGGCGTGCGCTACGTCGACGTCGGCACGAGCGGCGGCGTGTGGGGACTCGAGCGCGGCTACTGCCTGATGGTGGGCGGCGAGCGCGGGGCCTTCGAGCTGCTCGAGCCCGCGCTGCGCACGCTCGCACCGGGACAGGGCACGACTCCGCCGGCGGCCGGGCGCGAGGCGCGCCCGAGCACGGCCGAGCAGGGCTACCTGCACTGCGGTCCGGTTGGCGCCGGTCACTTCGTGAAGATGATCCACAACGGCATCGAGTACGGCCTGATGCAGGCCTACGCGGAGGGCCTCGACATCCTCAAGTGCGCGAGCTCCGACAAGCTGCCCGCGACGCAGCGCTACGACTTCGACCTCGCCGACATCTGCGAGCTGTGGCGGCGCGGCAGCGTGGTCGGCTCGTGGCTGCTCGACCTGACCGCGTCGGCGCTCGCGGAGCAGCCCAAGCTCGAGAAGTACACGGGCGTGGTCGCGGATTCCGGCGAGGGTCGCTGGACCGTGCAGACCGCCATCGAGGAGGCGGTGCCGGCGCCGGTGCTGACCGAGGCGCTCTACGCGCGCTTCCGCTCGCGTCAGGACCACACCTTCGGCGAGAAGGTGCTCTCGGCGATGCGCGAGAAGTTCGGCGGGCACGTCGAGGCCAAGAAGTGAGCGTCGCCGACGGCATCGAACACCTCGAGAGCGCGGTCCCCATCGCGGGCCGCAAGGCGCCGCCGTGCGCAGTCGTGATCTTCGGCGCGGCGGGCGACCTGACGCAGCGCAAGCTCGTGCCATCGCTCTACAACCTTGCCAACCAGCGCCTGCTCACGTCGACGGGCACGGCCGTGATCGGCATCGGTCGCCGCGAGATCGGCGATCTGGAGTTCCGCGAGCACCTCGGGCGAGAGCTCGCCGGGCACATCGGCGGCAGCTTCGATCCAGGCGTGTGGAACTGGCTCGCGCCCCGCACGAGCTACGTGCGCGGCAACTTCGACGAGCCGGAGATGTATGCACGGCTCGCGGAGGCACTCGAGCGCGCGCGCACGCAGCTCGGCACGCAGGGCAACGTGCTCTTTTACCTCGCGGTCGCGCCCGAGTACTTCGGGCTGATCGCGCGCAACCTGAAGGAGCACGGGTTGCTCGACGAGCGCGACGGCGAGTGGCGGCGCGTGATCGTCGAGAAGCCTTTCGGCCACGACCTCGGCAGCGCGCGCGCCCTCAACCGCGAGCTCTCGGAGACGCTGCGCGAGTCGCAGGTCTATCGCATCGATCACTACCTCGGGAAGGAGACCGTGCAGAACCTGATGGTGCTGCGCTTCTCCAACGCGATCTTCGAGCCGATCTGGAACCGGCGCTACATCGATCACGTGCAGATCACGGTCGCAGAGACCCTCGGCGTGGAGAAGCGCGGCGGCTACTACGACAAGGCCGGCGCCCTGCGCGACATGGTGCCCAACCACATCTTCCAGCTGATCTCGCTGGTCGCGATGGAGCCGCCGATCTCGTTCCAGGCGGACGCGGTGCGCGACGAGCAGTGCAAGGCGCTGCGCGCCATCCAGCCGTACAGCCCCGAGGACGTGCAGCGCAAGGTCGTGCGCGGCCAGTACGCGGCGGGCATGGCCGGCGGGCGCCAGCTGCCCGAGTATCGAGCGGAGCACGCGGTCGATCCCGGCTCGAGCACCGAGACCTTCGTCGCGATGAAGCTCGCGATCGACAACTGGCGCTGGTCCGACGTGCCGTTCTACCTGCGCGTCGGCAAGGCGCTGCCGCGCCGCACGACCGAGATCGCGATCCAGTTCCGCCGGCCGCCGATGATGCTGTTCCGCAACACCGAGGTCGATCGCACGAAGTCGAACGTGCTCGTGATCCGCATCCAGCCCGACGAGGGCATCGCGCTCAAGTTCGGCGCGAAGGTGCCGGGCGCGTCGCTGCGGCTCGGATCGGTCTACATGGACTTCAGCTACTCGGATCACTTCGGCTCGACGCCCGCGACGGGCTACGAGCGCCTGCTGTTCGACGGCATGCTCGGCGACCAGACGCTGTTCCAGCGCGCCGACATGGTCGAGGCCAGCTGGGCCGTCGTCGACCCGATCCTCGCGCTGTGGAAGACGCTGCCGCCGGCGCACTTCCCGAACTACCACGCCGGCACCAGCGGTCCGGCCGAGGCCAACGAGCTGCTCGAGCGCGACGGCCGCCACTGGCGCAACAACCTCGACTGACCCGCGACTCCTGCGCGCGACAAGGCATGACGACACAGAGGACCGAGCTGGTGCAGCGCAAGGACGCCGCGGCCATCGCTGCGCATGCGCGCGAGCTCGTCCTCGAGCGCGCGCGCGTCTCGATCGCGGAACGTGGGGCGTTTCGCATCGCGCTCGCGGGCGGCTCGACTCCGCGCGCGCTCTACGCGCTGCTCGCGCAGTCGCAGGCCGAGTTCGCGCGCTGGCACGTGTACTTCGGCGATGAGCGCGCCGTGCCGCCCGAGCACGCCGACTCGAACTACCGCATGGCGCGCGAGGCATGGCTGGGTGCCGGGCAGGTCCCGCCCGCGCAGGTGCATCGCATGCAGGGCGAGCTGGGCGCGGGCAGCGCCGCCGCGCAGTACGAGCGCGAGCTCGTCTCGAGCTTCGGCTCGCGCGAGGTGCCGCGCTTCGACCTCGTGCTGCTCGGCATGGGCGCGGACGGCCACACGGCGTCGCTCTTCCCGGGCACCACCGCGCTCTCCGAGGCGCGCTTGTTCGTGGCCTCGACCTGGGTCGAGAAGCTCTCGACGAATCGCATCACGCTGACGCTGCGCACGCTCAACGCCGCGCGCCACGCGCTGTTCCTCGTCGCCGGCGCGGACAAGGCCCCGGCCTTGCGCGAGGTGCTGCACGCGCGTGCAGACGGCCCGCGACTGCCGGCGGCGCTCGTGCGCCCGTGGGAGGGCGAGCTCACATGGCTCGTCGACTCCGCCGCGGCGAGCGGGCTCTCGGGCAGCTAGCCTACAATCGGGCCGTGGAGAGCATCGGATACGAGTTTCGTCGGCCGGAGCTTCTGGCGCAGGCACTCACGCACGCGTCGGTGGCGAGCGAGCGCGACAACGAGCGGCTCGAGTTCCTCGGCGACGCGGCGCTCAACCTCGCGACGACCGAGCTGCTCTTCGCGCGCGAGCCGGCGCTCTCCGAAGGCGCGATGACCGAGATCAAGGCCGCGGTGGTGTCGCGACGCGCGCTCGCGGAAAGCGCACGCGCGCTCGGCCTCGACGCGGCGGCCCTGCTCGGCAAGGGCCTGCAGGGACGAGCGCTGCCGGTCTCTGTGCTCGCGAACCTCTACGAGGCCGTGCTCGGAGCGATCTACGTCGACGGTGGCTTCGAGCCCGCCCGCGCGTTCGTGCGGCGCACCCTGAGCGCGACCCTCGCCGACGCGGAGCGCGAGCTCGCGAGCGCGAATCCCAAGCAGCGGCTGCAACACCTCGCGCAGGCACGCTGGGCAACGCTCCCCGACTACGAGCTGCTCGAGACCCGCGGCGACGCGCACGCGCGAGCGTTCCTCGTCCGCGCGAAGCTCGGCGAACGCGCGTTCCCCTCCGCGTGGGGCCGCACCCGCAAGGAAGCCGAGCGCTGGGCGGCCCACGAGGCCCTGCTCGCGCTCGCGGACGGTTCGGGCGACGCGACCGGCCGCGAAGCCTGAGCCGCGAGGACGAATCGGGACCGGCGCGAGCTAGGATGCGGCGATGGAGTCGTCGCAGGAAGTGACGCGCATCGACGCGTCCGCGCTGCCGCAAGTCGAGCAGCTCGAGCGGCTCCTGCGCGAGCGGCCCGAGGTTTCCGCGGGCGGGCTGTGGGGCTCGGCTCAGGCGCTGGTGCTCGCGGAGCTCGTCCGCCGCACGAAGCAGCCATGGATCGCGATCGCGTCCGGCGAGGCGGAGGCCGAGGCGCTGCGCGACGATCTCGAGTTCTTCGGCCTTCCGGCGGCGCTGTTCCCGGCGCGCGAGGGCGGCAAGGGACGGCTCGACGGCGGTGATCTCGGCGCGATCCGCCAGCGGATCGAGCTCGCACAGCGCCTCTCGGGCCCGGCCGAGGCGCGACCGCGCGTGATCGTGGCCTCGCTGCTCGCGCTGCTGCAGCCGCTGCCGAAGCCCGGCGACCTCGCGGCCGCGACGCTGCAACTCGCGCTCGGCCAGAAGCTCTCGACCGAGCAGTTCCTGAAGCAGCTCGTCGACGCGGGCTACGAGCGCGTGCCGCTCGTCGAGCGCGCGGGTGAGGTGTCGCTGCGCGGCGACATCCTCGACGTGTTCCCGTTCGCGAGCGAGCTGCCGCTGCGCATCGAGCTCTTCGACGACGCAGTGGAGAGCCTGCGCACGTTCGACCCGGTCGAGCAGAAGAGCGTGCAGAAGCTCGAGAAGGTCGCGGTGTGCATCGCGCGCGACGCCGGCGGAGTCGAGGATGGCAGCGGCATCTCGCCTGCGCTGCTGCTGCCGCCGCAAGCCGTGATCGCGGAGCTCGAGCCTCTGCGCATCGAGGACCGCGCCAACGGGCTCTCGATCCAGTCCGCGTCGCACCAGCGCGAGCTCGGCGTGCTCTGGCAGGCGCGCGACGCGCGGCGGCGCTTGCGCCTGCAGAGCCTGCCGGCCAAGGACGTGCACTTCGACACGCGCTCCGTGCAGGCGCTCTCCGGCGGCATCCGTCAGGCGCCGGAGCTGCTGCGCGAGGCGACGGCCGATGGCACGCGCACGATCGTGCTGTGCCGCACGGAGGCGGAGGAGCACCGCTTCCGCACCGTGCTCGCCGAGGCCGGCGGCGTCGAGCGCGTCGAGACGCGTGTCGGCGCCGTCGCGAAGGGCTTCCGCTTCCCCGCGCTGCAGCTCGTCGTGGTCGACCACCACGAGCTCGTCGGCATCGTGGGCGCACGCCGCGTCGCGCCGGCGAAGGCTGCACACCGCACGCGCGCGCTGCAGTCGTTCTTCGACCTCAAGGTCGGGGACTACGTGGTGCACGCCGTGCACGGGCTCGCGCTCTACAAGGGCCTCGTGCGCATGGCGCGCGGTGGCGGCGAGGAGGAGCACCTGCACCTCGCTTTCGCCGACGAGGTCAGCCTGTACGTCCCGGCGACGCGCATCGACCTCGTGCAGCGCTACATCGGCGCGGGCGCGGCGCCGGTGCTCGACAAGATCGGCAGCCAGTCGTTCCGCAAGCGGCGCGAGAAGGTCGAGCGGGCGCTGTTCGACCTCGCCAGCGACCTGCTCGAGGTGCAGGCGAAGCGCGAGCTGAAGCAGCGCACGCCGTGGCGCACGGATCCGGCGCTGCTGAAGGACATGATCGGCGCGTTCCCGTATGTCGATACGCCCGATCAGGCCCACGCCGACGGCGACATCGCCGAGGACCTCGAGGGATTGCGGCCGATGGACCGCCTGCTGTGCGGCGACGTCGGCTTCGGCAAGACAGAGATCGCGGTGCGCGCGGCCTTCCGCGTCGCGGCGGCGGGCGGACAGGTCGCGGTGCTCGTTCCGACCACGGTGCTCGCGCACCAGCACTTCCTCTCGTTCCGCGAGCGGCTGGCCGACTTTCCGCTCGAGATCGGCGTGCTCTCGCGCACCGTCACCGGCGCCGAGGAGAAGAAGGTGCTCGCCGGCGTGGCGAGCGGCGAGGTCGACATCGTCGTCGGAACGCATCGCCTGCTGTCGAAGGACGTCAAGTTCAAGAACCTCGGCCTCGTGATCATCGACGAAGAGCAGCGCTTCGGCGTCACGCACAAGGAGCACTTCAAGTCGATGCGCGCGATGGTCGACGTGCTCGCGCTCTCGGCGACGCCGATCCCGCGCACGCTGCACATGTCGCTGGCGGGAGTGCGCGACATCTCCGCGCTGTCCTCTCCCCCGCCCGGTCGGCAGGATGTCGAGACGCGCATCGTCGACCGCGGCGACGCCGAGTTCGTGCGCGAGGCGCTGCTGCGCGAGAAGAACCGCGACGGGCAGGTGTTCTTCCTGCACAACCGCGTGAGCACGATCCTGCAGGAGGCGCGCAAGCTGCAGGAGCTCGCGCCGGAGTGCTCGTTCGCGATCGGGCACGGGCAGATGCCGCCCAAGGAGCTCGAGTCGGTGATGGACTCGTTCTCGCGCGGCGACGTCGACGTGCTCGTCGCCACGACCATCGTCGAGAACGGCCTCGATATCCCCGCGGCCGGAACGATCCTGATCGACGAGGCGGATCACTACGGGCTGTCCGAGCTGCACCAGCTGCGCGGGCGCGTGGGCCGCGGCTCGCACAAGGCGCACTGCTTCCTGCTCGTCGATCCGCTCAAGCCGATGAAGGAGATCGCGCGCGAGCGACTCAAGGCGCTCGAGGAAATGGCGACGCTCGGCTCGGGCTTCGCGATCTCGATGAAGGACCTCGAGCTGCGCGGCGCCGGCAACATCCTCGGCCCGCAGCAGTCGGGGCACATCGCGTCGGTGGGCTACGACCTGTACTGCCGGCTGCTCAAGGAGACCGTCGAGCGCGTGCGGCAGGGGGCGGGGCGCGACGCGGTGACTCCGGAGTCGGAGCTCTCGGCCGGAGTCGAGCTCGAGCTCGGTCTGCGCGCGTTCCTGCCCGACTCGTGGATTCCCGAGCAGGCCACGCGGCTCGAGATCCTGCGCCAGCTCGACACGATCCACTCGGCCGAGGCCGCCACCGAGCTCGAGGGCGTGCTGCGCGACCGCTTCGGGCGCGTGCCGGGCGAGGCGCGGGCGCTGGTGCAGAGCTTCCGGCTGCGCGCGCGCGCGCAGGAGCTCGGCCTCACGCGCATCTCGTACCGCAGCGAGGTGTACCTGCTCGAGTTCAAGGACCGCGTGACGCTCGAGCACGCGCTCGCCGGCCGCAAGGTCGACCTGCGCCCGATCCGGACCGGACTCGCGCACCTCGTGATCCCGACCTCGCGGCGCGCCCCCGACAAGGCGCTCGTCTGGCTCGAGGAGCTCTTGCAGGGCTCGCCGCAGGGTTCGACAATCTCGACCACTCGCCGATGATCCTCTCGCTGCTCCTCGCCCTGACCCAGTCCCAGAACCCGCCCCCGGCGCCCGCGGCCGGCCCGGCGACGGCGCCCGAGGTGCTGAACGGCGTCTACCTGATCGTCAACGAGGAAGTGATCACGCTGGCCGAGTTCTATCGCGAGCTGCGCCGCCGCGGGCAGTCGGTGACCAACGAGGAAGAGCGTCGCAAGGTCGTCGCGGAGAGTCACACGGACTTCGTCCG
>CAITGX010000166.1 GCA_903892045.1 uncultured Planctomycetota bacterium | reverse complement strand
GCCTTCGAGCTCGGTCTCGACCTCGACCGCCGCGGGTTCTGGACGAGCTACCGCAGCGCGTACCTCGTGGAACGCGGCTGGCTGCAAGTCGCGCTGATCTCCGATCCTTCGCGCGCGAGCCTCGAGAAGCTCGTGCGCGTGCTCGGGCTCGCCGCACGGCGTCGCGAGGCCGCGGGCAGCGCCTGAGCCACTCAGTCGCCGGCGAGCGACAGGACGATCTCGAACACGATCAGCAGCACGATCAGGACCTCGAGCACCTCGGCTCGCAGCGTCGAGGCGTCGTCGTGCAGCTTGTCGTAGACGTTGTCGAGCGCCGCGAGCTTGCGCTGCGCCGCGTCGTTCCATTCCTGCAGACGGAAGCGCGCACCAGCCTGCCGCAGCACGCGCGCGAGGAACTGGTCGCCGGACACCTTCAGCGTGTTGCCGAGGCGCTCGAACAGGAAGGCTGCCTCGAGCTGCATCGAGGACAGTCGCCGCAGATCCCTACGCAGCGCGAGCGGCCCGAGCAGGTGTCGCGCCTCGCGCCGGGTGAGCGATCGGTACGAGTCCTCCAGCGCACCGTCGAGCTGCGCATCGAGGAAGCGCATCTCGAGCAACTGCACGTTGGCGTACTCCAGCACGCGCAGGACGTCCTCCGGCTGGTCATCGAGCACGACCGCCGCGTGCCAGTCCACGAGCGTCAGGTCGTCGGGGCCATACTGCAGGCGCACCGACAGTGCGTCGGTCTGCACCTCGCGCGACAACGCGGCCCGCTCGGCGCGCAGGATCCCCGCGAGCGCGGCGCCCTGCTCCGCAAGGAAGCGCTCGACATCGTTGCCGAGCAACGTCGCCGGAAGGCGGAACACCGAGTAGTCCTCGAAGACTTCCGCGAGACCGGGCTTGGTCACGTGCGCATCGATCGCCTTCGCGAGCGCCACCGCACGTGCCCGCGCAGCTTGCTCGAGCGACGTATCGGCCGCCAGCGCGCAGGAGAGCTCCAGACACTCCTCGAGCTCCGCCCCGAGCTCGATCGCGTAAGACACCAGCACCGCGCCAAACTCGAACAGCACCAGCTCGCACGTCAGCCCCGTGCTCCACTTCCCCACCCGCAGCGGCTCGCAGCGCTGCACGATGCGCAGCGGCGGCGGACGGAACTGGAAGTACGCCGGCGCCGGGTGCGTGTGCCCGAGCTTGCCCTCGGTGCTCGGCTCGTGAATCGCGCGCGCCGCGCCCGCGAGATCGATCGACTGCGCGACATCGAACGCGAACAGCGCTCGACACTCGCCCGACTTCGAACTCGGCGCCATGGGGAGAATCTAGGACAGGCCGTCCCCACTTGAAATGCCGGGGCGAGCTCGCGCCGCTCCCGGGTCGCATCCCGCGCCCCGAGGACGTAAGGTGCTGCACATGAAGCTGTTCCGTTCCCTCGCTCTCGGCCTCACGCTGTTCTCCTTCGTCTCCTGCTCCGCGCCCCGGATCGAACTCGCGACGTGGCGGCAGGCCGAGCTGTGTCCGCTCGTGGCGGAGAGCGAGGCGCCGGCGGCTCTGGAGCGCTTCGAGGAGCTGCGCGCGCAGGATGCGCTGGCGGAGGCGCGTCCGCTCGCGCTGGCAGCGGCCGCTGCACGGCCCGACGATCCCAAGGCCTTGCTCGCGGCGTCGCTCGCGGAGTCGGACGGCATGGTGCTGAAGCCGGAGGACGACAAGCACGCGCGCAACCACTGTGCGGCGAGCGCGCTCGACTATGTGGAGCGTGCGGTCGAGCGCGGTGCGAGCGGCGCACAGGCGCAGGCCCAGCTCGCGTGGTCGCTCGGGCTCACGACGCACCTGCAGCCGATGTCCGAGCGCAGCGGCCATGCCCGCAAGACGCTCGACTCCGTCGCGCGCGCGCTCGAGGCCGACCCGGACGAGCCGACGGCGCTCGCGACCTGCGCCCTCGTTCACCTGCGCCTGCAGACCTTGCCGTGGATCGCCAAGCTGATGGCCTCCGACCTCCCGGAGTCGAGCCTCGAGAGTGCCGAGCGCTGCGCCCTGCGCGCGGTCGCCCTGCGACCGAGTCGCGAGAACCGCATGATCCTCGCCAAGGTGCTGCTCGCCGCCGGTCGCGAGAACGAGGCACGCACCGTGATCGATGCGGGCCTCGCTGCGAAGCCCGGCTTCCCGCGGGACCACGCCCTCGAAGCCAGCCTGCGCGCACTGCGCCCGTAGCTCGACGCGCCGTGCTCCCCGCCCTGCTGCTCGCGCTCTCCTGCGCGCTCGACTTCGGGGTCCTGTCGCTGCTGGTGCGGCGCGGCGAGCGCCCGCTCGGGCTGACGCGGCTGACGCTTGCCCTGCTGGTCGCGGTGGTCGTCGCACTCGTCAAAATGCCGTTGTTCGCGTATGCGGCGGGCAGCTTCTTCTTTGGCGTCACGCTGGGCTGGGTGACGCTCATCGTGGTGACTCCGCTCGTGGCATGGCGCGTTCTCCTGCGCGGGGATGCCACCCACGCGACGCGCGCAGTCGCCGTCGTCGGCGCCCTCGGCTTGCCCCTGCTCGGGATCTACGGCTCGGTGCTCGAGCCACGCAACCTGCAGATCGAGCGCGTCGAGGTGCCCATCACTCCTGCGCATGCGCCCGCCGAGCCGTTGCGCATCGCCGTCCTCGCCGACATCCAGTCACGTTCCGTCGATGAGCATCTGCGCACCGCGGTCCGCGAAGCCATGCGCTTCGAGCCGCACCTGATCGTGCTGCCCGGCGACCTGATCCAGCTCGAGAGCGAGGAGGAGTACCTCGCTGCTGTGCCGCAGTTCCGCGAACTGCTGCAGCCGCTCGACGCCCCGCTCGGCGTCTATTTCGTGATCGGCAACACCGATACGGACGAGCTCGTCGCGCGCGCCTTCGAGGGAACGCGCGTGCGCCTGCTCGTCGACGAGTCCATCGAGCTCGAGTTCGCGGGCCGCCGCATCGTGCTCGGCGGCGCGGACATCTTCCAGCTCTCGCCGTCCTCGCCCGAGTGCTTCGTGTCGCGCTTCGATCGCCGCGACGCCGACGAGCTGCGCATCCTCGTCAGCCACCTGCCCGACCACGGCCTCACCTGGCTCTCTGGCAACAAGCAGGGCATCGACCTCGCCATCGCGGGCCACACGCACGGCGGGCAGGTGACGATCCCCGGCTTCGGGCCGCCCGTGACGCTCTCACTCGTGCCACGCGCCGTGGCCGCCGGGGGCCTGCACCGCGTCCACGGCCGCCAGATCTACGTCTCGCGCGGCATCGGCATGGAACGCGGTCTCGCTCCCCCGCTGCGCCTCTTCTGTCCACCGGAAGTGTCGCTGCTCACGCTCGTGCCGGCGCGCGACGAACGGTAGCGCGAGCGCGCTGCGGTCCCGCCTTGGTCGCACACGCTCAGTCCTCGACGACGTGCTTCGCGTAGAGCTTGCGCAGCTCGGACCAGTGCGCGACGTCGAAGCGGCCGGAACGCATGCAGTCGACCGCGCCGTAGGCCATCGCGAGCGCGTGGTGCGTGTTGTCGTGCTGGAACAGGCCCTGGCGGCCGTAGG
>CAITGX010000165.1 GCA_903892045.1 uncultured Planctomycetota bacterium | reverse complement strand
TCGCGCGTCGCCTCGTCGAGCGCGGTGTTCGCTTCGTGCAGCTCTTCCATCAGGGCTGGGATCAGCACGGCGGGCTCCCCGGCGGGATCTCGCACCAGTGTCGCCAGACGGATCAGGCCTCGGCAGCGCTCGTGCAGGACCTCGCCGCGCGCGGCCTGCTCGAGGACACGCTCGTGATCTGGGGCGGAGAGTTTGGCCGCACCACGTACTGCCAGGGACGCATGACCGAGACGGACTACGGTCGCGACCATCACCCGCGCTGCTTCAGCATGTGGCTCGCCGGCGGCGGAGTGCGCGCGGGCCATGTCCACGGCGCGACCGACGACTTCAGCTACAACATCGTCGATGGCGGCGTGCACGTGCACGACCTCCACGCCACGCTGCTGCACCTGCTCGGCATCGATCACGAGCGACTGACATGGCCATACCAAGGCCGACACTTCCGCTTGACGGATGTCGCGGGCCGCGTGGTGCGCGAGATCTTCGCCTGAGCGTCCATCGTCGCTCGAGCCGCGTCCGCTAGATCGTGCCGTGGTCGCGGGTTAGCCTCGGGGCATGCCGACGATTCTGCCCATCGCACTCGTGGACGAAGCCTTGCCGCCCGAGAGCGCGCTGCAGAAAGTCAATCCGCTCGCGATGGCGTTGGCGGCTGCGGTGGCGCTCGCGCTCGCGATCGCCGTCGTCTACCGACTGCGGAAACGGGAGCATGAGCACCACGACGGCTGAGCGCGAGCTCGACCTGCGCCTGCCGCTCGCGATCGTCGGCGCTGCGATGCTCGCTGCGTTCGTCCCGCTGTGGGCTCTGCTCGTGGGACCCATCCTGTTTGGTGTGCCCCACGTGATCGGGGACGTGCGCGTGCTGTGGCTCGCGAGGCCGGGTGGATTCGGCGGTCCTGTCGCACAGGCCGTCGCGCTCGCTCTCGTGTCGTTGACGGCGCTGAGAGTCGCGACCCTGTGCGGCTGGCCGATGCCGATCGAAGCCGAGCTGGCCTGCGGTCTTGCGGCGGTCGCCATCGCGGCCATCGGTGGCGCGCGGAACGGCACGACGCGCGTCGCGTGGGCGTTCGGCATCGGAGCGCTCGGGGGGCTGGCGCTCGCCTCGGCACGTGAGTCGCTCCTTGTGCTCGCTCACGCTCACAACCTGGTCGCCATCTCGCTCTGGTGCGTGTGGCAGCGAGAGCGGCGCGCTGCGGCCGTGGTCGCACTCGTCTACGCCGTTGGAGCTGCCGCTGTCGTAGGGATGGCGGACTCCGAAGCGAGCACGGACGTGATCGGCTCCTTCGAGGGCGCGCGTCTCGCTCGTGAGCTCGCGCCGGGCTTCTCGTCCTCGACCGCGGACGCGCTCCTGCGTTCCTTCGCCTTCGCCCAGCTCGTGCACTACGGCATCTGGTCGTGGCAGCTGCCGGGAGGCGCGCAGCGACCGTTGCGGGACGAAATCGGGAAGTTCGGCATCGCGCTGTGCACCGTCGCCTGCATCGCTATCCCCCTGTGTGGACTCGGGGCGCCCGTCGCGACACGCGCGACGTATCTCCAGCTTGCCATCGCCCACGGCTGGATCGAGCTCGCCGTGCTGTCCTACCTGCTCGCGCGAGGCGGCGCGGCACGTGCGCCATGATCCCCTGGTTCGCGCTCTTCGTCTGGACGCTGGTGCTCGAGCTTCCGGTCTACGAGTACGGCGCAGCGAGTCGCTCGCGACCGTGGTGGCACATGCCGCTCGTCACGCTCGCATTGAACCTGTTGACGCACCCCGCCTTCACGTGGTGGCAGCTTGAGACACATCCGTCGAGCGGGACTGTGCTGCAGGCGGAGATCCTGATCGCCGTTGTCGAAGGGCTCGCGTTGCTCGCGCTGCGACGCGAGCTCGGACTCGTGCGCTCCTTGGTCGTGGCGTTCGCCGCGAACGGCTTTTCCTACGCGGTCGGTGTGCTCGTGTTCGCGCTCTTCTTCTGAGCGTCGCTCCGCGTGCTTCCGGAACCGAGCGTCGCCGCCATCATGGCGAGACAGGAGAGCGCGACCACCTGCGTGGTGAGCCCATCTGTCATCAGAGCGAGGCGTTCCGCCGCGGGGATGGACAGCACGAGCAGGACCGTGATGAGGCCGCGTGGCGCGAGGAACAGCAGCGGCAGCACCGGCATGCGCACGGCGAGGAGCTGGAGCAGCCGCAGCGCAAGCGCGAGGCCCACGATTCCGGCCGCGATTCCGAGCGTGTGCGTGTCGGCGAGGGACTCGAGGTCGACGAGGAAACCGAACAGCACGAAGAACGTGACGCGCACGACGAAGGTGGCTTCGGTCACGAGCTCCGAGAAGCGATGGACCTCCGACTCCACGGCTTCCGCGGCCGGCAGCACGCGTCCGATGCGCTCGCGCAGCTTGCGGTAGTTTGCGAGCGCGAGACCGAAGACGAGGACCAGCAGGAGTGCCGGAAGGTGAAACGCCTTCGCGGCGGAATACAAGAGCACCACGAACGCGAGGATCGGAACGAACTTGACGCGGTGGCGCAGCTTCGCGAGCAGGAGCGCCAGCAGTCCGGAGCCGACGAGAGCCAGCGCGAGGATGGCGAGCATCTCGCCACCAAACTGGACCAAGGTGCCCACACCGAAGCTCGCGGTCGAGAGCACCAACTGGAAGCCGAGCACGCCGAGGATGTCGGAGAAGGAGCTCTCGTAGACGACGAACTCGCTGGTCGCGCGCGAGAAGGCGCGCGCCGTCGGCACAGCCACCGCGCTCGAGATCACGGCGAACGGCAGGGCATTCAGCAACGCGGCGTGGAGATCGGCCTCCGTCGAGCGCATCAGGTACCAGGCGAGGCACGCGACGAAGGCGGCGAGCGGCAGCAGCGCCACGAGGAACGCGCGACCGATCATCGACGCCCGATCCCGCTCGAGCTGCAGTTCCAGCGCTCCCTCGAACACGATCAGGATCAGGCCGAAGGTCCCGACCATCGGCAGGGCTTTCGCGAGATCGGGGATCTTCACCCCGACCCCGTCGAGCAGGAGGCGCGTCCCGATGCCGAGCGCGAGCAGCAGCAGCACGGTCGGGACTCGCGTGCGCGGGGCAGTGACCTCGAACAGGTAGGCGACGAGGACGAGCGCCGAGAGGAAGAAGAGCGGTGTGAGATGCACGCGGCCGATCCAACGGCTCGGGAGTCCGGAGTGCAAACCGGAACTCCCCGTTTCCGCCAACAACCGGCGGCCCGTCCGCACGCCGTGGGCCCTGCGGACGTGGGAGCTCTCGCGACCGGCGCCCACTTTTTCTCCGACTTCCCGTCCAGCGCGGTCCCGGGGCGTCACTTGGGGGGTGAGGGCCGCGCTCGGCCCGCTCCTGAACCCCTCCGCAAAGGACTCCCCACCATGTTCCAGACTCTCTCCCGCATCGCCCTCGCCCTCGGCTTCACCGCCGCCCTCGCCACCGTGCCCGCCAGCGCCCAAGCCGTCTGCGGCCCCGACAACCTCGACGGCGGCCCCTGCTGCGCCCCGGCCGGCGTGGTCCTGCCGAGCTTCCCCAAGATCCTGGGCACCGACGCCCGCTGGCTCGCCTTCGACAACTGCAACCTCGCCCTCAACAAGGGCTACTGCGTCGAGCTCGGCAAGCCGCAGCCGCTGATGATGGGCGGGGCCGTCTACTGCGGTCAGTACAACATCCGCCTGCAGCTGCGCGACTGCCCCACCGGCGTCCTGCACTGGTCCGGCGGCCTGCGCGCCCAGTACTCGCGCAACTGGCAGGAGTCGAGCGTCCCCGGCGCCGTCAACCTGACCGTCTGGCGCTTCATCCTCAACGGCGACCTCGTCCCCTCGGCCGCGGTTCCGGCCACGCCGCTCGACCGCCCGGCTTCGCTCGGCACCTACTCGCGACTCTACGTCTCGGGCCACATCGACTACGCCCTCGACTGCGGCACGGGCCAGTGGAGCGTCGCGTGGGCCCTGAGCCACGAGTGCGACCAGGTCCACCACACGCCGTCCTCCGCGCGTCCTGCCCCGGCGGGCGGCTTCGATCCCGCCAAGAGCTTCTCGATCGTCGGCCCGGGCACGGGCTTCGTGCCCTCGACCGTCAACACGCCGGTGAGCAATGGCCCGATCGTGCAGGGCTCGTTCCGCTGGAACAACTGGGCCGCCGGCACGAACATCTGCACCTACCGCGAGCCCGCTCAGGGCGTCGTGACGGCCCTCGCCGCCTACTGCCTGTGCGCCAACGTCTTCCCGGCCGCGGGCCAGTTCATCAACACCTTCGTCAACGCCTCGGGCATGTGCGGCACGCAGGTCCAGGTGACGCCGAACATGCGCTTCACCCAGAAGCGCATCGGCACCTGGACCAACCCCGGCGCGTTCCCGGGCATGGAGACGGTGCTCTTCGACTACGGCACGATGCTGCTCACCAACGGCTGCACCGGCACGAACACGACCGAGTGGTACGAAGGCAGCGAGACGATCGGCGGCTTCCCGGCCTTCGACTGGGCGGGCGTGAACCTCGGTCGCCAGTTCGAAGACTTCGGCAGCTGCAACACCTCGCCGACGAGCGCCGCGATCCGCGTCGGCGCCCCGCACGTCACGAACTCGATCCTCAACTTCAACCTGCCGTGAGCGCCGGTTGAGAGCCGCAGGCGCGCGGCGAATCAGGAGCGCCGCGTTGCCGACGCCCCGTCCGCGAGCCCAGCCTCGCGGGCGGGGTGTCCTGCTTCAGGGAGAGCGCGGGGCGAGCTCGAAGGCAACCTCGCCGTCGCCGGCTGGCCACGCCAGGACCTCGAAGCCTTCGAGCGCGAGACGTTGCAGGGGCTCGCGCTCCGCGGTGCGGAAGAGCCGCCACAGCGCGAGCTGGCGATTCTGGCCCGGCTCGGCCATGGGAACGACGCGTGCTTCGCCCACGGGTGGAGTCGGGCTCGCGCTCGTCGGCCGCGCGAGCCACGCGCGCAGGGACACGCTCTCTCCATCGCCGAGAACGCGCGCTCGCAGGCCGGTGCGTCGCAGGCCATCGCGAGCGAGTCCCGCAACGTCGACCACGAGCGACTCGGACACGCCGACGCCGCGCGCATCGCCGGTTCCGAGGTCGACCTCGACGCACGCGTCTTCCCCGATACCGAGGCCCAGTCGAATGCCGAGCGCTTCCTGCGCAGCTACGAGCCGGCCCACCCGCTCGCGCTCGAAGAAGTGCGAGTCCGTGATGGCCCACGGCAGGAAGCCCATGCCGGGTCCCGTGCGGGGACCGAGCGTCGGGGCGTCTTCGCCCGGCTCGAGCGGCAACGCGATGCCGAGTGCCGCGGCGCTAGCTCCTCCGAGCAGCATCGAATCCCCCATCATCGCGTCCCCGGCGCTGCAGCCCGCGATCACGCCGCCGCGCGCGAGCAGGCGCCGCATCGCGAGCCACTCGGGGGTCTTTGCGCCAGCGGGCCGGTAGCGATCCGTGATGCGCTGCTGGTCGCCACCTGTGAAGAGCAGCGCTGTCGCCGCGTCGATGCGCGCGACCGTCTCCTCCGTGCTCGACTCGCGCCGCACCGCGCTCACCGGCACTCCCGGCGCCCACACGCGCAGGGCCTCCGTCTTGTCCGTGATCTCCTCCTCCTGCGGTCCCGTTGCCGCCGAGACGATCACGATGTTCGCAGGCCCGCACTCGCGCGCGAGCTCCACGAACCGGCGATAGATGGGCGCGGTGTCGTTGTCGAGACCGCCACCGACGATCAGCAGCTTCCCCGCAACGGGCTTCGACGAGGTGCCCACGTTCGCGCAGGCAGCGCAGCACACAATCGCGAGCGATGCGAGCAGGGCGAAGAACGCTTGGAGCTTCATGACGTCTCAGCCTACTCGCGGCTAGAGCACGTTGGATCCGCGACGCAGCTACTTTGCGGGCTGTCCGGCGCCGGGCGAGAGGAGCGCGCGGCGCGCGGCTTCGTCGAGCGCGGGCGAGCCGCGGCGCACGCGGCGCGCATCGGCGGGCACGAGGCGCTCGAGCACGGCGGAGATCTGCGCTGCGGCCAGGGAGTGCCCCTCGACCGCGAGGTGAAAGTCCTCGTCCCAGTAGAGCTTCGTGTCGCTCGCGCGGAAGGCCGGGCGCAGGTCCAGCGTCGCGCAACCTCGAGAGGACAGGAACGCGAGCGTGCTGTCGGCGAGACGATCGAGCACCGCGCATTCCGCGCGGCTGGCTCCGAGCGCGGCCAGTGCGGCGCCGAAGCGCTCTGTACGTCGCTCGTACTCCACTTCGAGAGAGGAAGGCACGTAGACGAACAGGGGCACGATCCCGAAGCGCGCACACGTCCCGTGGATCTCCGTCAGCACGTCGCGCGCCGCCTGCAGCGCCACTTCGACCTGCGGCGGATCGAAGCGGAACTGCTCGACGGAGAACAGTGCCTGCGACACGAGCTCGGGATCGAGATCCTGCACACGCTCGAGCCGTGCTTGCAGGGCGGCGAGGTCGCCGCGTGCCGTGCCGTGAGCGCGGTGCTGATGGCCGAGCGTCTCTCCGAAGTCGTTGCCTCCGTAGATCGCGACGATCACGACATCGGGCGCAAACGCGAGCATGCGCTCGAGCGCGCCCAGATAGTGCTGGAACGTGTAGCCGGGAACTGCAGCGTTGAGTGCCTCGACACGCTGGCCGGGGCGCGCCGAGGCCAAGCGCGCCTCCACGAGCTGCGCGAAGCTCTCGCGGTTGTTGCAGAAGCCGGCGGTGTGCGAGTCGCCGAGCACCACGATGCGCAGGTCCGGGCGCTCGCTCGCGGGCTCGTCGTCGTCGCGCAGTCCGAAGCTGTTCGTGCGCACGGACCACCCGCCTTCGGGGTGCTCGTCCCACGCCCGCCGACGATCCATGCCCCCGGAGAACAGGAAGCCTGACTGCGGGTCGAAGCGCAGCGGATTGCCGCGCGCGGTGGTCGGCTGGGGAAAGTCGGCGGGATCCCACGGAATCCGCCGGAAGGACGAAGGTGGGTAGAGCGGGTGCGCGCTCTCCGTAACGGCAGGCAGCCCCGCCTCTTCCGGCGGCAGCGCAGGAGGAGCCTTGGGGTCGAAGCCGCGCGTGTCGATGTCGAGCTCGACGGACAGCTGCCGCGCGCGCGACTGCCAGAACAGCACCGCCGCTGCGCCGCACAGCGCGACCGAGAGCGACAGCGACAGCGCGGTCCAGCGACTCGCGCTCAAGGTCGACCTTCGCTGCGGACGGGGGCTGCGTGCATGGAAGTCGGGGCGAGTATGGAAGTGGCTCCGAAGGGGGTCAAGCGAGGCGCGAGCTTCGACGCGCGGCCCCCGCTCACGTACCCTAGCGGAGAGTCATGCGCATCGCCGTTCTCGTCGTCTCCCTGCTCGCGCTGGCGTGGTGCCTGCCGCTCGACGCGCGCATCGCGTGGGGCTGGGACGAGACCATGCATGCGGCCGGACCGGCGTGGCGCATGACCTGCGCGCTCGCGAGCCTCGATGCGAGCGGCTTTGCCGACGCGCTGCTCGACTGCGAGCGCTATCCGTTCGCCTTCCCGCTGGCGCTCGCGCTCGAGCAGCTCGCGTTCGGCATCTCGGAGCACGGTGCGCGCGTCTTCTGCACGCTGCTGTGGTGCGCAACGATTCTCGCGGTGTTCGGTCTCGCTCGACGTGCGAGCGGTTCGGAACGCGCTGGCTGGCTGGCGCTCGTGGCAGCCGCAACGTCACCGCTCGCGCTGAGCTTTGCGGGGACGGTGCTGCTCGAGGTCCCCGCGGCGCTGGCCACCGCCTGTGCGCTCTGGGCGTGGATCCGCAGACGCGAGCTCTCGCTCGACCGCACGTGCCGACGACGCGACCTGCTGGCGGGCGCGGCCGTCGCACTCGCCTTCTTCACGAAGTTCAACTACGGATTGCTGCTCGTCGCTGGCCTTGGTCTCGATGAGCTCGTCCAGCTCGCCATCGCCGCGCGCTCGGGGAGAGCACGCGTCGCTCTCGCGAGCCTGCGAGACGTTGCACTCGTTCCCGCACTCGCACTCGCGTGGTGGTTCCTGCTGCCGCTGCCCGGAGGCATCGAGCGCGCCGCCCTGCACCGCGCGGCCTTCGCGGACTGGATCACCGGCAATCAGGAGCTGGCGCAAGCCTCGTGGAAGGTCCGCACGCTCAACGTCTCGGCCTTCTTCGCGCCCAATCCGCGCACGGCACTGCTGCTCGTCATCGGAGTGGCGCTCGCCCTGCGCGAATGGCGCAGGCCTGCGGTGCGCGCCCTGCTGCTCGTCTCGCTCGCCATGCTCGTCGGTGTGCTCGGTCATCCGTTCCACCTGCCGCGCTTCCTGATCCCCGCCGGACCGGCGCTCTGGGCGCTCGCTGGCATCGGCTGGTGCGGATTGCTCCCGCGGTCGAAGCCGCGTGCCGCGCTCGCCGTGGGGTGTCTTGGCGCCGCTTGCGCGCTGTGGCCTGGCTTCGACACGGCATGGCTCGCCGAGCGGCTCGGCTTCCTCGCGGCGAAGCCCGAAGTGCGCGAGTACCAGCTCGGCGAGCTCGCCACACAGCGC
Organism: uncultured Planctomycetota bacterium; assembly: GCA_903892045.1. Taxonomy (GTDB): domain Bacteria; phylum Planctomycetota; class UBA1135; order UBA1135; genus F1-120-MAGs118. The sequence continues at coordinate 4,108 of CAITGX010000165.1, read as the reverse complement.
GAGCTCGCGGGCTCGCGGCGTCTGCGCTCGCTGGGGCTCGCGCGTCAGGAATCGGAGCGTTTCTTCGAGCTCGTCGGCGCTGCCGTGTCCCCCACCGAGCGCCTTGGCTGGGTGGACCTCACCGAAGAGGTGTCACCAGCTGGCTTGCAGTACGGACTGCTCGCGCACGGTCGAAATCGTGATGCGTTCGCGAGCCAGCTCGCCGACGACGCGCACATCTCGATATCTGGCTTCGATCCGCAGTGGAGCGACGAACAACTGCGCGCATGGGCGCAGCGCTTCGACGTGCTGCTCTTCAGCGAGCCGCACCACTTGCGCGGCCGCGCCGGCCGCGAGTTCTTCGACGGCTACGTGCAGCGCCTCGAAGCTGCCGGATGGGTCCGTCAGTCGATCGGGACGCTGGACATCGCGCGGCCGATGAAGGAAGCGCTCTCCGTGACCGTCTTCGCGCTGCGCCGCTCGCGCTGAGCTCGCACCGCTCGGGTCAGCCGCGGAACGTCACGAGCAGCACGACGCGATCGCTGTCGCCGAGATTCCAGGCGACGTGCTCGCGCGTGTCATCGAAGACGAGCGCGCGACCGCGCTCCCAGCGCCGCTGCTCGTCGCCGCAGCGGATGCCGACGTCGCCCTTCGGCACCACGAGCGGCAGGTGACAGCGCAGGTTGCCCGCGAGCTCGCCGCGATGCGGCGCGAGCCGCGTGCCCGGCAGGAACAGCGAAAGACCCGCGTTGACGAGCCCCGGAACCAGCATGCAGGCACGCGTCGTGCGCGGACAGCGTCGTCGATGGGGGCCGCACTCCGGCCCGCCGCCAAACAGCGTGAAGTAGCGCCAGCCCCGCTCGTCGTAGTCCTTGCCCGGCAGCGAGAGCGCATCCGGCGCGTCCACGAAGGACTCGCGCCCGAGAGCGTGCAGCTCGAGGAGGATCTCCTCGAAGCAGGCCTCGAGCGCCGGAACGAACGCGAACTCGTCGGGGTCGGGGAAGGCGGTCACGGGGTGGACTCTAGCGCCCGCCCCACGAGCTCGCGAAGGCTCAGGGACAGATGCGGAACTGCAGCGCGTTCGAGAGGCCCGTGCCGAAGCCCTGCGGGTCGGCACCGTCGCGGTACCACCACTGCGCGAACACGGTGTTGCCGGCGAAGAGCGCCGGGTCGAGGCCCGACTGGATGCGCGCGTTGAAGTCGATCGCCAGCACGCCCGAGCAGTCGTCGGGACCGGCGTTGCCACCCGATTCCACGAGCTGCGTTCGCTTGGGGCTGCCAGCGATGCACTTCGTTCCGCCTTGGAACAGGGTCGCGCCCTGCGCGAAGCCGTAGAAGAGCAGACCCGAGCGCTGGTTGATCACGTTCGAGCCGGTGATGGTGAACGATGCAGTTGCCGTCGCGCTCGCGGAACCGCTGGCGGCGATCTGGGGCACGCAACCCTGGCTGTTCGTCTTCGCGGTGCAGTAGGCGACCGGTGGCGGACACGTGCTGGTGCCGGGTCCGAGGGTCAGAAGCGAGAACTCATCGAGGTTCCAGCCACCAAAGGACACACCGCCATCCGACTGCAGGCTGAACTCGACCTGCACCGAGGGGTTGTTCGCCGCCAGCGAAGAGATGTCGAGCTGGAACGGCACCCACGCCGTGTCGAGCAGGTCGCCCGTCGAGGGGTTGACCCAGACCTGCGTGCCGTTGACGCGGATGCGCGCCTGGTCGAACTGCGCCGACTCGACCGTGAGCCAGCGGCGGAACTCGAGGAACACCTGCGCCGCGCCCGAGCAGTTGATCACGGGCGAGCGCAGCCAGTTGTTGACGTTGTTCGCGTAGAAGCCATTCCAACCCGTGGGGCCGAGGTCGTTGCCCCACGCGCGCGTGCTCGCGAACGCCGTCACCGGGTCGCCGGCCTTGCCGTAGAGAACCCCGCGCTGCCAGTCATCCTGCGTCGCGACTTGCGCGTGGGTCCACCCGCTGTCCGTCGCCTCCTCGAAGCCCGTGGAGTAGAGCACCGTGCGCGTGCCGACGAAGAAGTCGTAGGGCGTCGCGCCCGTGTCCACCCCCTTCGGCGCCACTTCGCCGGCCCCGAGGTTGTCCGCGGCTTCGATGTAGTACTCGATCACCTTCGGCGAGCCTTGGGACGGGATGAGTCCGCGCCAGACCGAACCGCCGGCACTCGTCATGGCGAGCGCGCTCCACGTCGGGGTCCCGCGCACGCGATAGCGCAGCGTCGCGCCGGTGACGCTGGAACCGTAGAGGCTCGTCACGCTCGCCTGCACCACGTAGGGCCCGAGCGCATCCGTCGTGTCCGCGAGCTCGCTGTGCGCGATGGACAGGTCGACCGGATCCGCGAGCGTCGCGCCGCAGGCGAGCACACCCTTGCAGATCATCTGCGCGAGATCGAAGTCGTTGGTCGACGTCGGATAGGCATCCGCGCTCGTGTGGATCTGCGGGAAGTACTGCGTCAGGTCCTCGAAGAAGAATGCCGCCGGAATGCCGGCCGAGTTGTACGAGGCGTGATCGGAGCTCCCCGCGCTCAGGTTGCCGCTCGTCGCTGCCCAGCCGGGCACGTAGAGCGGCGCGGTCTGCAGGCAGAAGCTCGTGAGCGCCGGCGAGGTGTTGTTCGTCGCGAAGTCGCAGTCGCGCACGTCGTTCGTGGCGCGATACGCGATCATGTCCATGTTGAGCATGCCGACGACCTGCTTGCCCTGCGCGACCATGTTGTTCGCGTTGGCTCCCGAGCCGAGTAGGCCGTACTCCTCGCCGGAGAACCACACCAGCCGGATCGAGTTCGCGAAGGCGGTCGGAGACGCGGCGAGAATGCGCGCGATCTCGAGCACCGCCGCACTCCCACTCGTGTTGTCGTCCGCTCCGCGTCCCACGGCCGCAGTGCCACCGGAGTTGTTGCGCGTGTCGAAGTGCGCGCCGATCACGACGTAGCGATTCGCGGTCACAGCACCGGGAATGTCGACGACGATGTTCGTGCCGTGCGACGCGCTCCAGTTCTCGCTGACGGGCGCGTAGCCGAGCCCCTGCAGCTGCGAGACGAGCTGCGCCTTGCCGGCGTTGTAGTTCGCGAGGTTCTGCGAGTCGCGGTTCGTGAAGGTCGTCAACGACTGCACCGAAGCCTGCAGGTTCGTCTTGCTGACCTGGTCGACCAGCGCCTGGATGCGCGGGTCCGCGGCGAGCAGCGCGCTCGGACCCGCTCCGGGCGCCGCGAGCGGCGCGAGCGGCCGCATCGGGGTGCGCGAGATCGCCGTGTGACCGGAATGGCACGTACGACCGGGCCGCAGGCTCTCGGGATACTCGGGCAGGCCGTGGGGAACGCTGACGAGCGCGAGCCCCTCGCGTGCGAACTCGACGCGGGCCGTGGCGACGACGTCCTCGCGCACGTGCTCGTCCCGCAGGTCGACGATGAACAGCTCGTCGAGCGCACCGATGCCGTCGAGCACCGCGAGTTCGACCTCGCGACCGCGCAGCGCGTTTGCGTCACGCTCGCCGAGGGCTCCGACGAGGAACGGCCCCGCATCGAACCACACTTCCCCGACGCGCTTGAGCTTCTCGATCAACTCAAAGTCGCCACCGTGCACGACCGCGACGGGGCGCAAGGCCGCGCGCTCGAGGGCCGCCGGCTGGGACTGTTGGACCGGAGACGAAGGCAGGGCCACGGCGAGCGCGGCGAGGGCGAAGATCGTCATGAGGGCGGCTGGCAGGAGAGGTGGGCTCCGCGCGCCCGCCCCTCGCGTCCGAGGGGAGAGGCCGGCGCAGTTTCACCGAGCAAGGATACGACGCTCTTGAGCCCCCGGCGGTTCGGTGCCGTCCCGCTTGGGCGCAGCGCGCCCCGCTCCGACCTCGCCCCCCCCTCGCGCCGCATCGGGATTCTGGACCTCCAGGCGTTCCCCGCAGGCCCTATCCTTGGGAGCGTCGCGAGGAGTCCGCCCCGGATGAACACCGCCCTGCTCGAGTGCGCTTTCCTGCTCGTTTCCGCCCAGCAACAGGCGCCGGCGGCACACCGGCCCGTGCCGGTGGCCGTGGAGCACGCCCACGATGTGGCGCTGCGCGAGCGGCTGTGCCGCGCCGGCGAGGTCTGGTTCGACGCGGGCGACTTCCTCGTCGGTGCGCTCAAGCCGGCGGA
>CAITGX010000164.1 GCA_903892045.1 uncultured Planctomycetota bacterium | reverse complement strand
GGCAACAGCCTGCGCGCGCTCGTGAAGCACCTCGACGGGATCGCCGACGACAAGATCGTCGCGCTCAACATCCCGACCGGCATCCCGCTCGTGTACGAGCTCGACGCGAACCTGAAACCGCTGGCGAGCCGCTACCTCGCCAGCGACGCGGAAATCGCCGCCGCCCAGCACGCGGTCGCGAGCCAAGGCAAGGCCAAGAAGTAGGCTCGAGGATGTTCGGCTGGTTCCGACGCAAGCAGTCCGAGCCCGAGCCCCAGCTGCTCGACTTCGGCCCGATCACGGAGTTTCACGCCGCGGCCCGCGGCGAGGGCGAGGAGCGCCTCGTCGCCGCGCTGGCGCTGCTCCTCGCGGACCACCGCGGCGTCGAGCGCGCGTATCTCGCGCGCGTGCGCTATGGAGAAGGCCAGCCGCTCGACATGGCGCTGTGCCTCGTCGGTGCCGAGTCGGACGCGCTCTACGCGGCGCTGCGCAAGCTGTTCCACGCGATGTTCGAGCAGGGCCAGCACCTCGACATCGTGTTCGTCTCGCCCGACGAGGAAGCGCGGGTGCGCGAGCTCGCTCCGGCCATTTACGCGCGTCCCTGACGCTGGGGCGCGCGCGACGATTCGGGCGCCTTCGCGCGGCGCAAGTTGAAGCGCGCGCGGCGACGGGCTAGTTCCGCATCCCGCACCCGAGAGACGCTGACCTCCTCGCGCCTCCAACCTCGCGAACACGAACACGCCATGACCAGCCTCGATGTCCTCTCGCCGATTCGTATCGGCCCGCTCGAACTCAAGAACCGCGCCTTCATGGCGCCGCTGACGCGCTGCCGCGCGACGGTGGAGAACGGCGTCTCCACGCACGTGCCGAACGCGCTGATGGCGGAGTACTACGCGCAGCGCGCGAGCGCGGGCCTGATCGTCGCAGAGGCCACGATGGTCACGGAAGGCAACTCGTCCTTCTATGCCGAGCCGGGCGTGTGGAGCGCGGAGCAGGTGGCGGGCTGGAAGCTCGTCACGCAGGCCGTCCACGCCAAGGGCGGGCGCATCTTCCTGCAGCTGTGGCATGGCGGCCGCACGTGCCACCCGGTGTTCAACGGCGGCGCCACGCCGGTCGCGCCGAGCGCGATCGCGATTCGCGGCTTCGAAGTCCAGACCCCGCAGGGCAAGGTCGCGCACGGCGTGCCGCGCGAGCTGCTCGCGAGCGAGCTGCCTGGCATCGTCGCTGGCTTCCGCGCTGCCGCGGAGCGTGCGAAGGAAGCCGGGTTCGACGGCGTCGAGCTGCACGGCGCGAACGGCTACTTGCTCGACCAGTTCCTGCGCACGGGCTCGAACCAGCGCAGCGACGCCTACGGCGGCTCGCTCGCGAACCGCGCGCGTCTGCTGCTCGAGGTCGTCGACGCGGCCTGCGCCGTGTGGGGACCGGGCCGTGTCGCCGTGCGACTCTCGCCGCTCAACAGCTACAACGACATGCAGGACGAGGACCCGGTCGCGCTCTCGACCTTCGTGGCGCAGGAGCTCTCGCGCCGCGAGCTGGCCTACCTGCACGTGATGCGCGGCGACTTCCTGCGGCGCCAGAAGGGCGACGTTCTCTCGGCCTTCCGCGCGCACTTCCGCGGCACTCTGGTTGCCAACATGGGCTACACGCCGACCGAGGCCTCGCAGGCCATCGCCGCGGGCCACTTCGACGCCGTCGCGTTCGGCACGGCGTTCCTCGCCAACCCCGACCTGCCCGCGCGCATCCGCGCCGGCGCCGCGCTCAACGCTCCGAACCCCGCGACCTTCTACACGCCGGGCCCGGTCGGCTACACCGACTACCCCGCGCTCGCCTGAGCTGCCGCGCGCGCTCCTAGCTGGAGCAACCCGGACGATCCTCGCGCACGAAGCACGGCTCGAACGCCGCGCACCATGCGCGCAGCGCGCGCAGGAGCTCCGCGGAGTTCGCAGCTCGTGCGCAGCCGACACGTGCGAGCGCGGCAGCGAGCTCAGCATGGTTCGAGGCTCGCTCGCCGCTCTCGAGCCCGCGCGCATGGCTCCACACGAGCTATGAGGTGCGTTGCTTTGCAGAGAAGCTCGCAGGATCCTCGCGCTCGAGCAGATCGAGCGTCGCCGTCCACGCGGCCTCTCCGTCCCACGCGAGTTCCTAGCGCGAGCCCCAGCGGATCGGAGGCGTTCTCGCGCTCACTCGCGCTCGTCGCGCCACGCGAGGTAGATGGCCTCGAGCAGCTTCTCGTTGGAAGCCTTGGGATCGCCGGAAAAGTCAGGCAATTCCGTGATCCAGCGGTGCAGATCGGTGAAGCGCAGGCGCTCGAGGTCGACGTCGGGGTGAGCGGCCTCGAGGGCCTCCGCGAGCGCGCGGACGCGGAGATCGGATGCGAAACGCGGTCTCACGCTGTCGCGAAGTTGCCCTTGTCCAAGCCTCTCCCTCGGATCGAATCGCATGCAGTGCTCGGTGGAGCAGGCAACCCATGGCAATCGCGCGGTCGTTTGGGACCGAACGCCGCTTCTCCCCGCCACTCGCTTGACTGCCGATCGGGGGGGGGGGCTAGTATCTCGAAGTCACATCCCCCGGCCGTGCGTCAGCTCGTCGGCTAAATCTCGGAAAATGCCATGTTCAAGCGAGTATCGCTGCTTCTCGCAGTCTTGATCGCCGCAGTCTGCCTTGTTGGTGTGACCGGGACTTTCCACGTCGAGTCGGGGTCAGTGTGTCTCGACGTCGACGATGCGAGGGCGACGCTGATCTCTGGAGGTGACCGCATCGCAAATGCTCGCTGCGTTGCATCTAGCTCAAACTACTGGTGCCAAATCGGTGCGGAGCAAGAACCATGCGACGCGACAGCCTGTACGACCTGCACAACGTGTTTCGCAGACAGCGCATTTGTCATCCGCCGATGTCTGCCGGGCGGGGACAGCTGCAACCACTTTGCCGGCATTGCGCGTGACTGCGGCTCCAAAATGAACGGCGTCTGCAATTTCCCGTGCGTTGGCGGTAGCTGGGAGGATTGCCTGTCCAACGGCGCATCCTCAGGCTCGTGCGGCACTCTCGTCATCACTTCTTGCACTCCCTGACAGCCTAGGAATCCTCTCTCCGAGAGGCACGGCCATGTACTGGACCTGCTGTGCGGCACTGGCATGCGGCTCGGCCCGGCTTGAGCCCGGGAACTACTCGCAAGGCGCTCCCGACATTGCCATGGCGTCGCCAAGTGAACTCGAAGTTCTGGCCGCTGCGCTGGAACAGCGAGACCTTCGGCTTGGCTCAATCCTGCTGAGTTTCCACGCCAGAGAGGAGTCTAGCCCCTCTGGCGTACGGTTTGAGCAGCACGGCATGTGGGCTCGGAGTGCTTCTCTTTCGGGCTTGGACGTGACGACGGTTACCGAGGTCGGTGAGCGGCACAGCCGAGGTGTCTGGGACGGGCACACGTATTCATCCATCGCCACGATGGAGGACGAGTACCCCGTCATAGTCAGGGGTCTGAAGAAGGGCGCGCCGTTCAGCCTGTACACTCCGGACTTCTTTGGTCTGTGGTGGGGCGACATCGAGACAAGCAAGCTGCTCAAGTCGGAATATGGCGGTCGCCTGTCCGTCTTGGGTCGCGAGACCGTTCGCGAACGGGACTGCATGTTGCTCGTCCAAGATGCGGCCCCTCCGCTTCGGAATGGCACGTTCGGCGCTCCAGTCCTGATCTGGATTGACGACAAGCAGACGTTGCTGAACCTAAAGGTCCAGCGGTTGACGCCCGTGCGTTCGGAGTCTGGCAGGCCTGACAATGCGCGGGAACTTGGCGGCGACCTCTTTGAGCCGGTGGCGACATGGGAGGTTCTGGCGGAGGAACTGGTTCAGGGCGTCTGGATCCCTTCCGAGGGACGCCTCGTGTCACTGGGTCAGCGGGGGCCCATGAGCATCAGCATCGACGCCGACTCCGTAGTCCTGAACGACTCCGCCGCTATCGAGCGGTTCATCTCCATCTCCAACGATCGGTGGTACACCGTCGTGGACAATCGCACAGGCGAGATCACGGCTCAAAGCCCATACGGTCCTTCCGACGAGGGGAGCATGCGCTTCTATGTGGGGGTGTGGGAGGATCAGAAGTGGCGTCGAATTCCCAAGTCCGAGGCACCGGATCCTCAAATCCGGTTTGAGTCGGCATCTTGCGGGCCACGGGCGCTCTTCCACGTGGCCGTGGCGTGTCAGATGGACGTGCGCCTCGAGCGGGTCTTGGGTGCGTTCGCGCCGGATGCGAAGACGGCGGAATCCGTGAGCTTTTCTGAGATGAGCCAGGCTGCAGTCGCCCTCGGGTTGAGTGCACGGACACTTGAATGCTCACTAGATCGTCTTCTGGCGATGGCCGCAGACCCGGCGGTCTGGGTCATCGCTCACATGACCGGCGATCTCCACGCGGACGACAGCGAGCACTCGATGAATCACTTCAGCGTCGTCTCGGTGTCGGGGGGACGCATCACGGAGTACTCTCCACCGAACGTGATCATCGACCAGACCCCGGACGAGTTTGCCAGCAGATGGACGCGGCATGTTCTTGTCTTGAGCCGAGCCGAAATCAGTGATCAAAGCGTTGGCCTCACGGTACCGGGAAAGGCGTGGCCGTTCGTGGTCGCTTCGATCTGCTTCGTCGCACTAGCGTGCGTGGGGTTCGAGGTCTCCCGGCGCCGGAGGAGCAAGCGAGCTTGAGTCTCTGCAAGGCGACCGCTTCGATCCTGCTGATGCTGGCCTCGACTGCCTGCCGCGAGCGAGACTGCCGGCCAGGCAACGATCTCTGCGTGGCACGCACAGAGACTCTGGAGTGCGGATCCGTCCGGGTCGGCACGCTGGCCTCATGCTCCGCTCTCGTCAGGAACGAAACTGGCCGCAGTATCGAGCTGCAGGCTCCCCAATCGACCTGCGCGTCGGAGAGTGTCCGGTTGGATGTCCTGTCGCTCGACTCTGGAGCCTCCACGCTCCTGCACTACGAGGCGTTCGCGATCGCACCAGGAAGAGTCGTCGACGAAGTGAAGCTGTTTACCAACGCCGGCGAGCCCGTCCTCGAACTGTTCATCGTGACGGACGTTCGGCCGTGAGCAGGTCTCGCATGCGTCGGATCCTCGCAGTTCTTGCTCTAGCCTTGCTCGCTGTGGCCGTGTTTGATCGGCTGCGCAACCGGAGTGTCGTCCGAGAAGGTCCTGGTGCGCAGCCGCCAGGCGCTGGCCTGACCATGCCCAGCGATTTCACTGGCGACTCCGTCGATCGCCTAGTCCTTCCGTCGGGTCCACCGAATTCAGGGGACTCGACATCCATGTCTTCGATTCGAGGGATCGTTGTCGATGAAAACGGCGCAGCGGTGGATGGCGCGAGTGTGAGTGCCGTTGCGCGGCTGGCGCCGGAATTGGAGAGCCTGGAACCACGCCTTCGCACCGAGGCGATGCCAGTACTCAAGACTCAGACGGACTCCGACGGTCGTTTTCAGGTTCCGGCTGGAGATCTGGCCGCGCTCGACCTGATCGCGCACAAGGATGGCTACGTCGATGCCACGGCGGAACTCTGCTCCCCCGGATCGCAGCAAGTGCTTCGCCTGACGCAAGGGGTGATTCTCGCGGGAACCGTGAGAATGGAGGACTCGGGTGCTCCCGTTCCGCGCGCGAAGTTGCGCGGGCAAGCAAAGGGCTCGCGGGTGCCATTGTTTGAAGTGACGTCGGACGCGTCGGGAGCGTTCCAGAGCCCTCCGCTGGGGCCTGAGCAGGTCTTCATTCACTGCTTCACTGACCAAGGCACGCCGCGGACAGCGTCCGCGAGCACGCACGGCGTTCGTGGAATCGCACACGTGGATGTATGGATCCGAACGGGGGTGAATGTGGTCGGGCGTGTGCTCGACGCTACGACCGGGTTTCCGATCGCGGGGGCCCGCGTCTCGCCCGATTGGACGTTCGACCAGTCAGTCCTCACGGACGGCGGAGGCCGTTACTCCTTGCCCGGCTTTGTCCTTGGAGCCTATCTCGAGATCCACGTTCAAGCCGACGGCTATGGGCGTTCGGAAGTCGTTCCGATGCCGATGGATGGTGGCGATGCTCTTCTTGCGAACTTCGACCTGCAGCCGGATCACACCGTGGTCGGAGTGCTGATGGACGCGAATCGGGTGCCGGTCTCCGGGGCGCGTGTCATCGCGATCGCTGCGGGCCAGAGGATGGACTGGCGCGATGGGGTCTCGGATCGTGAGGGCAATTTCAGGCTCAGCGGACTTCGGGCTGACGTCCGCCATTCGCTCGTCGTGTGCACTCCCTGGCAGTCGCAGGTTGTCTACGCGTTCCCAGTCAGTGAAAAGGAGCAGCGAGTGACGGACTTTGGAGCGATCCTGCTTGAACGCGGCGTCAAGATGCGTGGCGTGATCCAAGACGCATCGGGGCTACCGATCGCAGGACAGCGCATCCTCCTGCTGGGGACGAATGTCGACCGATGGTCCTTCTCCGACAAGCGGATCGTGAACGACCTACGAGATGGGTGGATGCTGGACGCGCAGGTTGCGCGACGGCCAGCGATTTCCGACGGTGCAGGTCGCTTCCAGTTCGGCGGCGTTGCACCGGGGGAGTATCGAGTCGGCGTCGAGGGGCCTGCCGGAGAGACGCTCGTCGAGCGCACGGTCTTCGTGCCGAAAGGCGGTGACGACCTTGCTCTCACTCTGGTCATTCCGGATTCGGTGCGCATCGAGGGCTGGGTTGTCGATGAGGCCGGCCACCCCGTGGGAGCGGCTCGAGTCTCTATCCAAGGTGCTGACGGGAAGTTCCTTTCGGGCTCCCATACCGACTCAGCCGGTGTGTTCAGCTTCTGGCCGTTCGGTTCTCGCAGGGTATCCATCGTTGTCCAGCCGCCGGCTGCAGGCTCGAGCTTGCGGCGACTGTCCGCGGCCCACGCAGACGTGCTTCTCGACGGGAAGAGACTGGAGCTCGTTCTTCCGTCCGCGGACCTCCTGCGGGGACGACTGGTCTCGGATGCCAAGCATCCACATCAAGTCGTGCACGTCACCGTTTTCGATGGGCAGGGATACCCTCTGGACTCGCAGAAGATTTCGATACCGGGGTCTTTCGAGTTAGTCGTGCCTCGATCCCGCGAAGTCTCGCTTCAAGTGCTGCCGGACTATCGGCGGATTCCGAGCGCCATCAAGTCGGGAAACCTCACGTTTGACCACCCCGGCTTCGGTCCGATTCTCGAAGTGAGGAACGTCCGAGTGTTGCCTCAAGAGCAGACCTTCGTGTGCCCGTGAGGTCGACCGCGCCATGAGGTGCATGACGTCGCCACCGGCAAGTGCATGGTTTGGGGAGGGTCCGAACATAGCGTCGACCTGCGGAGGCGATGCGGGTCGCCGGCGACTTGTTTGGGTGCGGTGGGCTCGCAAGGTCGAGGCTTCGCACTGGCTGCTGTCACGCGATTACGCCGCGCAACCGGGGCGGAGCTCGCGGACGAATGAGGGTTGAAACGCGTCGATGTGGCGGCGCGGGTGAGGAGTGAGAAGTTCGAGGGGCGCAGGCAGGAGGCGTGCGAGGTGGCGCCGAGCTTGTCGAAGGCGGCTAGGGTTTCGCGGAGCAGGGAAGCGTGCGTCGGGGCGAGGAATGCGTCGAGCGCTCAAGGGAGCGAGCGGCGTGGAGGGCGAGGTACGCAGGGCGCTGCTTGGGAGAGAGCGAAGCGAGCGGCTCCTTCTCGAGCAGGTCGAGCGCGGCTTCGAAGGCGGCGCGTCCGTTCCAAGTGCCCCCCTGGCGCGAGACCCAGCGGATCGGAGGCGTTCTCGCGCTCACTCGCGCTCGTCGCGCCACGCGAGGTAGATGGCCTCGAGCAGCTTCTCGTTGGAAGCCTTGGGATCGCCAGAGAAGCCGGGCAACTCGGCAATCCAGCGGTGCAGGTCCGTGAAGCGCAGGCGCTCGAGGTCGACGTCGGGGTGAGCGGCCTCGAGGGCCTCCGCGAGCGCGCGCACGTCGGTCCAGCCGAGCGGGCGGGGCATGCTCAGACCTCGTCGAGTCGCTTGCCGGAGAGCGCGGCCTTCGCCACGTGGTCCATGAGCAGCGCAGCGAGCGGCAGCGTGGCGCGCTCGAGCTCGTCGCGCCGCTTCTGCAGCGCTCCGGCGTCGAGCTGCGTGTCCGCCGCAGCCTTCTTCGCGGCGGCGAGCGCTTCCTCGACGTCGCGGCGCGTCTCGCGGTCGAGCGCGGGGCCAGCCTGCGACAGGCCGCGCTCCGTGGCGCGCGCCATGGTGCCGATCTCGGTGCGCAGGTCCGCGGCACGCCGCGCGTCGAAGTCCTCGCGCGCATTGCGGTAGGCGCTGTTCAGCATCGTCTCGACCTCGCCGTCGGAGAGGCCGTTCATCGGCTGGATCTCGATGCGCGCGCTCGTGCCGGTCGACTCCTCCTTGGCCGTCACCGTGAGCATCCCGTTGGCGTCGATGTGGAAGCGCACGGCGATGCGCGGCATGCCCGCGGGCAGCGCCGGGATGCCCTTCAGCTTGAAGCGCCCGAGCGAGCGGCAGTCGGCCGCGAGCTCGCGCTCGCCCTGCACGACGTGGAAGTCGATGCCGTTCTGGCCATCGACGTAGGTGGTGAAGCCCTCGGTCGCCTGGCAGGGGATGGTCGAGTTGCGCTGGATGATCTTGGCCACCGCGCCGCCCATGGTCTCGATGCCGAGCGAGAGCGGCGTCACGTCCATCAGCAGCACCTCGCGCGTGCCGCCCATCAGGACGTGGGCCTGCACCGCGGCGCCGAGCGCGACGACCTCGTCGGGGTTGAGCTCGCAGTGCGGCTTGCGGCCGAAGAGCTTCTCCACGCGCGCGCGCACGGCGGGCACGCGCGTCGAGCCGCCGACGAGCACGACCTCGTCGATCTGCTCCGGGGGGAGTTTCGCGTCCGCGAGCGCGCGACGGCACGAGTGCAGCGTGCGCTCGATCAGGTGCGCGGTCAGCGCATCGAACTCGTGGCGCGTGAACTTGCGGCGCCACTGCACGCCCGACTCCGGCAGCGAGACGTGCATGTAGGCCTCAGGGTCGGTCGAGAGCTCGATCTTGCAGCGCTCTGCGGCGAGGCGCAGGAGCTGCAGGAACGCGCGGTCCTCGAGCGCGCTCGGGCGCATCACGGCCGCGAGCTCCTTCTTCGCGACCTCGACGAGCGTGCGATCGAAGTCGTCGCCGCCCAGGTGCGTGTCGCCGTTGGTCGAGAGCACCTGGAACACGCCCTCCTCGATCGAGAGGATCGAGACGTCGAACGTACCGCCGCCGAGGTCGTACACCGCGACCTTGCCCTGCTTGCGCTGGTCGAGGCCGTAGGCGAGCGAGGCGGCCGTGGGCTCGTTGACGATGCGCAACACGTCGAGGCCCGCGATGCGCGCTGCGTCGCGCGTGGCCTGGCGCTGGGAGTCGTCGAAGTAGGCGGGCACGGTGATCACGACCTTCGTGACCTCGATGCCGCCGAGCGCCTTGCAGGCTTGATCCCGGACCTTCATCAGGATCAGGGCCGAGAGCTCCTGCGGCGTGAACTTCCGGCCTCGCATCTCGAACTGCACTACGCCGTTCTGGGTCTCGCTGAGCGGACAGGGCACGCTGCGCGCGTCGCTCTCGACGTCCTTCAGGCCGCGGCCCATGAAGCGCTTGATGGAGAACAGCGTGTGCGCGGGATCGAGCAGCGCGAGCTCGCGCGCCTCGCGGCCGACGATCACGCCACCCTGCTCGCCGAAGTGCAGCGCGCTCGGCACGTAGCCCGAGCCGCCTTCGGGGTGCAGCACGATCGGCCGTCCGTCCTTCCACCGCGCGCCGAGCGAATTGGTCGTGCCAAGGTCGATGCCGAGCGCGACGTTGCTCGCAGCGTTGTTGAGGACGTTGAGTTCGATGAAGCCCATGGGACGGTCAGCGTGGGGACGGCGAGTCGAGGCGCAGGGCCTCGATCTGGGTGAGCGAGTTGGCGAGGTAGCGCAGCGCGTTGAGCTGTGCTCGCGCCTGGGCGAGCGCCGGCGCGCCTCGCGCGGGCAACGGGACGAGCAGGCGGTGCAGCTCCGCGAGCACGCTCTCGCGTTGCTCGCGCAGGCTCGCCTCGAGCGCGGGGAGGCCGGAGCGCGCCGCGCTGCCGGGCGCGGACTCGCGCGCGGCCTCGAGCGTCTCGTTCCACTCCATGACTTCCATCAGAAAGGCCTGTGCCATCTGGCGCTGCTCGTTCTCCGCCGGGCCGCCGAGCGAGCGCACGAGCCAGTCAGCGCGTGCCGCGGGATCGGCGACGAGCGCGTGCGCGCGGTTGAGCGAAGCGGTCGCACGCTCGGCCGCGGCGCGCGCCTCCTCGCCGGAAGCGCCGTGGAAGTCGGGGTGCACGAGGCGGCTCGCGCGCAGCAGCCGGCGGCGCAGCAGGGCCGCATCGACGTCGAACGTCGCCGCAAGCCCGAGGCACTCGAAGGGCGTCGGCTCGGGCTCGGGCGCGAACAGGGTGCCGCAGGCGCCACACACGAGCGGAGTCTCGAGCTCCGCTCCGCACTTCGTGCAGGCCGCCATGGATGCGCGCTTCGGCAGACTCAGACCGAGAACGACTCGCCGCAGCCGCAGGACTTGGCGGCGTTGGGGTTGCCGAACTTGAAGCCGCGGCCCATCAGGTTGTCCTCGAAGTCGATCTGCGTGCCGTTGAGGTACAGGAAGCTCTTCGGATCGCAGACGACGCGCACGCCGTCGACCTCGTAGATCTGGTCGGTCTCCGAGACCTGATCGTCGAAGCCGAGCGTGTAGGAGAAGCCCGAGCAGCCGCCGCCCTTGACGCCCACGCGCAGCGCGGTCGCCTCCGGCAGCTTCTGCTCCGACACGATGCGGCGCACTTCGTGGGCGGCGCGTTCGGTGAGCTGGATCACGGCTTCGCCTCCCCGGCCTGCTTCGACTTGTAGTCGTTCACGGCGGCCTTGATCGCGTCCTCCGCGAGCACGCTGCAGTGGATCTTCACCGGCGGGAGCGAGAGTTCCTCGACGATCTGGGTGTTCTGGATCGCGAGCGCCTCGTCGAGCGTCTTGCCCTTGATCCACTCGGTGGCGAGCGACGAGCTCGCGATGGCCGAGCCGCAGCCAAAGGTCTTGAACTTCGCGTCGACGATGCGGTCGCCTTCGACCTGGATCTGCAGCTTCATCACGTCGCCGCACTCCGGTGCGCCGACGACGCCGGTGCCGACGGTGGACGCGCTCTTGTCGAGCGAACCGACGTTGCGCGGGTTCTGGTAGTGGTCGAGGACCTTCTTGCTGTACGCCATGGCTCTGGTTCTTCGTGCGTTGCGTGCGGGACGCGGTGGTCTGGAGTGCGATGTAGGGGATTGCGGCGGCGCGAGCTAGTGGTGCGCCTGCCAGTTGACGGTCTTGGGATCGATGCCCTCGAGGGCCATCTCGTAGAGCGGCGAGAGCTCGCGCAGGCGCTTGACGGCGCCGATCACCTGATTGGCGGCGAAGTCGACTTCTTCGCGCGTGGTGTAGCGGCCGATGCCGAAGCGGATCGAGCTGTGGGCGAGGTCCTCGCCGACGGCCATCGAGCGCAGCACGTGGCTCGGCTCGAGGCTCGCGGAGGTGCAGGCCGAGCCCGAGGACACGGCCACGTCGCTGAAGCCCATGATCAGGCTCTCGCCCTCGACGTAGGCGAAGCTGACGTTGAGGTTGTTCGGCAGGCGGTGCTCGCGGTTGCCGTTCAGGTAGACGAAGTCGAGCTCGCCGAAGATGCGGCGCTCGAGGTGGTCGCGCAGCCCCGCGGTGCGCGCGCTCTCCTCGGGCATCTCGAGGCGCGCGAGCTCGCAGGCCTTGCCGATGCCGACGATGGAGGGGACGTTGAGCGTGCCCGAGCGCATGCCGCGCTCGTGGCCGCCGCCGTCCATCTGGGCCACGATGCGCACGCGCGGGTTCTTGCGGCGCACGTAGAGGATGCCGACGCCCTTCGGCCCGTAGACCTTGTGGCCCGAGATGCACAGCATGTCGACGTGGTCGGCCTCGACGTCGACCGGAACCTTGCCGGCGGCCTGAGTGGCGTCCGTGAAGAACAGCACGCCCTTCTCGTGGCACAGGGCGCCGATCTCGCGCACCGGGTTGAGCGTGCCGACCTCGTTGTTGGCCCACATCAGCGCCACGAGGATCGTGTCCGGGCGCAGCGCGGCGGCCACGGCCTCGGCCGTGACGCGGCCGGTCTTGTCGGGCTGCAGGTAGGTGACCTCGAAGCCCTGCTGCTCGAGGTGCTTGCAGACGTCGAGCACGGCCTTGTGCTCGGCTTGGCACGTGACGATGTGCTTGCCCTTGTCGGAGTACATCTCCGCCGCGCCCTTGAGCGCGAGGTTGATCGACTCGGTCGAGCCCGAGGTGAAGACGATCTCCTTGGGGTTGGCGCCGATCAGCGCGGCGACCTGCTCGCGCGCCTTCTCGACCGCCTCCTCGGCTTCCCAGCCGTAGCGGTGGTTGCGGCTCGCGGCGTTGCCGAAGGATTCCGTGAAGTAGGGCAGCATGGCCTCGACGACGCGCGGATCGCAGGGCGTCGTGGCCTGGTAGTCCATGTAGATCGGGAGCTTCATCAGTTGCTTTCGACGGCGCCGGGGGCGCCGAGGGAGACGTGGGGGCCGCTCGAGACGAGCGAGCGCAGGGTGGTGTGCTCGAGCATCTGCCACAGCCGCTCGCGGACACGCTGGATCGGGCTCTTGATGGGGCACATGGGCTGCACTTCGCAGCCGCCGCCCTTGAGCACGATGGGGGACTCGCAGGTGGTGAGCGGCGGGGCGCCCTCGAGGGCGCGCACCACGTCACCGAGGGTGACCTGCTCCGGCGCGCGGGCCAGCGTGTAGCCGCCCGAGGAGCCGCGGGTCGAGTCGACGAGCCCGGCGTGCTGGAGGTCTTTGAGGACCTCGGCCACGGTGCGCTTGGGCAGCGGGTAGCGCTCACAGATCTCGCGCACGCTCGCCACGGCCCCCTCGCGGTCGGCGAGGTGGACCAGCGCGAGCAGTCCGTATTCGGTGCGCTTGGTGAGCTGGAGCATGGCTGGCGGAGCAATTAGCACCTTTTGGGTGCGCTTTGGAGTCTAGGTCGGTGAGGAGGCTGGCGCTAGCCGCGGCCACCTGGAAATCTGACGCGAACGGCAGAGTCTCGCGCGCTGCGCGCGGAGATCGCCACAAGTCCTTTATGAAAAACGATTTGTGACTCAATCCCCAGCCGGGAAGCGGGCTGCTCGGGCTCAAGGACGGGGCCGCGGACGGTCGATCTTTCCACCATGCGCCGCGAGAACCATCCGATCTGTTTCCAGTGCGGTCAGACGACCGGGGACCTGACCCGTTTCAACCGCCTCCACGACGGCCGGGCCTGCCCGACCTGTGCGGATCGCCTGCTGTTCGCGCTGCCGTCCCTGCTGCCGCGCAAGGACGCCCCCAGCGTGCTGGCGGAAGCGCTCGACAGCGATCTCGAGACCGACGGCGCCGACGACTCGGGCTTCGACGCCGGCGCCTAG
>CAITGX010000163.1 GCA_903892045.1 uncultured Planctomycetota bacterium | reverse complement strand
CTGCTGCAACTTCGAGAGCCGGAGGCCATCTGCGGGCGAGTGACTTGGAGCGACGGAACACCCGTTGCCGATGCGGAGATCGTAGCACAATCGGTTCTGGCCCATGACTCGCGCTCGGCTAGTCGTCGAGAGGCGGTGAGGCATGGGCTGCCCAAGGGTAAGACGGATCACGAGGGTCGATTTCGAGTTGCGCCCACAAGTCCGGGGGCGGTGTATGCGCTGGCGACCGCCCCCATGCTCGGCAGGCCGGAGTGCATCGCGCGCTTCTCCCCCGTGGAATCTGGAGCTCCTTCGGTGGATTGGATCGTCGATCCCGAGCGCTACTGTGGTCTTTCCGTGCAGGCGCGCGTCGTGCTGGAAGACTCAGGTCAGGCGCTTGCCAACCCGATCGTGGATGTCCATGTTCGGCGCAACGGTGCTTGGGAGTTGTTGCGACAGCTACAATTCTCGGATCTCGATGGATGGTTCGAGTTCGGCGGACTTGTCTCGGACTCCGAATATGCTCTCACCGTGGCAAATGCCGCCGGTTACATGCCTGTTGTCTTGGGACCGTTTCGGGCAGCGAACATGCGTGAGCCTGTCACGTTGGTCATGTTGCGTCCGCGCACGATTCATGTGAACTTACACATTCCGGGCGATCTGGACGGCGCCAAAGCCTACATCTCGTGCACAGCTGTCGACGACCACCCCGGCCGGCTTGGATTTCTGGCCTACCCTGTGGATAGCCATTCACGCTCCAAATTCTACTTGTGGCCTGGTGACTACACGTTCGACCTAGTTTGCGGCGAGCGTAGGCTCTCCCTTGGATCGCACTCCGTGCCCAACTTGCCGCTCGAGCAGCTTCTTCATCTCGAGGCGAGGGAATGAACACACCTTGCTCGGGCCCGAGGATGCAGTAGCCCTCCTCATGGGCACCAACGCAACTTGATTTCGTCCGCCGCGCTCGGCTTCGTGCTGCGGAACCCGCGTCGAAATCGGGGTGTCCGATGGCGCGAGCGGCGCTTCCGTCGGAAGATTCTTGCCGTCTCTCGCTCAACTCGCGCTCGACTGCTCCCCACCCTAGTCCTCGGCGGCCGCGAGGCACTGGGCCTTCTGTCGGTACCTAGGGACGACGCTGTTGCTTGGACCCCAGTGCGAAGTATCTGCGTAGGCATGTCGGACAGGCGAGTGGGCGCTGGATGCCATGGGCGAGGGGAGGGAAGATAGCAGCGTGGACCCGCGCTCTCGCCCGCTCGTCGTGCTCGGTGGCTCTGGTTTTCTCGGGGCGCAGGTGCTGCGCAGGGCCGCGGCGGCGGGATGGGAGCGGGCGCTCTCGCTCTCGCGGGCCACGGGCCTCGACCTCGCCGCGGCCGATGCGCGCGCGATCGAGAGCGCCCTGCGCAGCCACTCGGCGGGCGCGGTGCTCCTGTGCGCCGCGATGGCGAAGATCGACGAGTGCGAGCGCGAGCCGGAGCGCGCGGCCGCCACCAACGCGCGCGCGCCGCGGGAAGTCGCCCGAGCGTGCGCCGCGCTCGGCCTGCGACTGGTCCACGTCTCGACCGACCTCGCCTTCAGCTCTGCAACGTAACCGAGAGTATCTCGCTCTCGAATACTGGCGAATCGAGCGCCACGGCCACCGTCCACCCGCCGCAATCCGCAGGGAGCTCCTTGCGCAAAAGACGTCGGCTTGATTACCGTAAACGCACGGTCCAGAAAATCTGGGGGAGTACAAGCCTGAGCAAAGGACCTCGGTAGAACCGAACCTTGCGGAAATCTAAGATCGCATGCAGCACTCCGAAACAGCGTCACTTCTGGTTCTTGGTTGCCTCGCAGGCGCAGCGCTCGTCTACGGTCCCTCTGGGCGGCCCGCACTCGACCTGCATGCGCCCGATTACGGCCAGTTTCATGGGGGTGACAACGTTGATCCAATGCCTGATTCCATCGAAGCCGCAACGGCAAGGTGGTGGGTTGACTTCGAGGAGGCACTCTCTTTGTGTGCTGAATCTGGGGTGCAGCGAGAAGGCGTGGTCTATCGATGGACAGGGCCTACTCCCATCGAGATTCCAATGATCGTGCTCGGCTTGCAGGGTGGCAGTCCCGTACTTGCGCCTGAGCCCGTGGCTTACGCGCTGCAGCGGGGCAGCCCAAGCTGGGTTGAAGACTATTCCCCAGTTGCGGGCCTCGCATTGCCGGGGCCATCAACGTGCAACGCAAAATTAGTGAAGGGGCCCCCGCCTTCACTGGGAATGAGGTTTGTGTGCGAGCAGCAGTGTGGATCTGGAATCAGCTGTCTCGCATCACAGTCTGCACCGCAGCAGATGGGCTATTGTTCGTGCGGCCAGGGAAGTCCGCCTTCTTACTGCTACGGAAATTTCACCACAGCAGACTCCGGGTTGAGTTGGACCGTGCAGTGCTTTGGGCCATGTGAGGTGCCGAAGGGCTGTTCGATCAAGACGGTGAATGACGGTGGATTCGAGCTTTATTGGTGCGAGTGCCAGTAGGCGGTCATGGCTTCGCCGACAAATTTATCCCGGAGATCGCCAGGACGGTATCGTTCTGTCAGTCTGCTCTCGTTGGGACTGGAGGCGACGCCCATACTGCTGGAGGTGGCGCAGATTTTCCGGCGACAATCCCACACTGGTATCGGTCCTCGCCCGGTGGCTGCCAGTCGTTCGACGGGAGGGCTCTGTTGAATTCGACACGAACCCGGAGATGGATGGCGGGGGGGATCGTCTCCATTCTGCTTGTGGCCCTGTCGTGGAGTCTTGTTTCATGGAAGCCGGACGTGGATGCGGTAGGGGCGCGCTCTTTGTCGGAGGGTGCCCCTTTGCGGTTCGAGACCTCTCCGCGAGATTTCGGGGACTCAGGGCAGTCCCCGAGTTCCGATCGCGCTTGCGTAGCGCCGAACGAATTCGAAGAGGCCCGCGAGGAAATTTCCGAGTCGGATACTCTGGCGCAGCCGATCGCGATGAAGTTCCTCGTGCAGAGGGTGGACGGAACGCCGGTGCCGTTCGTCCGCCTGCACCTGTTCCATCGGCTGCGGACTGGAACCAGTGTCGAGCATGTCTTCGACGGGGACCGCGGGGGAAGGGTCACATGCTCCGGGTCTTTCGGTCAGGAGCCTGTCGAAGTTGTCGCCATCGCGGATGGACTCGGATCCACGGGACGCGTGACGATCACCTCGATTCCGCCTCAAGATGAGCCCGTGCTGCTCACCCTGCGGCCCTTTGCATGGATCCGAGGTCGAGTCACCGATTCGAGTGGGCGAGTTGCCGTCGATGTTGCGGTCGAAGTCGAGATTGTGGGGGTCTTGTTGGGCTCGCCGATGCCGCGAGCACCCCAGCGTTCGAAGACGGATTCGAGTGGTTCTTTCACAGTCCAGGTGGATGGAGTCGGTGGTGACTACATGGTTCGCGCCGGATCCCCACCAGCCGGGGCCGCGACAACACGACTGTCGCTCGCGGTCGACGAATCCTGTGAGCTCGCACTCCGGCTCACGTCTACGATGGTCGTAGAAGGCCGAGTCGTCGGGCCTGAGGGGCATGGCGTGGCAGGGGCGAGCATCGTCGTGGAGCGACTTCTCACGGGCGATGACCCCGAGGAAAAATGGCAATACCTCCCTACGCTTACGTCGGACGATCGTGGCTACTTTTCGTGGTCCGTGACGGAGCCAATGGTGGTGGGGATGTACGCAGTTTCGAGCGATCTTGCAGCCAGCTCCGAGGTCCGTCTCGATCTTTCCAATTGGCGTTCGGCTCCATTTGCCCTGCTGCAACTTCGAGAGCCGGAGGCCATCTGCGGGCGAGTGACTTGGAGCGACGGAACACCCGTTGCCGATGCGGAGATCGTAGCACAATCGGTTCTGGCCCATGACTCGCGCTCGGCTAGTCGTCGAGAGGCGGTGAGG
>CAITGX010000162.1 GCA_903892045.1 uncultured Planctomycetota bacterium | reverse complement strand
TGCGGACCTGCTCGCCGCGCGTTCGGCCATCGCCAGCCAGGGCGGCGTGCTGCGACTCGAGGCCGCGAGTCCCACCCTGGTGCGCGCGCGGGTGCGCCTGCCGGCGCTCTCGCCCGCGGCCCCGCCTCCAGCCGAGTCCCTCCCGGCGGCGGACCCTGCACCCGACGATTCCGAGCCCGCGCCGGCTCCCACGCGGCCCGCGGCCGCGGGCACGCCGCTCGATCCCTTCGCCTGAGGCCGCGCTTCGCGCCCTGCGCTTCAAGAGTGCCGCGGCACGCTGTCGACAATGCTCGACGTCATGGGCGTGAGCGTCAACAGCGGTCGACGGCCGGGGCTTCCCCGCGTGCAGGTGTGCCTGCCGCGCGGCGGTGAGCGCGAGGACCTGCTCGACGCGCTCGAGGCCGAGGGCTGGCATGCCGAGGCGCTCGATGCGCTGCCGGGCGGCAGGCTCGAGGCCGATGTGCTGGTCGCCGACGCGCGCGGCAGCGATGCGCTGCTCGAGCGACTGCGTTCTCAGGAAGACGCCCCGGACGTCGTGCTCATCGCCTCGTTCGGCACGATCCAGGACGCGGTGAGCTCGATCCGTCGCGGCGCCTTTGACTACTTGTCGCGTCCGACGTCTCCCGCGCACGTCCTGCACGCGATCCGTCGCGCACGGGCGGCGCGCGAGCTGCGCAGCGAGAACGAGCGGCTGCGCGACACGCTGGTGGCGCGAGCCGAGTCCGGCGAGCCGCTCTCCCGCGACGCGCGCATGCGGCGCAACATGGAGATCATCGAGCGCGTCGCCGACACGACGGCGAGCGTGCTGATCACGGGCGAGAGCGGCACGGGCAAGTCGATGCTCGCGCGCTCGCTGCACGTGCGCTCGTCCCGCGCCCAGCTTCCGTTCGTGGTCCTCGACTGCGGCGCGGTGCCCCCGAGCCTGCTCGAGAGCACGCTGTTCGGGCACGCCCGGGGTGCGTTCACGGGCGCCGTGAAGGACAAGCCGGGTCTGGTCGAGTCCGCCGAGGGCGGCACCGTGTTCCTCGACGAGCTCACGAACGCGCCGCTCGACGTGCAGGCGAAGCTCTTGCGCGTCGTGCAGGAGCGCACCTTCGAGCGCGTCGGCGAGACGCGCACCCGGCAGGCGGACGTGCGCTGGATCGCGGCGACCAACCGCGATATCCGGCGCGAGGTGAGCGAAGGACGCTTCCGCGAGGACCTGTTCTGGCGTCTCAACGTGGTGTCCCTCGAGCTGCCGCCCCTGCGCGAGCGTCCCGGGGACGTACCGATGCTGGTCGAGGCCTTCGTGCTGCGCTTCGCGCGCGAGCACGGTCGGCCGGCGCGCTCCGTCGAGGCGGCCGCGCTTTCGGCCCTGTGTGCGGCGCCCTGGCCCGGCAACGTGCGCCAGCTGCAGCACGCGGTCGAGCGCGCCGTGCTCCTCTCCGACAGCGAGCTGCTCCGGCGCGACGACTTCGCCTCCGAGCTCGGACTTCAGGAGTCGAGTCCGACCGTTCCGCAGCTGGGGGCCGGCGACGGAGCTCTCAAGCGCGCGCTCGAGGAGCCCGAGCGCGAGCTGGTGCGACGCGCGCTCGAGGCCTGCGGTGGCCGCCGCGCGCGCGCGGCCGCGCTGCTCGGCATCAACCGCGCGACGCTGTTCAACAAGATGCGCAAGCACGGCTTGCTGGACTTCCCCACGGCCTCCGAGCGCGCGTCTGGACACGGCTCGCGCGCGTCCGCATAGTGCCGCCCGAAGGGCCCGGATTCCGTGCGCGCATGAGACCCCTGACCGCGATCTACGCCGCGCTCGCGCTGGTCCTGTGCCTGTGGCTCGGCTACCAGTGGAAGCAGGCCATCGACGCCGAGCCGCGTACGCTGCTCGACGAGGCGCGCAGCGCGATGAGCGGTCCCGACCTCGACTACCGCGCCGCACTGCGCGGGCTCGAGCTGGCCCTTGACGCCGCGGAGAAGGAACAGGACAGCGCGCTGATCGAGGAAGTGCTGACCACGCGGGCCGAGCTCCTGCGTCGCACGGGCGGCTATCGGCAGGCGCGCGCCGATCTCGAGCGCGTGCTCACCCACTACAAGCCCGGTTCGCTCTCCGTCGAGGCCCAGCTCGCCGCGGTCGACCTCGACGCCGGCGAGATCTCGGCTGCGCTCGAGCGTGCGTCGCGTGTGCTCGCGAAGGATCGCACGCAGCCCGATGCCTGGGGCGTGCGCGCGCTCGCGCTCGTGCGTCTCGCCGAGGAACGTCTCTCGGCAGCCCGCACGCAGGCCGGCATGTCGCCCGCCGCCGGCACGGACCAGCCCACGGACACTCTGCTGCGACGCATCGCGGTGCTCGCACCCGACGATCCGGCGCGCGCGCGCAAGATCGATCAGTTCCTCGGTCTGTTCACTTCCGACGAGCGCGATACCGCCCGCGAGGCGCTCGACGAACTCGACGAGGCCAGTGCGCTCTTCGCTCAGGTCCCCGAGGCGATCGCCGAGTCCCTGCGCGGCTCGGTGCGACGCGATGCCATGGAGGCCTACACGCGGCTGCTCGCCGACGCGGGGCGCCCGGACCTCGCCGCAGACCTCGGGCTGTGCCTCGTGCGCACCCCGTGGCTCTCGAACTACTGGCCCTACCAGCGTGACCTGATGCGCTCCCTGGTCGACGCGGGACGCCCCGAGGCCGCCATGGAAGTCGTGCCCCCGGATCTCGGCCGCCGCACGGCCCCGGACGCGACCTTCTTCGGCACTTGGGCCGACGCGATGTACCACGCGGGCCGCTGGCGCGAGCTCGTGCCGATCGCCAACCACCTGCGCCAGTGGGGCGAGCCCGACCAGCGCGTCAGCGCGTGGCTGTACCTCGGCATCGCCCATGCCCGTCAGGGGCGGCGCGAGGAAGCCAAGGATGCGCTGCAGCGCTACGTCTCTCGCCCGCCCGTCGAGCCCTTCCCGGGCGCGCTGGCCCTCGCGTGGCGGACGCTGGCGGAGCTGCACGGAGCGGCTGGCGACGAGGCCGCCGAGCTGGCGGCACTGCGGCGCGCGATCGGCGTGAGCAACGACCTCACGACGGGAGTCGGCGACGCGTGGGCGCGGCTGGCGGAGCTCGCGTGGCGCAAGGGCGGCGAGGATCGCGCGCTCGCGGTCGACGACATGGCCAACGCGTTGCGACTTTCGCCCGCCCGGCGCAAGGAGCTCGAGCCCCTGTGGCGCGAGCGTGGCGAGCTCGTCGCCGGAACCTCGCGCTTCGACATCGCGTCGGAGACGGACTCCCTGCTCCAGCGCGGTCTCTCGATCCCCGATGGTCGGCGCACCTCCTATGAAGTCGTGCGCATGGCGGAGCTCGCGCTCGAGCGCGAGCAGCCGGCGCTCGCGCTGTCGCTGTCCCGTCGCGCGCTCAACGCGTTCCCCGGACTGATGCCTGCGCTCGAGGTCTCGGCGGATGCGTATGCGCTGGCCGGGGCGCCCCTCGACTCGATCGACGCGCTGCGCGAGCTGCTCGAACGCGCCGGCCCCGACGAGGCCGTGCTCGCGCGCATCCTCGAGCTCGGCGAGGGTGCGCTCGATGGCGAGCGTCGCGCGGATCTCGTGCGGCTCGACCCCGAGGGGCTCGGGCGGCGCTGGGCCGCCGAGGACCTGCGCGACCGCGGCGAAGTCGGCGAGGCCGTGGCCGGCCTGCAGCGCGTCGCGAGCGCACGCCTCGGAGACGAGGGCAATCTCCTGCTGGCCCAGATGCTCTACGACCAAGGACAGTTCGAGCGCGCGCAGGCGCAGCTCGCTCGCCTGAGCGCGGACGTCGAGGTGCTCGCACGCGCGCTGCCTCTCGCGCTGCACATCGGCATTGCCAAGCGCGATCCAGCGCACGTCTCGAGCCTGATGCGACTGCTCGACGCGAAGGTCAAGGTCGACGGTCCGGCGCTGCTCGGCTGCGTGGACCACATGCTGACCCTGCGTCACGAGGAGAGCGCCCGCGAACTCGTGACGCGCATGCAGGAGCGCGCCAAGCTGCGCACGGGCGAGCTGTTCGTGCGCGAGGCGCAGGTCGCGCTCCTTGCTGGCGACCTCGAGGCCGCGGAGGAAGCGCTCGAGCGCGCGCTGGCCTACGACGAGAGCGGTGCGCCGGAAATCGGGCTCTTGCTCCTGCACGTGGAGCGTCGCGAGTGGAGCGCCTTGCCGCGCGCCGTGGTCGAGCTCTCCCACTCGGGTTTCACGCCGTTGCCGATGCAGTACTGCATCGCTGCCGCCCTCGGCGAGCGACTGGGCGAGGCGCGCGCTGCCGCAGCCACCGCCACGCCCGTCGAGGAGGAACGCTGGCTCTGGGAATTGCTCGGGGCTGCCCTCTCGGCGCTCGGTTCCGAGTCGGTGCCCGTGCGCGCCGAGGTCTCCGAGCTCGTTGGCGTCCACGGCTTCGGCGTCGCGTCGGCCGGGACCGTGGAGCGCGATCCGCGCCGACTCCTGTCGCGCCTCCTCGCGCTCGGGCATCCGCAGTGGACCGCGTGGGCGATCGCTGATCTCTCGCGTGTCGCTCCTCCCGCGGACGGCAGCCTGTGGCCCAACTATCTCGCCGCCCATGGGCTCGCGTGGCTCTCGGACACGCGCAGCGCCGAGGCACGTGCACGCGCGCTCGTCGAGGCGTGGCCGCGCTTCGCCGGTGGCTGGGACCTGCTCGAGGCGGTGCTGCAGCAGGAGCTGAGGCGTCCCGATCATCCGCGCCTCCTGCGCGTGGTCGAGGAGCGTCGCGGGGCGTTGGGCGAGCCGGATCAGCCGACCGTCGAGCTGCTCGTCGCCGAGGCGCGGCTCGCCGAGCAGCGCGGCGAGCTCGATGCGGCCCTCGCGGCTGCGCAGGGCGCCGTCGCCCTCGACGCTCGCAGTGCTCCGGCGCAGCGGCGGCTCGCGCAGGTGCTGCGCAAGCGCGGCGACTGGGCCGCGGCGCTGGCCGCGTTCCACGCCGGCATGGAGCTCGCTCCGGGCGGCGAGAGCGACAGCGTCCCGGTGAAGGAGTTCCTCGCCCTGTGCGAGGAAGCCCGCGTGGCCTCCGCCGGTGTGCTCGATCGCGCCGTGAAGCTCGAGATCGACTTCCTCGTCGCGCGCTTCCCCGCCGATCCGTTGCCGGCTCTCGCCCAGGCGCGGACCGCCTTCCGTGAGGTGGCCGACGACCCGCGCAGCGGCCGCGTGCGCGCCTATTCGCTGCTCGCCGAGCTGCGACGACGCTCGGACAACGTGCCGCTCGAGCACCTGCGCGCGGGCAGCGCGATCGAGTGGGCCGAGCTGATCGCCCAGTTCGACCCCGAGGGTGCCTGTGACCTGCTGGAGGCGGAGCTCGCGCACACGCCGGCGGCCGTGGAGCTCTGGCGTGCGCTCTCGCTCGCCTGCGAGCGGGTGGGACGCCTCGATCGGGCGATCGAGGCGGCGCAGACCGCCGTGCGCATGTTGCCAGACGCGGCGAGCGCGCGGCGGCTGGCCGAGCTCGCCGCACGCCGCGGCGATCCGCTCGAGAAGGTGCAGCAGCTCATCGATGACGCACGACGGGTGGCCGGCGCTGCTGCCGAGGATCGCTCGCTGACGCTCGCCCGCGCGCGGGCACTGATGCAAGGCAACTCCGCGCGGCTCTCGGAGGCGATCGAGATCCTGGCGCGCCTCTGGCAGGAGCGCAGCGCGAGCGCACGGCCCGTGGAGCTTGGCGAGATCGGCACGCTGTATGCGCTCGCCCTCTGCCGGCGCTACGAGATGGCCGACCGCGCGAAGGCCGCCGCCGTGATCGACGAAGCCCGGCGGCACGTGACGGATCCCACGCAGCGCAACGTGTTGGTCGCGCTGTCGGGCGTCGCGCGCTTTCTGGGCAACCAGCCCTGACGCGGCCTGACCGTCCGTTGCCAAGTACCTCGCTGCGGCTGCGCGTCCTTCGGGCGCGACGGTGTCGTGCTCGTCAGGTCCTGCTCGGCAGGCACGCAGGCCGCTCGCGCGGTTCCTCCGTCGCTCTTCTCGCCACGAGAAGGACTGCCTCGCCCGGCGAAGGCTCGTCTCTGGCGGGCTGCTGGCTAGCGCGCACTCGCCGCGAGCCAGCCTTCGCGCTCGAGCACCTCGCGCAGCGAGCCGAAGCGGAACTCCGCGAGCAGGCGCTCGAGGCGCGGCAGCGTTCGGTCGAGGTTGACGTAGTGACGGAAGCGCTGGCTGGCCGAGGCCGGAATGCGCGGCTGGTCGGGGTCGAACTCCCACGGATGGAGGTAGAACGCTCCGGCGCGTCCTTGGCTCTCGAGCGAGCGCAGGGCTGCGCGCGTGACCGAGCCGGGCAACAGGCGGAAGTAGCCGCCGCCGCCGAAGGGCAGGTTGCGGCCCGCGAGCGGGTAGGTCGACACGGGGAACTCGACCACGCTCCCTCCGGCGACCTCGACACGCGAGATGCCCGGCTCGAAGCCGGGCACTCCATAGACCGGGTGGCGAATCGGATGCACGCTCGAGTCGTAGCGATAGCCCCGACGAACGAGCGTGTCGAAGGCCCACCACGTGCGGCGCGTGAGCGTGAACGTCGAGGCGCGGAATCCGACCGGTCGTGGCGCACCAGCGGCGGCCAGCGCCTGCTCCGTGCGCTCGAGATCCTGCTCGAGTCGCTCCGGCCCGAGGTCCTGCAGGAACAGGTGCTCGTAGCCGTGGCTCGCGACTTCGTGACCTTCCTCGAGGCAGCGCACGACCCACTGGGGGTGGCGTTCCGCGATCCAGCCGAGGAAGAAGAACGTGGCGTGGGCGCCGTGGCGCTGGAGGGCCTGCAGGATGCGCTCCATGCCCACGTCGAGCCGCGGCTCGACCTTGTCCCAGTCCTCGCGACGGAAGTGTCCCCGCAGGTTGGCGACCTGAAAGTACTCCTCCACGTCGAAGCTCATCGCGTGGAGAGTGCGTCCCGTGTCCTTCACAGCTCCCATCCTAGCGCGCTCCCTTCGCTGCGCGCCGGTCGCGCACGAGCTCGCTCGCCACCTCGATCACGGCGCGAGCGTTGCCGCGCCATGTGAGGTCACGCTCGAGCACGTCGGCGCGCGCGCGAGCGCCGAGCCGCAAGCGCAGGCGCTCGTCTCCGCACAGGCGCTCGAGGGCGGCGCGCAGGCCTGCCCCGTCTCCGACCGGCACGAGCAGTGCGTTGCGGTCGTGCTCGAGCACTTCCCGCAGGTTCGGCTGGTCGGGCGCGATCGTCGGGAGGCCGGCGGCCATGTACTCGAACAGCTTGAGTGGCGAGGCGTACGGATTGATGGCGGGCACGAGCGCGACGTCGAAGGCGGGCAGCAGGGCCGGAATCTCGTCGTGGGCGCGCGGGCCCGCGAAGTGCACGCGCTCCCGCACGCCGAGCTCGCTCGCGCGGGCGACGAGCGCCTCGTGCGCGGGGCCCTCCCCCACCAGCACCAGCCTCGCCGTCGCCAGAGCGGGAGTCGCCAGCGCATCGAGCACGAGATCGAGACGATGCCACTCGCGGTAGAAGCCGACGAAACCGAGCACGATTCCGCTCGCGTCCGGCAGTGCGAGAGCCGCGCGGGCCTTCGCGCGCGCGTCGGGAGCGTAGTCATAGTGCTCCGGCTGCACGCCGTTGTGAGTGACGAAGATGCGCGCGCGCTCGACGCCGCGCTCCGCGACCATGTCGCCGAGCACCGCCGTGACGACGCACACCCGGTCTGCCGACTTCCAGATGAAGTCCTCCAGCCGGCGAGCCGTGCGCGGGAACGAAAGACCCCGCGTGCGCTCGAGTTCGAGCACCATCGGCGAGTTCACCTCGAGCACGATCGGGAGGCCCAGCCGACGCGCCGCGAGCACGCCCGCCGCGTTGCCGAACGCGTAGCGCTCGTAGACGAAGTCCGGCTCGTGCTCGTTCGCCGCGGCGATGATGCGCGGTCGACCGAAGCTGGTGTACGCGTACTCGGCGAGCTCGCGGGCGAAGCGGGGCATCCGCGAGAGCGCGCTCCAGCGCGATGGAGCCTTGGCTGCGCCCTTGGCCGCGCCACTCGCGCCCACGAGGCTGACCTCGAACACCTCGTGGCCGAGCTCGCGGAACGCGCGCTGCAGGGCGCGGATGTGCACTCCCTGCCCATCTCCCGCGCTGGTGCGATGGTGATAGAGAATCCTCATCGCACGTCTCCTGTCGCGGTGCGCAGGAGTGCCTCCAGCGCGTCGAGACCGACCTCCCACCCGAAGCTGCGTGCGTGCGCGCGCAGCAACTCGCGGTCGGGAGGCGAGCGGAGCGCCGTGACCAAGCGAGCGGCGATCGCGTCCACGTCGCGCTGTTCGAGCAGTGCGCCCGGGAGCTCGCGCAGGAGCTCGCGGGTTCCGCCCGCATCCGTCGCGAGCACGGGCAGGCCTGAGCTCAGTGCTTCGAGCACGACGTTGGGTCGTCCCTCGCGCTTGCTGGTGAGCAGCAGCAGGTCGGATGCGCCGTACCACTGGGCGAGCGACTCTGGGGCAGCCTCGCCAACGAGGAGCACTCGCTGCTCCAGCCTTAGCTGGCGAATGTGCCCCTCGAGAGCACCTTGCAGAGGGCCGCGCCCGACGAAGGCGAGGCGGGCCTCGGGCAGCGAGCGCGCTGCCTCCGCGAAGGCCTCGAGCGCGAGCAGCGGGTCCTTGCGCTCGATCAGGTGCCCCACCACGAGCACGATCGGTCCGTCGCCCTCGAGCTTCAGCGCGCGGCGACACTCGGCCCGATCGCGCGGGCGGAAGAGCTCGCCGTCGACACCGTTGGGGACGAGCACTCCACGGCGCGCGCCTGCGAGCTCGTCCATGCGGGCCACGAGATCCTCGGACACGGCGCACCAGTGCCGTGCGGTGCGCAGGTTGTGGGCGAGTTCCCGGCCGAGGCCGGCCTCGCCTGCGACGGCGAGCACGTCGCTGCCGCGCCCGTTCACCACGCACGGGATGCCTGCCTTGGCGAGCCCCTCGGCGGCTGCGCTCGCAGGCCAGGCGTAATCGAGCACGACGACTTCGGGACGGCGGCCGGCGCGGAGCTCCGCGAGCCCGGCGGCCGCAAAGCGGCGCGCGTTGAAGCGTGCGAGCCGCGGGATGTGCAGGTAGCGCGGTCGGCTGACGTCGAGCCCGCTGCGGATCTCCTGCGCAGGCATCGCACGCAGCTCGCGCCACTCGGCGCGACCGAGCAGCGGCGGCGCCCAGGGCAGTGGCTGCACGATGCGCACCTCGTGGCCGCGCGCGTGCATCAGGGCCCAGCGGCGTTCCGCGAAGATGCCTTCGCGCGGTCGCTCGCGGCTCGGGAAGAGCGAGGTCAGCACCGCGATCCTCATGCCGACAGGCCTCGCACGCCGTGCCGCCGACGCCAGTGCTCGAGCACGAGCAGGCTCCACAGCAGGCGGCCATGATCGGCCATTCCCGAGCGATGCTCGGCGAGTCGGGCGCGGAGCACGTCGCGCGCGAACCACTCGGAGGGCAGGCTCTCCAGCGCGTCCGCGACGCTCGCTCCGAGCGGGCCCGCGATCCAGCGGCGCAGCGGCGTGTCGAAGCCGCGCTTGCGACCATCGAGGATCTCCGACGGCACCCGCGAGCGCAGCGCCTCGCGCAGCGCGTGCTTGCCGCGTCCGCCGCGCACCTTCTGGTCCGCGGGAAGCGGCGCGAAGCGTTCGACAAAGCGGTGGTCGAGAAGCGGCGGTCGAACCTCGAGCGAGGCCCCCATCGCGGCGCGGTCCGCCTTGGTGAGGATCTGGTCGGGCAGGTACGTGTGGAAGTCCGCGTACTGCACGCGGTAGAGCGGATCCTCGACCTGGACGCGGCCGTACCAGCGGCGGAACTCGGCCGAAGGATCGTGACTCAGGAGCCGCGCTCCGACGTCGGGCGCGAGCAGTGCGAGCGCGGCCGTGCGCGAGAGCTGGGTCACGCTGTGGAAGTAGGCGTCGGCAGGGTCGCGCGCGACGTTCTCGAGGAACGTCTTGCCCCGCAGCCAGCGCGGCGCCCAGTCGGCCTTGGGGTAGAGCCTGCCGAGGGCCCCGGCGAACGCACGCCCGGGAGTGCCGAGCGCGCGCCGCACGCGGTTCTCGGCGACATCGTGCACGTAGCGGCGGTAGCCGGCGAAGGTCTCGTCCCCGCCATCGCCGGAGAGCGCGACCGTGACATGGTTGCGCGCCATGCGAGCGACCAGATAGGTCGGCAGGGTCGAGGGGTCCGCGAGCGGCTCGTCGAAGATCCACGGCAGGACCTCGGTGGCAAGCTTGGGATCCGGCTCGAGGATCTCCGTGTGGTGCACCGCGCCGAGGCGCTGCGCGGTGGCGCGCGCGAGGTCGAGCTCGTCGTAGTCCTTGTCGCGGAAGCCGACCGAGCAAGCGATCACGGGCCGCGACTGGGCGCGCGCCATGCTCGTCACGACCGCGGTGCTGTCGATGCCGCCCGACAGGAACGCGCCCAGCGGTACGTCAGCCGCCAGCTCGTCGTTCACCGTGCGATCGAGCCAGTCGAGCACCTCGGCGTCGCTGGTGCGCTCCGCGAGTCGCTGGGTCGGAAGATCCCAGTAGGTGCGCACCACGGGCTCGCCCCCGGGCTGCCAGACGAGCGTGCTCGCCGGCGGCAGGCGCTTCATCCCCGACCACGCGGCGTCCTCGCCGCCGGTGTAGCCGAGCACGAGATAGTCGAGCAGCTTCTCCGGTCGCAGCTCGCGCGGAGTGGTCCCCCACTCGAGCAGCGCCTTTGGCTCGCTGCCCCACACGAGTCCTTCGCTCGTGCGCGCGTAGTACATGGGCTTGATTCCGAGCCTGTCGCGCCCGAGCACGACCTTGGGACGCGCTGCGTCGCGGAAGTCGAGCAGGCAGAAGGCATACATGCCGACCAGCCGCTCGGCGCAGCGCTCGCCGTGCTCCTCGTAGAGGTGCAGCACCACCTCGGAGTCGGAGCGCGTGCGGAAGCGATGCCCCTTGGCCTCGAGCTCCGCGCGCAGCTCGACGAAGTTGTAGATTTCGCAGTTGATGGCGAGCGCGATCGTCCCGTCCTCGTTCTCGATCGGCTGGTGGCCGCCCGAGAGATCGATGATCGAGAGCCGACGGAAGCCGACTCCGAGCGAGCCGCGCGTCCACACGCCCTCGTCGTCGGGTCCCCGGAGCGCGATCGTGCGCGCCATCGCGCGCACGCGCTCAGGGTCCACGCGCACGCCGAGGTCGTCGTACGCCACTCCGCACAGGCCGCACACGGCGTCAGCTCCGGATTTCCTGCAGCGTCCCGCGCACGAAACCGTTCCGCGGAGCCGAGCGCTGGAAGCCACGCGGCTCGACGAGCCGCAGCTCGCCGCCGTGGCCACGTCGTCCCTCCTCGGGCACGAGGCCGTCCATCTCGCGCATCGCGATGCGCTCGAAGGCCAAGATGATCGCCACGAAGTGGTAGAAGAGGTCGAACTGCGCGCGGTTGAGGAACGTGCTGCCGACGACGAAGGCCACCATCGAGGCTTCGAACATCGTGGCGTACTCGAGGATCCAGCTCGCGTAGTAGGCCTGCTTGGCACGCTTGCGGATGCGCCACAGGCTCCAGAACGAGAGCACGATCAGCGTCATGTACAGGCAGAAGGCCGGGATCCCGCACTCGGCCATGATCTGCAGGTAGGCGTTGTGGGCCACGCGGCGGCCTTCGCTCTGGGCACCGGACGCGTACTTCCAGTAGTTCCACTGGAACATGCCGTAGCCGACCCCGAACACCGGGTTGGCCTCGGTCATGTTGAGCGCCGTCTTCCAGGCCGCGAGGCGCCCCATGGCCGAGCCGTCGCTCTCGAAGTTCTGGATCGTCGAGAGGCGCTCGATGTAGGAGCGGTCGACGAAGGCGATGGCCACGAGCCCGCCGAGGCCGGCGATCAGGAAGCCCGCGACGCGGTTGCGAGAGCGCCAGATCAACGTCGCTCCGAGCGCGCACAGCGAGATGAACGCGCCGCGCGAGTGCGTCAGGATGATCGTCAGCACGGTCAGCGGGATCATCGCCAGGAAGCCGCGGCGCAGGATCTGGTTCTTCTCCGCCAGCGCGATCTGGATCAAGAGCGGCAGGCCCATGCACAGCGCGAGGCCGAAGTTGTTGTTGTCCTCGAGCATCCCGCCCGGCCCCTGCAGGACCTTGATGCGTCCGAGGGACAGCACGCCCGAGAGTCCGACCTTGACGCCGTAGAAGCCGAACGAGAGCGCGATGACCCACATCAGCACGCGCAGGTGCTCGCGCTTGGTCACCACGGCCGCAGTGAACAGCGCGACGCCGATGATCTTGCAGTACTCGACGTAGATGTTGATGATATCGGGGTCGTAGTCGCCGGCCGAGACGATCGAGAATCCGACCCAGACCGCGAGCAGGATCATCACGGTCGAGCGCAGGTCGCGCTCGAGCCATCTCGAGCCTGGGCGCGCGAGGTGCCCGGCGAGGGTCACGCCGGCGATGAGGAACGACCAGCGCTGCTCCCGCGCGAAGCCCCAGCACAGGTCCTGCGTGCGCATGTAGGCGAGCCACGAGA
The DNA here is from genome assembly GCA_903892045.1 of uncultured Planctomycetota bacterium. Taxonomy (GTDB): domain Bacteria; phylum Planctomycetota; class UBA1135; order UBA1135; genus F1-120-MAGs118. The sequence continues at coordinate 15,122 of CAITGX010000162.1, read as the reverse complement.
ACGACAGCATGCCGATCAGCGGCCGCCGGAAGCAGACGGGCAGCAGGGCCAGGATCACGAGCGAGAAGACGATGTCGCGCATGGCCTAGGACCTTCTCCCGCGGCGGAACCGCGTCCTGCGGGGAGCGAGGTTGTGGAGCGCGACGGGCACGTGACCCCTAGCGCAGGGCCTCGCGGAGGTCGCCCAGCGCGCGGGCGAGCCCCGTGCCGAGCAGCTGCGGACGGTTGTCGAAGGCCCAGGAAACCCACAGGATCGAGCCGACGAGCGCCAGCGTGGCGAGGGCCGCGACCGTGCGTCGCGTGCGGTCCTCGCGCCGCTCGGAGCGCGTGCGAATCTCGTTGACGATGCCGAGCACGGGGATGGCCAAGGCCCGGCCGGCGTCGGCGGCACCGCGGAATCCGTTGCGCCCAAACTCGCTGGCCAGCGCCCATAGGAGCCCGATGCCGAGGCCGAGCGCCGCCGACACGGCGACCACGATCGCGCCCGAGGGCGAGCTCGGCTGCGTGGGAGCACGCGCGAGCTCGGTCACCTCGAACGGGCTCGACGTGCCCTCGGTGATCTGGTCGACGAAGCGCTTCTGCGCCAGGAAGGCCGAGCTGGCCTTCTGGTAGTTGTCGTTGGCGACCGTGGCGCGGGCGTCGAGGTCCCGCAGCTCCTTGAAGATCTCGACGCGCTCCGCATTCTGGAGCCGTAGCGCGCCGACATCGCGCTCGAGCTGCTCGCGCTGGGCCTCGGCCTGCTTGAGCGAGATCTCGCGCTGCTGGATGTCGCCGAGCAGCTGGTCGCGCCGCGGATTGGGCCGCACGGTCGTGCGCACTTCCGGGGCCGAGGCGCGCGAGCGCAGCTGGCCCGCCTTCTCCTCGAGGATGCGGATCTTGCGCTCGGAGATCTGGTAGGCCGTGGCGATCTCCTTGTAGGGCCGCTGGGACTCGCGCAGGTCCGCGATCTCGCGCTCGATGCGCGCGAGCTCGTCGTCGAAGCTGATCCCGCCCTCGAGCGCGGATGCGTCGGCGAGCGTCAGCGGCTCGGCGTCGTACTGTTCCTTCAGCGCCGCGATGGCCGCCTTGTCCGTCGTGATCTGGGCCTGCACGTCCGCGAGGCGCACGATGGACTGGTTCAGGCGGGTGTACACCGGGTCCTCGTCGCGCTGGCGACCTCCGCCGGGAGCCTGCTGGGTCGCGGAGATGGCGTAGTCTTTCTGGAACTTCGCCGACTCCTCGTTGCGCTTCTTCACCTCTTCCGCGGCCGCGGCCATGTTGTTGCGCAGCACCTCGAGGTTGCGGACCGCGTCCTTGCGGTAGCGGTCGAGGACCTCCTGCGTGTAGGCGTCGCGCAGGCGGTTGAGGAACTGCTCCGCCCGCTGGGGATCGTCGCACTTGTAGGAGATGCCGATCAGGCTCGATCCACCGGGGTTCTTGGAGCCCGCGGGCGTCAGGCCGATGGCGTCGATCTGCTTGCGAACGAAGTCGTTCTGCTCGGCCGGCGAGAGCGCGGTGTACTCGGGCCACTCGAGCTTCTCGATCACGCGCCGCACGCGCTCGTACTGCTTGATCTGCCACGGCGTCGCCGTGACGTCGCGCACGATCGCGGTGGTGTCCATGCCGCCCTGCCCGCTGAAGGGCAGCGGGACATCGCGCACCTCGAGCGCGGTGTACGCGGTGAACTTCTTCGGCACGAGCCCGCTCGCGAGCACGCCGAGCGAGAGCACGACGGCCGCGGGCGCGAGCACCTGTCCGAGCCGCCGGCGCAGGGCCGAGGCGACTTCCATCAGCTGGTTCTGGCTCTGGTTGGCGGGCGCCATGGCGACCTGCTCCTAGAAGAACCCGTTCTGGTTGTTGTTGTTGTTGCGGAAGCCGCGCCCGCCGAAGCCGCCGCCGTTGATGATCCAGATCGAGCTGGCGATGTTGCGCAGCACGTTGGTGATCGGGAACATCAGGTCCGCGAGGAAGTAGCCGAACTCGGCGATCATCGTCGGCGGCACGTAGATGATGTCGCGCTCGCGCAGCTGGATGTTGTCCGTCGAGTCGCCGTTGCCGTCGAGCATGGCCGAGATGTTCACCGGGATCACCAGCGGGTCGCGCGGGTCGGCGCGGATCACGCGCGTGCGCGCGAGGTTGGCGGTCTGCGGGTCGGGATTGGCGTCCATGACGGCATCGAACACGGTCAGGTCGCCGGGGAACTGCTTGCGGCCCTGCCCCGCGACCTCGCCGAAGATGTAGTACACCTTGCCGGCGGTCTGGATGCGCACCTCGAGCTTGAGCTGCGCGAAGTACGGTGCGTATTTCTGCGTCAGGAAGGCCTCGAGCTCCGCGCGCGTCTGGCCCGCGACGTGCACCTCGCCGATCTCGTTCAGCACCACCGTGCCGTCGACCTCGATGCGCACGGTCTGGTTGATCTCCGCGTTGAACGCGTCGCTGATCTGGATCGTGTCTCCGATCGTGACGTAGTTCTGGTCCTCGGCGTTGCCGGTGTAGCGGTTGCCGAACCCCTTGTCGTTGAGGTACTGCAGCACGCGCTTGTCGGGGGCGGTGCTGCTGCACGCGCTCGTCGCGAAGGCGATGGCGACGAGCAGGGCGTGGAGCCAGATGTGCTTGGCCGTGGTCATGGGAGACAGGGGCTGGTTGTGCCCTCGGGGACGGGGGCGCCCCCTACCATCGGCCCGGGATGGCCCGGAGCTTGCGGGAAGGGAGCGCGACCTAGCCGCCATATTGGCGGACCAGGTACTCACGGTAGGCACCGTTGCGGACCCTTTGCAACCACGCAGCGTGAGTTCGGTACCACTCGATCGTGAGTGGCAGGGCCTGTTCGAAGCGGAATCGCGGGCGCCAGCCCAGCTCGCGCTCGATCTTGGACGCGTCGATGGCGTAGCGCCGGTCGTGACCGGGGCGGTCCTTGACGTAGCGAATCAGGCTCTCGGGCTTTCCCAGTTCCGAGAGCACCCGCCGCACGATGGCGATGTTCTCGTACTCGTTGTGTCCGCCGATGTTGTAGGTCTCCCCGAGCTTGCCACGCTCGAGGACGGCGAGGATCGCCTCGCAGTGGTCGACGACGTACAGCCAGTCGCGAACATTCTTCCCATCGCCGTACACGGGCAAGGGCTCGCCATCGCCGGCCTTGGCGATCATCAGCGGGATCAGCTTCTCCGGGAACTGGTACGGGCCGTAGTTGTTCGAGCAGCGCGTCACCAGCGCCGGAAAGCCGTGCGTGTGGATCGCCGCGCGCACCAGCAGGTCGCTGGCGGCCTTGCTCGCCGAGTAGGGCGAGTTCGGGGCGAGCGGCGTCTCCTCGGTGAAGTAGCCGCTGTCGCCGAGCGAGCCGTAGACCTCGTCGGTCGAGACGTGCACGAAGCGCTCGATGCCGTGGGCGCGCGACGCGTCGAGCAGCACCTGCGTGCCGAGCACGTTGGTCTGCACGAACGGCAGGCCGGACTGGATCGAGCGGTCGACGTGGCTCTCGGCCGCGAAGTGCACCACCGAGACCGTGCCGCCGAGCTCGACCGCCGCGGCGAAGGCCCGTTCGACGTCCTCGCGCACCGCGATGTCTCCGCGCACGAAGCGGTAGTTCGCCGCGCCCTCGAACGCGACCAGGTTCTCGAGGTTGCCGGCGTAGGTCAGCGCGTCGAGGTTGACGAGCTTCCATTCCGGCCGCGAGACGCGCAGCAAGTGCAGGAAGTTCGAGCCGATGAACCCGGCTCCACCGGTGACGATCAGGGTCTTCATGCGAGGGGCTCCACGCGCAGGTAGTCGGCGAGCGCCACGCGCCAGTCGGCGAGCCGTCGCCCGCGCAGCGTGGCGAGGCGTCCGCTGTCGAGCACACTGTAGGCCGGACGACGGGCGGGGCGCGGGAATTCCTGTGTGCCGCAGGGCTCGACCGGAACGTGCGCGAGCCCGCTCGCCGCGAGCACGGCGACGGCCAGCTCGTGCCAGCTGCAGGCGCCCTCGCAGGCGGCGTGGAACAGGCCTTCCCCGCGCAGGCGCAGCACGTCCCACAGGGCAGGCGCGAGCTCGAGCGTGGTCGTCGGCGAGCCGAACTGGTCGGCGACCACCTTCAGCCGGCCCCGCTCGCGGGCGAGCCCCACGATGGTGCGTGGAAAGTGGGTACCGCGCGGACCGTAGAGCCACTGCGTGCGGACGATCGCGGTGCGCTGCGGGTTGTGCTCGAGTGCGGCGAGCTCGCCCTCGAGCTTGGTCTGTCCATAGACGGAGATCGGACGCGGCGCGTCGGCCTCGGTGTACGGCGCGCGCGCGCGGCCGTCGAACACGAAGTCGGTGCTGACGGCGACGAGGCGCGCCCCATGGCGAGCACAGGCCCGCGCCACACTGCGCGTCGCCTCGACATTGACGCGCCGCGCCAGCTCCGGCTCGCTCTCGGCCTTGTCGACCGCGGTGTAGGCGGCGCAGTGGATCACGCCCTCGAAGGGGCCGTGCTGCAGGAACGCGCGCTCGAGCGCAGCTTCCTCGCACAAATCGAGGCCCGCAAGCGCGACGCCCGGCCGAGCCGCGAGGTCCGTACCCAGCGCCTCGTAGCCCGGGGGCGCACGCAGGCACAGCTCGCTGCCGAGCATTCCCGCGGCCCCCGTGACGAGGACGCGCGCTGCGCGCCCGGCGCTCACTTGGGACCGCGCTCCGGCGCCGGACGCGGGTCGTCCATCAGGTTGGCGCCGCCTTCGGCGACGAGGCAGCTCGCGCGGTGCAGCGACTCGAACGTGCCCGCGTCGGTCCACCAGCCCTGCAGCGTCTCGAAGGTCATCGAGCCGTCGCGGATGTACCAGTTGTTGACGTCGGTGATCTCGAGCTCGCCGCGCTCCGAGGGCTTGAGCGTCTTGATGATCTCGAACACGCGCGCGTCGTACATGTACACGCCGATCACCGCCTTGTTCGACTTCGGCGCCTTGGGCTTCTCGACGATCTTGACCACGCGCTCGCCCTCGAGCTCGGCCACGCCGAAGCGCTCGGGATCGTGCACTTCCTTGAGCAGGATCTTCGCGCCCTTGTCCTGACGCTCGAAGTCGCGCACCGCCTTGGCGATGTTGTACTGGATGATGTTGTCGCCGAGCACGACGCACACCTTGTCGCCCGAGGCCCAGTGCGACGCGAGGCCGAGCGCCTCCGCGATGCCGCCCTCGCCCTCCTGATAGGTGTAGTTCAGGTGCTTCAGGCCGAACTCGGAACCGTTGCCGAGCAGCGACAGGAAGTCGCCCGACTTGCGCCCGCCCGTGACGATCATGATGTCGCGCACGCCCGCGTTCACCAGCGCCTGGATCGGGTAGTAGATCATCGGCCGGTCGTAGACCGGCAGCAGGTGCTTGTTGGTGATCTTGGTCAGCGGGAAGAGCCGCGTGCCGAGACCGCCTGCGAGGATGACGCCTTTCATGGGGACCTGACCTGTGCGTGGGAAGCGAGACGTTCTGGGGAGGGCGGGACGCGGACCTGCGCGCGCTAGCGCGCTGCTCCGGCGAGCTGCTGGCGATACCACGCCACGTAGCGCGCGAGACCGACGGAGACGGGCGTGCGCGGCTCGTAGCCGAGCTGCGCGCGCGCCTTGGAGACATCCGCGCAGGTGAGCGGGACATCGCCGGGCTGGTTGGGCTGGCGGTCGAGGATCGCAGGCTTGCCGATGGCCTTCGCGAGCGCGTCGACGAGCTCGGAGAGCGACGTCGTGGCGCTCTCGCCCAAGTTGTAGATCTCGTAGCCCGAGCAGCGGTCGAGCGCGGCCACGACGCCGTCGACGATGTCGTCGACGTAGGTGTAGTCCCGGCGCGTCGAGCCATCGCCGAAGAACGGGATCGGCTCGCCGTCGAGGATCGAGCGCGTGAACTTGGCGATCGCCATCTCGGGGCGCTGGCGCGGGCCGTAGACCGTGAAGAAGCGCAGGCACGAGACCGGCACCCCGAACAGGTGGTGGTACGTGTAGCACATCAGCTCGCCGGCGCGCTTGGTGGCCGCGTAGGGCGAGACGGGGTGCGGTATGTCGTCGGCCTCGCTGAACGGGACCTTGTCGCGCGCCCCGTAGACCGACGAGCTGCTCGCGAACACGAAGCGCAGCCCGCGGCGCGCGCGCGCCTCCTCGAGCAGCGTCATCGTGCCGCGCATGTTGACGTCCTCGTAGTGCAGCGGGTCGAGCAGCGAAGGCCGCACGCCCGCCATCGCGGCGAGGTGCACGACGGCGTCGAAGCGGCCCTCGGCGAACAGCTTGCGCACCAGCTCGCGATCGCGGATGTCGCCGGTGACGATGCGCGCGCCCGAGAGCGCCGCCGCATTGGCACGCTTGATCGCCGGATCGTAGGCGTCGTTGAAGTTGTCGAGCACGACGACATCGTCGCCGCGCGCGAGCAGCCGCTCGGTGGTGTGGGAGCCGATGAACCCGGCGCCGCCGGTGACGAGGATACGTGCCACTTGTCTCCCCTACTCCACGGTCACGCTCTTGGCGAGGTTGCGGGGCTTGTCGATGTCGCAGCCGCGGGCGAGCGCGTGGTGGTACGCGAACAGCTGCAGCGGGATCACGTTGAGCACGGCGGACAGCGGCTCGATCGTGGCCGGGACGTCGATCGACTCGTCGGCGAGCTCGTGGCTCGCCGCGTCGGAGCCGATCGAGATCACGTGACCACCGCGAGCCTTCACCTCGTGCAGGTTGCTGCGCACCTTGTCGGCGACGGAGCCCGGCGCGTTGACGACCACGATCGGCATGCCCTTCGAGATCAGCGCGATCGGACCGTGCTTCATCTCGCCGGCGGCATAGCCCTCGGCGTGCACGTAGCTGATCTCCTTGAGCTTGAGCGCGCCCTCGAGCGCAATCGGGAAGTTGACACCGCGGCCGAGGAAGAAGAAGCCCTTGGCGTCGACGTGCCCGCGCGCGATGGCGCCGACGCGCTCGATGGTCTCCGGCGCGAGCAGCGCCTCCATGCGCGGACGCAGGCGGCGCAGCTCGTCGAGCAGCGCGCGCCCGCCGTTGGCGTCGATCGTGCCCCGCGCGCGGCCGAGGCGCACCGCGAGCAGGAACGCTGCGACGACCTGCGCCACGAAGGCCTTGGTGCTCGCCACTCCGATCTCAGGGCCGGCGTGGGTCAGGATCGTGGCATCGCTCTCGCGCACCACGGTCGAGCCCATCACGTTGCAGATCGAGGCCGTGCTGGCGCCGAGCTCGCGCGCGAGGCGCAGCGCGGCGAGCGTGTCGGCGGTCTCGCCCGACTGCGAGACGGCGAGCGCCAGCGTGCGCGGCACGAGCACCGGCTCGCGGTAGCGGAACTCGCTGGCGTAGTCGAGGTCGACCGGCAGGCGCACGAGCTGCTCGATCAGGTACTTGGCGACCATGCCTGCGTGCAGCGCGGTGCCGCAGGCGATCACCTGCAGGCGCTCGAAGGAGCGCAGGCGCGCGTCGCTCCAGTCGCCGTGCTCGAAGGACACGTCGCCGGACGCCGAGAGGATGCGGTCGAAGGCGGTGCGCGCGAGCACGTCGGGCTGCTCGTGGATCTCCTTGAGCATGAAGTGCGGATAGCCCGCCTTGCTCGCCTGCTCCGCATCCCAATCGATGCGTCGCGCGTGGCGCTCGAGCGGCTGTCCGGCGAGGTTGGTCACCACGAGCGAGCCGGGCGCGAGCTCGGCGACGTCGCCGTCCTCGAGGTACACCACGTCGCGCGTGTGCGGGAGCAGCGCCAGCACGTCCGAGCCGAGGTAGGCCGCATCGGCGGTGGTCGCGACGACGAGCGGCGGGCCCTGACGGGCGCAGACCAGCGCACCGCCGTCGGCCGGCGACATGACCGCGATCGCGTAGTAGCCGTGCACGCGCGCGAGCGCGGCCCGCACGGCGTCGACCAGCTTGAGCCCGCGCGCGAGCTCGCGACCGACGAGGTGCGAGAGTACCTCGGTGTCCGTCTCGCTCGTGAACACGCGCCCTTCGGCCTGCAGCTCGCGCCGCAGCTCGAGGAAGTTCTCGATGATGCCGTTGTGCACCAGCGCGAGCCGCCCGCTCCCGTCGGAGTGCGGGTGCGCGTTCTCGTCCGAAGGTGCGCCGTGCGTGGCCCAGCGCGTGTGTCCCACGCCGATGCGCGCGCCGGCGAGTGCGCCATCCGCGAGCAGCTTCTCCAGCTCGGTGAGCCGACCGACCTTGCGGCGGATCTCGACCTTCTCGCCCTCGACCACGGCGACGCCGCAGCTGTCATAGCCGCGGTACTCGAGGACCCGCAGGCCCTCGAGCATGCCGTCGAGCACGGCGCCCTTGCGCGAGAAGGCTCCGACGATGCCGCACATGGGGCGGTCTCAGCCCTTCTTCGTCACCGAAGGCCCGACCAGCGGGTCGTTGATGCGCGAGCGGAAGTAGTCGAGCGTCTTGGCGAGGCCCGTGTCGAGGTCGTAGCGCGGCTCCCAGCCGAGGATGCGGCGCGCCTTGCTGATGTCGGGCTGGCGCACCTTGGGATCGTCGACCGGCAGCGGCTTGTTGACGATCTTCGACTTCGAGCCCGTGAGCTTGATCACGCGCTCGGCGAACTGCTGGATCGTCATCTCGCCAGGGTTGCCGATGTTCGTCGGGTAGACCTCGTCGGAGTGCAGCAGGCGATAGATGCCGTCGACGAGGTCGTCGACGTAGCAGAACGAGCGCGTCTGCGAGCCGTCGCCGAACACCGTCACGTCCTCGCCGCGCAGGGCCTGGCTCATGAAGGCCGGCAGCGCGCGCCCGTCGTTGAGGCGCATGCGCGGGCCGTAGGTGTTGAAGATGCGCACGATGCGCGTCTGCACCTTGTGGTAGCGGTGGTAGGCCATGGTCATGGCCTCGGCGAAGCGCTTGGCCTCGTCGTACACGCCGCGCGGGCCGACGGGGTTGACGTTGCCCCAGTAGTCTTCCTTCTGCGGGTGCACGAGCGGATCGCCGTAGCACTCGGAGGTCGAGGCGAGCAGGAAGCGCGCGTTCTTCTCGCGCGCGAGGCCGAGCGCCTTGTGCGTGCCCATGGCGCCGACCTTGAGGGTCTGGATCGGCAGCTCGAGGTAGTCGATCGGGCTCGCCGGAGAGGCGAAGTGCATCACCGCGTCCACGCGCCCGGGCACGTGGATGAACTCGGTCACGTCCTGGTGATAGAAGTGGAAGTCGCTGCGCCCGGTGACGTGCTCGATGTTGCGCAGGTCGCCGGTGATCAGGTTGTCCATGCAGATCACTTCCCAGCCTTCGGCCAGGAAGCGATCGCAGAGGTGGCTGCCGAGGAAACCGGCTCCGCCGGTGATGACGACGCGCTTCTTCTGTTGGCTCATCGAGTTCACGGTCTAGGGGGTCTGGCCGCGGTCTTCGCGCGGCGCTTCCGCCGGGGGAGCCCCCGACGGCGTGGAGAATGTGGCGCGCTCGCCGGCACCGAGCCGCACGCGCACGCCGAAGGTCAGGATCTCGGCTGGGCGGTCGCCGGCGGCGGAGACGAGCACGCGCTCGCCCTCCTCGCGGCACTCCGGCTCGCCCGCCATGCGCAGCAGGAAGCCCGGGCCCTGGAAGCGCGCGAGCTCGGCGTCGTCGCCCGCCGGCGCCCCCCCGGAGGAGAGCAGGGGCAGCTTGACGATCTGGCCCGCGGCGAGCTCGATCCGCTCGTCGCGGAACGCCACCTGCAGCGGCGCCTTGCTCTGGTTGTGGATCGAGAGCGTCTCGTCGGGCGCTTGGTCGAGCATGTAGGGCCCGGAGTTGCCGGTGAGCAGGGCTCCACCGAGCAGGCGCACCTGCATGCCCTCGCGCAGCTCGAGGCGTGCGCGGTCGAGCTCCTGGAACTCGAACACGGGCTCGCCCCGCGACGGGGAGCCGACCCAGCCGATGGCCTCGCCCGAGAGCACGACGCTCGCGCCGTCCGGCCACAGGACCTCGGCACGCCCGCCGGGCGACACGATCACCGCGCCGCCAGCGGTGAGGCGCGCGCGCTTGTCGAAGAAGGACAGCGGATAGCCGCGCAGGGCTCCCGCCGGTCGCACCTGCACCGGGTCGGCGTGGCGCTGCACCGAGACTTCCTCGGGGCCCGGCGGATGGCGCAGGGCGTCGCCGGGCGGCAGCGGGTCCTGCGTCGGCCGCATGGGGCCGGGCCAGCGTTGGGTGTCCCGCGCCAGGCAGCCGGCGCCGACCGCCGCGAGCGCCAGCGCGGCGAAGCTCGCCGCGACGGATCTCATGGGTTCTTGTGCTTGGCCGAAGGGTGCGCGCTCATGAAGCGCTCGACGAAGCCGGTGTCGTGGCGGCTCGAGCGGAACTCGGCGTGGTCGAGCACCTTGGAGAGCAGCGGGATCGTGGTCTTGGGACCGACGATCACGTACTCGTCGAGCGCCCGCAGCATCGTGGCGATGGCTGCGTCGCGGTTCGAGCGGTGCGCGAGGAGCTTTCCGATCATCGAGTCGTAGTTCGGCGGGATGCGGTAGCCACTGTAGGCGTGGCTGTCGACCCGGATGCCCGGTCCCCCCGGAGGGGCGTACATCTGGATCAGGCCCGGGGAGGGCTGGAAATCCTTTTCCGGGTCCTCGGCGTTGATGCGGCACTCGATGCAGTGCCCGTTGATGCGGATGTCCTCCTGCTTGTAGGAGAGCTTCTCGCCCGCCGCGATCAGGATCTGCTCGCGCACGAGGTCGACGCCGGTGACCATCTCGGTGACCGTGTGCTCGACCTGGATGCGCGCGTTGACCTCGATGAAGTAGAAGTTGCCCTTGCGGTCGAGCAGGAACTCGCACGTGCCGGCGTTGTAGTACTTCGCGTGCTTGGCGAGGCGCACCGCCGCCTCCCCCATGCGCTGGCGCAGCTCCGGCGTCAGCGACGGAGACGGCGCCTCCTCGATCAGCTTCTGGTGGCGGCGCTGGATCGAGCAGTCGCGCTCGAACAGGTGGATCACGTTGCCGTGCTTGTCGCCGAGCAGCTGCACCTCGATGTGGCGCGGATTCTCGACGAACTTCTCGAGGTACACGGTCGGATCGCCGAAGGCCGCCTCGGCTTCCGCGCGCGCGGCGTGGAAGCCCGAGACGAGGCTCGGGTCGTTGCGCGCGATGCGCATGCCGCGCCCGCCGCCGCCCGAGGAAGCCTTGATCATCACCGGGTAGCCGAGGCGCTGGGCTACCTCGAGCGCGGTCTTCTCGTCCTGCACCGGTCCGTCCGAGCCCGGCACGACCGGCACGTCCGCCTCGACCGCCATGGCGCGCGCGCGCGCCTTGTTGCCGACCGCGGCCACCGACTCGGGATCGGGCCCGATGAAGGTGATGTTGCAGGAGTTGCAGACCTCGGCGAAGTGCTCGTTCTCCGAGAGGAACCCGTAGCCGGGGTGGATCGCGTCCACGTCGGCCACTTCCGCGGCGCTGATGATGGCCGGGATGTTGAGGTAGCTCTTGGAGCTCTGGGCGGGACCGATGCAGATGGTCTCGTCGGCCTGCCGCAGGTAGAGCGCGTCGGCGTCGGCTTCGGAGTAGACGGCGACCGTCTCGATGCCGAGCTCGCGGCAGGTGCGGATCACGCGCTGCGCGATCTCGCCGCGGTTGGCGACCAGGATGCGTCCGAACATGGGGTGGGCGCTCCGAGCGCGATCAGGCCTTGATCAGGAACAGGGGCTGTCCGAACTCGACCGCGGCGCCGTTCTCGACGAGCACCTCGACCACCGTGCCCGAGCACTCGGCCTTGATCTCGTTCATGACCTTCATGGCCTCGATGATGCACAGCGTCGAGTCGGGCTTGACGTTCTTGCCAGCGCTGGCGAAGGGCTCGGCGTCCGGCGAGGCCGCGCGGTAGAAGGTGCCCACCAGCGGGCTCTTGAACTCCTTGGTGCCCGGGGGCGGACCCGCGGGAGCCGGCGCCGCAGCGGCCGCCGCCGGAGCTGCGGGCGCCTGGGGAGCGGGCGCCATCGGTGCCGCGGCCATGCCGCCACCTTGCAGGACGTGGACCACCGGGGCCGCGGCCGCCGGGGCCGCCGCGCCGCGGCGCAGGTGCACGCGCAGGCCAGCCTTCTGGTTGTCGATGTCGAGCTCGGTCGCCTCGGACTCCTTCATCAGCCGCAGCAGGCTCTCGACGAGGGCGAGGTCCACGTCCTTCGCGGGCGCGGGGGTCGACGGGGCGGGGCTCGAAGCCTTCTTGGGTGCCTTCTTCTTGGCCATAGGGGGCGGAGGGACGGGTTCGAACGGGTCAGTCAGTCGAGGCGTCATCCTAGCGACTCCCCGGCCGCGGTTCGCCCCCTAGGAGCGCCTGCGGCAGCCGTCACGTCCCGGCTAGGCCCCCGGCGGGGGCTCCCGGCGCCACGGCCCGCTCTTCCCGCCGTCCTTCTCGAGCAGCTCGACCTGCTCGATCGCGATCCCGTGCCCGAGCGCCTTGGTCATGTCGTAGACGGTGAGCGCCGCGGCGCTCGCCCCCACCATGGCCTCCATCTCGACGCCGGTGCGACCCGTGCAGCGCGCCTCGCAGCGGATCTCGAGCACGTCGCCGTCGCGCTCCTCGAACTCGATCCGCACGGCGTCGAGGGCCAGCGTGTGGCACATCGGGATCCACTCGGCCGTGCGCTTCGCCGCGAGGATGCCCGCCACGCGCGCGACCTCGGTCACCGCGCCCTTCGGTCCGGCGCCGGCGAGCACACCGCGCAGCGTCCCGGCCGGCAAACGCACGCGCGCGCGGGCCAGCGCGCGTCGCGCGTTGGCGGTCTTTTCGCCCACGTCGACCATGCGCGCTTCGCTCCCCGCGGCTCCCACGGCGACGTGGGTCAGTGCGGACGGTTGGCTGTGCGGCTGCGTCATCGCTCGAAGTCCGGCTCGGTATGTTTTTCGTTCCCCGGGCATGGAGCGCACCGGGCCGAGCCTAGAGTAGCGCACGACCGGAGCCCGCGCGGCTTGGGATCGAGGCCCGCGTTGGTCGATCTCCGCTCGCTCGGGCTACCGTCCGGTGCCCGCCCCAGGAGACACGATGCGCCTTGTGCTGACCGCGGTCCTTCCGTTCCTCTCGCTCGCTCCCGTCCAGGCCCACTCTCTCGCCGCGCTCGCGGCCGGGACTGCGCTCGTCCAAGGTGCCGACTTCGACAGCCTGCTGCGGCAGGAACTCGAACGCGCCGAGCAAGCCGGTCCGGTCGAGGCCATCTGGCGCTCGGCTTCGCGGCTGCGCGACGCGGCGCGCGAGCTCGGGGTCGAGGACGTCGACGCCGCGCTCGAGCGAGCGCTGGGCTCGGCGGAGCGCGGTCCGCGCGCGAAGCTGGCGCTCGTCGCCGCGCGACTCGAGGGCGCCGACGCCGCGGCCGCCAAGGGCAAGCTGGCGGAGGCGCTCAGCGAGCTCCTCTCCAGCAAGGACGAGGCGCTGGTCCGTGCGGCCTGCGGGCTCGCTTCGAATACCACCTTCCGCACGCTCGAGGCCGACGCTCGCCGCGGCCTGCTCGATCGACTGCACGGCATCGCCGAGGACGCGACGCGCACGCCCTCCCTGCGGCTCGACGCGGCCTTCGCCGAGGGCCGCATCGGCATGGGCGACGACGTGCGCAAGGCGCGCGGCCTGATGGCGGAATTCCTCGAGTCGGGTGACGCGGAGCTGCGCGCGCTCGGTGCGCTCGCGCTCGCGCGCAGTGGCGCCGAGGTCTCGGGCAAGCTGCTCGACGAGCTCGAGCGTCTCGCCGTGGCGCCCGACGAGCGCGGCCTGCTCGCGCAGGCCTACCTCGAGCGCGAACGCACGCGCGAGGTCGGCGAGCGCAAGCTCAAGAACCTCGCCGAGCTGCACCAGCTCGAAGCCGGCGAGAAGGATCCCGCCGCGCCGAGCAGCGACGAGTTCGATCGCCTGAAGAACCTGATGGCGATGATCCGCCGCGCGCACCCCGACGGCAACGACGTCACGCGCGACGAGCTGCTCGAGGCCGCCATGCAGGGCATGCTGCAGAGCTTGGACGAGCACAGCTCCTACCTCGCGCCCAAGGCCTACGAGCGCTTCGAACAGGATCTCGCCGCGGGCTACGGTGGCATCGGCGCCTACGTCGGCGAGGACCGGCAGGACGGCCTGTTCACCATCACGCGCCCGATCTACTCGGGGCCGGCCTACAAGGCGGGGCTCATGAGCGAGGACAAGATCGTGCGCATCGACGAGTGGCCGACGCTCGGCAAGCCGACGGACGAGATCATCAAGCGCCTCAAGGGACGTCCGGGCACCAAGGTGCGCCTGTACGTCTGGCGGCGCGGCATGGACTCGGCGCTGATCGACCGCCCGACCGAGGAAATGGTGGTCGAGGTCGAGCGCGGCTCGATCACGATCCCCGCCGAGCAGCACCAGATGCTGCCGGGCAAGATCGGCATGATCGTGCTGCAGGAGTTCTCGCAGGTGGCGAGCCGCGAGCTGCGCGGGCCGCTCGAGGAGATGCTCGCCGCGGGCATGGAGGGGCTCGTGCTCGACCTGCGCAACAACTCGGGCGGCCTGCTCGAGGAGGCGGTCAACGTCTCGGCGTTGTTCCTGCCGAAGGGCACGCTGGTCGTCTCGACCAAGAGCCCGCTGCGCGAGACCGAGAAGCTCGCCACGCGCTCGGAGCCCGTGATCCCAGCGGACATGCCGATCGTCGTGCTCGTCAATCGCTTCACCGCGTCCGCGGCCGAGATCGTGTCGGGCGCGCTGCAGGACCACCGCCGCGCGATCGTGATCGGCGAGCGCAGCTTCGGCAAGGGTTCGGTGCAGACGCTGATGCAGCTGCCCCCCTACCGCGACGACCAGTACAACGACGAGAACCGCAACGGCCGCTGGGACAACTGGGAGAAGATCACGCGCGACTGGGACAGCGACGGCGAGTTCGACTTTGCGCCGCGCGTCAAGCTGACCATCGCGCGCTACTACCTCCCCACCGACCGCTCGATCCACCGCGAGGTCGACAAGGACGGCAACCTGCTCAACTCCGGCGGCGTCTCGCCGGACATGGCCATCGCCGCCAGCCGGCTCGAGGCGTGGCGCGTGGAAGCGATGCTCAAGCTGCGCGACCAGCAGAAGCCGCGCGAGTACGCCGACCGCAACTGGGCCGAGCACAAGGACCTGTTCTCGCGCCTCGCCGACAACGACCGCAAGGACACCCAGCTCTATCCGGGCTTCGACGAGTTCTACGCGGGCTTGAAGACGCCGCTCTCGCCCGACGACGTGCGCCAGATGCTGCGCGCCGAAATCCGCCGACGCGTGCAGGACGCGCGCGGTCAGG
>CAITGX010000161.1 GCA_903892045.1 uncultured Planctomycetota bacterium | reverse complement strand
GCCGCGCGCAGCTTCGTAGGCCTCGGTCACGACGCGCACCTCGTCTTCCGTGAGGTTCGAGGTCGCGTCCGCCTGCAGCATCTCCGCCGTCTCCTCGACGGCCTGCGCGACGGCGCTCATGCGCATCAGGGCCTCGATCCCCGCGAGCTCCTCGCGCGTGTACTCGCGCGCCAGGCGCTGGTGGAAGATCTGGTGCAGATCGGCGGTGCGTGCCCCGAAGCTCGACCACGGCACAAGCTCCGAGGTGGCCTCGACCTTGACCAGCAGACCTTCCGCGTTGGCACCGACGGCGTCGCGGATCGTGCGGGTTCGCGCGCGCGGATCGAAGAACGACTTGCGACGCCAGCCGCCGCGCTCGAACTCGCTTGCGAGCGTCGAGAACAGGGGCTTGGCCGCGCGCACCGCAGCGAGCCACTCTCGCACCCAGGCCCGCGCAGGTTCGGTCGCAAGCGCGCTCTCCAGGGCCACGAGCTTCTGCTCCATCCCGGCGAGATCCAGCGCGCGCAGGGAAGCCTCGAAACCCTGACCGCGGAGCTCTCGGGCGAGGGCCTTCGCGTCCGCCTCCTCGAGTCCACGCGAGTAGCGCTCGCGAGCGGCCACCTGGCCATCGAGACGTTTCTGGATCGAGGCGCGCAGCAGCACGACCTCTCCGAGGTCGGGAAGCACGTCGGGGCCGAGTTCCGGCGGCATGGCCGGAATGTCGAGTGCAACGATCCACGGGCCCAAGGCCGCGGCGAGATCGTCGAAGCGACCGGTGCGCTCGAGCTCATCGGCGCGCGCAGCATCCGCTCGTGCCCGCGCGAGGGCATCGGCGAGCGTCGTGGCGAACACCTGGCGGCGACGAGCGAGCGCATTCGCATCGGCGGAGAGTGCGGCCGGAACTTCTAGCGCCAGCATCGCCCGCATGGCGTCCGCGAGCGGCTTCGGACCGCTGTCCGTCTTGGCCGCGAGCTGCACGCGCTCCAGGAAGTCCCGGATCGACTGCTCGTAGGCGCCCACGGCGGCCGCGTCTCGCAGCGCCTTCTCGCGCACGCTCTCGGCTTCCTCGAGCGCGCGCTGCGCGGCCGTGGTGCCGGCGAACTTCTCCGCGACCGCGCGCAGCTCGGCTTGCAGCGCGACGGCGTCGAGCTCGCGCGAGACACGCAGCAGCGCGTTCTCCGCCTCCGTCTCGCGCAGCTTGAGCGCCGTGTCGTCGTCGGCCGGCGCCGTCGTCGGACGAGTGCCACCGTTCCCCGAGAACTCGTCGTCGACGGGGTCGATGGGGGGCGTGGCGCGATCGGGGGACTGGGCCTGCGACCCGTTCGTGCGAGGTTTCTGCGGCTCACCGTCTTCGCCACCGAGGAACAGGAACGCGGCGGCGCCGAGCGCGAGCACCACGCCCGCGCCGACCACGAGCGGAAGCTTGGAGCCCGAGGCCGCACCCGTGGGCGCACCCTGCAGCGGAGCCCCATGCAGCGTCGCGCTGCGCAGGCGCTCAACTTCCTGCAGCAGGACACCCGCCGAGGCGTAGCGCTCGTCGGGCTTCTTCTTGAGCAGGCGGTGCACCATCGCCGACAGCGCCGGCGGCGTGCCGGGCGCGAGCTCGTGCAGCGGCTTGGGTTCCTCGAGGAAGTGACCGCGCAGGATGTCGCGCGTGGTCGCGCCTTCGAACGGAGTGCGGCCCCCAATGAGGCGATAGAGCGTGGCTCCGAGCGAGTAGAGGTCCGAGCGAATGTCGACCTTCTCGCCGCGCGCCTGCTCGGGCGAGATGAAGTGCGGCGTGCCGAAGATCTTCTTGTTGTCGCTCTCGGTGGCCTCCGCCTCGAGGTGCATCGCGAGGCCGAGGTCGGCGAGCTTGGTGGTGCCGACCGAGTTCTGCATCAAGTTGGCCGGCTTGATGTCGCGGTGCACGATGCCGCGCAGCTCCGCGTACACGAGGGCCTTGGCGGCGTCGTTGAGGATCTCGAGCGCTTCCTTCGGCGCGAGCTTGCCGTCGCGCTGCAGGCGCTGCTCGAGGTTGCCCTTGTCCATGAACTCCATGGCGAGGAAGTGGCGTCCGCCTTCCTCCCACACGTCGTGCACGGTGACCACGTTGGGGTGGTTGAGCGCCGCCGCCGCGCGCGCTTCGGACTGGAACTTGCGCACGAACTCGGCATCGGCCGCGAGCCGCGCCGCGAGCACCTTGAGCGCCACGGGACGGCCGAGGCTCTCCTGCACGGCGAGGTACACCTCGCCCATGCCGCCGCGACCGAGCAGCTTCTCGACGCGATAGCCCTTCACCTGCGGCAGGCGCGCATCCACGCGCGGCGCGACCTCGACCGGCTTGGCTTCCGCGGGCTTGATGTCCGCCAGAGCGGGCGCCGCGACGGGCGCTGCCGCCGGAGCCTTCGGCTTGGCCGCCGCGCCAGGCTCGACGACGCGCAGGCGGCGCGAGCCCAGCACGACGAGATCGCCCGGCTCGAGCTTGCGCTGCGTGACACGCTCGCCGTTGACGAGCGTGCCGAAGTCGCTGCCGAGATCCTTGATCGCCCATCCGCCGCTCTTCGCGCGGCCGATGGCACAGTGCACCTCGGCGACGCCCTGTCCATCGAGGACGACGTCCGCGCGCGCGCTCGCGGAGCCGAGCGTCATCGTGCCTTGGCGCGGAAGCTCGATCGGCGCACGCGAGTCGCCGATCACCTCGAGCAAGAGGCGCTGCTCGCTCACGGCTCTTCCCCCGCCGTCCGCAGGCCCTCGAACAGGGCCGTGCCGATGCGCACGCACGTGGAGCCCTCGGCGATCGCGGCCTCGAGATCGGAGCTCATGCCCGTCGAGTACTCGACGCGACCGCCCTCGAACAGCTGCGCGGGCAGCGACTCGCCCAGTCGACGCACCGCGGCAAAGGTGCGCCGCGCCTCGAGCTGGGACGGGAGGTCGAACGGCCGAGCCTGCTCGCTGGGAGCGGCCATGGCCATCAGGCCCCGCAGGCGCAGGTGGGGGAGTTGCGCCGCCAGCTCGGCCGCCGCCGGGATCTCGGCCATGGAGAAGCCGCTGCGCTCTCCCTCGTCGACGGCGCGCACTTCGAGATAGATCTCGAGCTCGCGCCCGAGCTCGCCCGCCTGACGCGAGAGAGTCTCGAGCAGACGCGTCGTGTCGACCGAGTGGATCACGCTCGCGCTCTCGACGGCGCGGCGCGCCTTGTTGCGCTGCAGGTGACCGATCATGTGCCAGCGCGGGGCGTGGCCGAGCTGCCGCAGGGCCTCGACCTTGGGGCCGAGGACGTCGACGCGGTTCTCGCCGAGGTCTCGCTGACCGAGCCGCACGAGCGCAGCGATCGTGCTCGCGTCGACCGTCTTGGTGACGGCGAGCAGGGCGACCTCGGCCGGGGCACGGCCGACGGCCAGAGCCGCACGGGCGATGCGCTCGCGCACGCGCTCGAGATTGGCTCGCAGGAGGTTCTCCACGGCTCGGGAGGGCTCGCTCAGGACGTCTTGGACCACGGGGCGAAGCAGGTTACCCCTTGGAGCGGGCCGAGTCACGGCGCGTCGGCGCCGAACGGCAGCTCGAACTGCTGCGCTCGGTTCCTGCTCGCGCCGGGCGTGCGCGGACGGGCCTCGCTCGCGCGCAACGCGCCGCCGTGCAGCTCGAGGCGCAGCCTCCGCGGCGCTCCGTCTCGAACCCGGAACGGGTGCGCGGGGCGCAGGCCTGCCACCCAGAGGAGCTCGCTCTCATGGAGCACGAGGGGCACCAGCCGGCGCTCGGTGCGCGGCACGCCCGCATCGGCGAGGAAGCGCCGCAGCGCCCGCGAGCCCGGGGCTCCCAGCGGGTGGAAGCGGTCGCGCGAGCGGGGCCAACGCACGCACAGGTGCTCCATGGTCCACGGCACCTCGAGCTCGACGGCCCGCGGATCACGGGGCACCTCGCGCTCCGCGCTGGCTTCGACCCAGCTCGCCACGACGCGGCGGCCATCGGGCAGGGTCACGCTGCCCGGCACGGGCAGGCGGAAGCCCTGCTCGGGTGCGGCGAGGCGCTCGACCCAGGTCGGGGAGCGTCGGGGCGCCGTGGGGTCCGCCGAGGCGAACTCAGCAAACGGCAGCCATGGGGAGCGGACCGGAGCGTGGGCGGGAGGGCCGAGGGCCTCGAGCGGCGGATGCAGCTCGAGCGAGCGCGAGCGCAGGCACAGCGTCCAGCCGCCGGAGAGCGCGTGCCGCGCACAGCGGCCGAGCCCGAGGTCGTCGATCACCTTGCCGAGCAGGCGTCGACTCGGCGCACGCGCGGTGCCTTCGACGAGCAGCCGCCAGAGCGCGCGGCGCTGGAGGGCGGAGGGCAAGCGAGCGAGCGGCGCGCGACGCAGCGTGCCGCCCAAATTGCTGGCGCTGGAGCGACGCGTCGCCCGCGTGGCAGCCAGGGGACGCCACACGAGCTCCGCCGTGCGCGCGGACAGGTCCTGCTCGAGGTTCTCGACGGCCCCGGCGAACTGCCGCAGGCTCTCGACGGCGTCGGATCCGCCCAGCTGCTCGAGCGACGGCAGGAACTCGGCCCGGATGCGGTTGCGCGTGTGGCGCAGGTCGTCGTTCGAGCTGTCCTCGCGCCAAGCGAGGCCCGCTTCGCGCAGGAGCGTGCGAAGCTCGCCGCGCCGCATGCCGAGCAGGGGCCGCACGAGCAGCAACTGGCCCAGCTGGCTGCGCTCCGCCGGACCGTGCAGCCCCGCGAGGCTCGAGCCCCGGATCCAGCGCAGGAGCAGCGTCTCGAGGCCATCGTCCGCGTGGTGCCCCGTCAGCAGCACGCGCACGCGCGCCTTGGCCGCTTCCTCGGCGAGCACGGCGTAGCGGGCCTCTCGAGCGCGCTCCTCCAGGTTGGAGCCCGGCTCGAGCGCCACCCGGCGGGCGCGGAAGCGCACTCCGATGTCGCGGCACAATCGGGCGCAGAACTCGCGGTCCTCGTCGGACTCGCTGCCGCGCAGCCCGTGGTCCACGTGGATGGCGAGCACCGGCGGGCGCGGCTCGCTGGCGCACAGCCAGTGCAGCAGGAGCACGCTGTCCGCGCCGCCGGAGAGCCCGAGCGCGACCGGCTCGGACGGCTCGAGGCCGACCGCGAGCGCCAGCCGGGGCCAGCGCTCCTTCCAGTCGGCGGGAGTGGTGCGGGGAAGTGCTGCCATGGGCCTTCGTGCTGCGTTGATCGAATCGGCGCGGAGGGCTAGTCTCGCGCCCCGATTTCCGCGGAAATTCTGCCACCTCTGCGCGAGGTTGCGTCGGAGCCACGACTTACGCCGTGCTACCGCGCCCTCGGGCCGCCCGGCAGGGTCCGCGGGAGCGTCCCTTCTCCCTGGCTTCACCCCCAGTTCCCCGATCCCCTTCTGGACACCGCCCCATGGGCATGCGCATCTCGATCAACGGCTTCGGCCGCATTGGCCGCAACGTCTTCCGCGTCATCACCTCGCGTTATCCGGACATCGAGGTCGTGCACATCAACGACCTGACCGATCCCGCGACGCTGGCGCACCTCCTGAAGTACGACTCGGTCCACGGGCCGTTCGCGGGCAAGGTCGAGGCCGGCAAGGACTTCATCAAGGTCGACGGGAAGAAGATCTCGATCACCGCGATCAAGGATCCGGCGCAGCTGCCGCACGCGGCGAACGCGATCGACTTCGTGGTCGAGTCGACGGGCATCTTCACTTCGCGCGAAGCCTGCCAGAAGCACATCGACGCCGGCGCGAAGCGCGTGCTGCTCACCGTGCCGCCCAAGGACGAGGTCGACGCGATGATCGTGCTCGGCGTGAACCACGACACGCTCAAGCCCGAGCACCGCATCATCTCGAACGCCTCGTGCACCACGAACTGCCTCGCGCCGCTCGCCAAGGTGCTCGACGCCCGCTTCGGCATCGTGCGCGGCATGATGACGACGGTCCACGCCTACACGAACGACCAGCAGGTGCTCGACCTGCCGCACAAGGACCTGCGTCGCGCGCGCGCGGCGGCCTGCAACATCATCCCGACGACGACGGGCGCGGCCCGCGCGGTCGGCAAGGTGCTGCCGCAGCTCAAGGGCAAGCTCGATGGCGTCGCCATGCGCGTGCCCGTGCCGGATGGCTCGGTCGTCGACCTCGTCGCGGAACTCAAGACGGACGCGACCATCGAGGACATCAACAAGGCCTACGCCGAGGCCGCCAAGTCGAAGGACCTCAAGGGCATCCTCGAATTCTCGAACGATCCGCTCGTCTCGAGCGACATCGTGCGCAACCCGCACAGCACGATCTTCGACGCGCAGTCGACGATGGTGATGGACAAGCGCATGGTGAAGCTCGTGGCCTGGTACGACAACGAGTGGGGCTACTCGAACCGCGTGGTCGAGCTGATGAAGCTCGCCAACAAGATGAAGCTGCCCAAGGCGCCGAAGGCCGCGGCCAAGCCCGCTGCCGCGGAGGCCGCCCCCGCGGGAAAATGACCAGCGCGTCGGGTGCCGGCGCCGCTGGACTCGACGCGCTCGACGTCAAGGGGAAGCGCGTCCTCATGCGCGTGGACTTCAACGTCCCGCAGGACGCGAACGGAGCGATCACCGACGACACGCGCATCCGCGCGGCGTTGCCGACGATTCGTGAGGTGCTCGCCAAGGGCGCGCGCGCCGTGGTCCTGATGAGCCACCTCGGACGACCCAAGGGCGTCGACGAGAAGCTGCGGCTCGCTCCGGTCGCGGAGCGGCTGTCGAAGCATCTCAAGCTCAAGGTGCTCGCGCTGCAGGACAGCACGGGCCCCGCGATCGAGAAGGCCGTGGCGGAAGCGCCCGCGGGCAGCGTCGTGCTGCTCGAGAACGTGCGCTTCAACGCCGGCGAGCAGAAGGCGGACCCGGCGCTGAGCGCGGCCTACGCGCGCCTCGGCGACGTATTCGTCAACGACGCGTTCGGCACCTCGCACCGCGCCGAGTGCTCGGTGAGCGAGATCGCCAAGCTCCTGCCGAGCGTCGCCGGCCGCCTGCTGCAGGCGGAGATCGACGCCTTCGGTCGCGTGCTCAAGGAGCCGAAGCGGCCGCTGGTCGCGATCCTCGGCGGTGCCAAGGTCAGCGACAAGCTGCTCGTGATCGACAACCTGCTCGAGCGCTGCGACACGCTGCTGGTCGGTGGCGGCATGGCGTACACGTTCCTCAAGGCCATGGGGCAGGGGATCGGCAAGTCCTTGTGCGAGGACGAGCGCATGGACGTCGTGAAGGCGGCGCTCGCCAAGGCCAAGGCGCGCAAGGTCGAGCTGTTGCTCCCGGTCGACCACGTGGTCGCCGACCGCTTCGCCGCGGATGCCGCCGCGAAGACGGTCGAGTCGATCCCGGACGGCTGGATGGCGCTCGACATCGGTCCGAAGACGCGCAAGCTCTTCGCCGAGCGCATCGCGGGGGCCCAGACGATCGTCTGGAACGGCCCGATGGGCGTGTTCGAGATGCCGGCTTTCTGCGAGGGCACCAAGGCGGTCGGCAAGGCCGTCGCGGCGGCCAAGGGCTACACGGTCGTCGGCGGCGGAGACTCCGTCGCGGCGCTCGAGCAGCTCAAGCTGTCGGCCAAGGTGAAGCACGTCTCCACGGGGGGCGGCGCTTCGCTCGAGCTGCTCGAGGGCAAGGCGCTCCCGGGCATCACCTCGCTGTCCGTGAAGCGCTGAGCTGCGACGCGAACTGGGCGCACCCGCGCAGGCGAACGGCCGGCGCGGGTGCGCTCGTTTTGGAGCGAGGCTAGCATCGACGCATGGCCGCACTCGGCTCGCCGCGCTTCCGCATCGCGCTCGCACTCGCGCTCCTCGCGGCGTTCGCGCTCGCCATGGCACGCAAGGTGTGGCTCGACCCGCGCGCGCCCTTCCTCGCGCAGCACGACGGCGCGGAGTGGATCACGTTCCCGTCAGCGCCCACGGCGGCGCTGCGACGCGTCGCTCCCGTCACCACGGCGTTTCGTCGCGAGTTCGAGCTCGCCGCAATTCCGGCCAGCGCCACGCTGAGCGTGAGAGCGCGGGAGTCGCTGCGAGTGACGTTGAACGGCTCCGAGCTCGCCGTCGCGGAGCCGGCCTCGTGGAAGGAGGTGCGCGAGTTC
>CAITGX010000160.1 GCA_903892045.1 uncultured Planctomycetota bacterium | reverse complement strand
TTGAGCGCCACCGGCCGCTCCACCGCCAGCTGCACCGCCCGGTACACCGTCCCCGCCGTCCCGCGCCCGAGCACGCCCTCGATGCGATACCCCGGCACCTGCGGGAAGGGCTGCGACTGCGGAGCCTCGGCGGCCATGCGCAACAGCCTACCCTGCTCGCCTGCCCCACCTACCGGCGCCCCACCGACCGGCTCTTCCCCACAGGTACGCGGGGCCGGCCACCGCGCCCGGCAGCCAGCCCCGTCGATTCCCGCGCGCGTCCTGCGGCCCGCGCTCCCGGCCCACGCACCCAGCCCGTGCGCTACGGATAGAAGCCGAGCACGCGCAGGCCGCCCGTCAGGCCGACGGAGAACGGGTCCGCCGGGTCGCGGAACCACCACTGGAAGTAGCGGTTCTGGCCGACGAGCGCCGGCGTGACCGGGAACGGGCAGCTCACGAACGAATTCGCGTTGGTTAGCACCGTCGGGCCGCGCTTGATATTGCCCGCGACGCACAGCTTGCCGCCGTAGAACGGCGTGTTCGTGAGCGGCGACTCGCCGAAGAAGTACAGGCAGTACTTGTCCGGCAGCGCGTTGCTGAGCGTGATCGCGAAGTCACCCGTCGAGAGCGACGGCGAGCCGCTGAACCCGATCACGGGCAGCGTCCCGGCGCTCGTCAGCTTGGCCTGACAGAAGTTCGTGACGCGCGCGGCGTCGAACGTGAAGCCCGACGTCAGGGTCGCGACGAGCACGCCCTGCGAGATCGTCACGCTCGTGGCGCCGCTCGCGCTCGCGCGCGTGGTGCGGAACGTGACCGTCTGCCCCGCGCCGCTGCCCGCCACCGTGCCGACCAGCGTCGTGCCGCCGAGCTGCACCTGCGCCGATTGGCTCGGATCGAAGCCGCTCGTCTGGGCGACGACAACCGTGCCGCCCTCCAGCGGCCCGCTCGTGGGCAGGAGGCTCGCCAGCGCCGGTCCGACCACGTCGAGCGCCGCCGCGAGGCTCGCTCCGATCTCGTCCGGTGCGCCGACCTTCTGCCGCGCGCTCACCGTCACCGGCCCGGGGCTCGTCCACAGCTGGCTCGTCACCGTCGCCGTCGACGCCGCGAGCGTTCCCACGTTCGTGACGACGTGCTGCTGAGGCCCGAGTCGGACCTGCGTCGGCTGGCCCGGCGCGAGTCCCGCGAGCGCGACGACCAGCGTCTCGCCGCCACCCTGATACGCGCTCGCCGGATTCACCCCGAGCACCGCCGGCGCCTTCGCGAGCCACGCCCCCGGCGAGCTCGCGCGCTTCTCGCCCGGCTGCCCCGCGAACTGCACGACCTCGAGGTCGAGCGCGCCGCTCACGAGCTGCTGGGGTGTGGTGACGCTGACGCGGCTTCCCGAGCTCACGCCCGTGGCCACGCCCGAGGCCGTGACGAACTGCGCTCCGCTCCCGAGCCGCACCTCGACCGGCGCCCCCGGCACGAAGCCGAACAGCCCGACCTCGAGCGCCTCGCCGCCCGCCTGCCAGCCCTCGGTCGCCGACAGGCTCGTGATCCCGGGCCCGAGGTACACGAAGCCGCGCTGCTCCAGCGTGAGCTCGCTGCCGAACCGCAGCAGCACGCTCACCGGCCCCGGAGCCGCCTGCGCGGGCGCCGTCGTGCTCACCCACGTCTGCCCGCCCGCCGCGAACAGGAACGCCCCCTGCGGCGCCGCCGCCCCGAAGGTCGCCGTCCCGAACCCGCTCGTCGCCACGTGGTCCTCGAGCCGGAACACCACCCCGGTGGCCACATCGAACGGCGCATTCGCCGGCACCGCCTCGACGATCTCCGGCACGTCCCACGTGAACACGCCCGGCGTCGCCGCCGTGACGACCGTGTTGCCCAGCGCGTCCGTGAAGGCCAGCGTCCCGGCCGCGACCACGTCGCTTGCGGAGGCCGCCCCGAGCGCCGGCAGCGTGACGGTTCCTGAGTTGTTCACGATGCTGACCGTCGCCACCACCGGCGCCGCCAGTCCCGCCGAGCTCAGCGTGAGCGTCGCTACCCCGTCCGGGATGTTCGTCGTGCTCACCGTCACCACGCCCGATTGGAACGCCGGCCGCACCGCCGGAGCCAT
>CAITGX010000159.1 GCA_903892045.1 uncultured Planctomycetota bacterium | reverse complement strand
CGTATCGGCGAACCACGTGTTGTGGCGGAAGAAGTCGGCGTGTCCGCAGACGTGCGCCATGACGAGCTTCTGCTCGCTCTCCGCGTTGGAGCGCACGAGCCACGCGATCACGGGATCGGTGTTGATCACCAGCTCGTAGATGCGGCTCAGGCCCCAGCCGTGCGCCTTCTCGATGCGCTCGTACTCCATGCCAAAGCGCCACGACGGATAGCGCACCGGAAAGCCACCGAGCGCGGCGAGTGCATTCACGTCGCACGCGTCGACGAGGTGGAACTCGAGCGGATAGAAATCGAGACCGTGGCCACGCGCCACCTCCTCGATGTGCCGTGCCCACCCCGAGAGGTGCGGAGGAAGCGCCTGCGCGAGCTGCGGCTTCGCGCCCATCAGCGGCCACTCCCGAGGAAGGCCCGTATCGCGGACATCACCTCGCCGCGCTCGGCGACGTTCGTCGTCACGAGCCGCGGATCCGCGCCGAACGCGAGATCGAGGTCCTTCTTGAACTGCCCCGAGCCGTATGCGCTGCGCACCTGCCCGTAACAGAACTGGTTGACGCGCGGAAGCAGCTCCGTGCCCAGCAGCTCGACACAGCGCTCGGTGTCACGCGCCGACCAGTTGTCGCCATCGGAGTAGTGAAACGGATACACGTTCCACTGCTCCTGAGGATAGCGCTCCCGCATCACTTGCAGGCACAGCTCGTAGGCCGAGCTGATGCGCGTCCCACCGGACTCGCGCAGGTGGAAGAAGGTGTCGTGATCGACGAGCTTCGCCGCAGCGTCGTGGACGATGTACACGACCTCGAGGTTCCGGTACTGGCTGCGCAGCCACGTGTCGATCCAGAACGCCTCGAGACGCACGATCTCCTTCTGCTCCCGCCCCATCGAGCCGGACACATCCATCATGTGGAACACGACCGCCGAGCTCTGGGGGCGCAGGGCCGGACGAGGAGCACGGAAGCGCAGGTCGTCTCTCTCGGGCACGACGCGCGGCTGCGCAGGGTCCCATGCTCCCGAGGCGATGGTCCGTCGCAGTGCCGCCGAGAACGTTCGGCGCGCATGGCGCAGCGAATCCGGACCGCGCGAGCGCAGGCCCGAGTAACGCGCACCCTCGCTCTCGAGCTCACGACGCCCGCGCGGCTGGATGTGCGGCAAGCCGAGCTCCCGGCCGAGCATATCCGCCAGTTCGTCGAGCTCGACTTCGACCTCGAGCGCGTGCTGCCCGAGCACGTCGCCCGCGGCACCTTCGCCGGCCTTGCCATCCCCGCGGGGCGACGAGCTCTCGTTGCGGGCTCCACCGCCCTGGCCCGGGCCTTCCTCTCCCGACGGAGCGAACTCGAAGCGCGGCAGCTCCACCTGCGGGATCGGCACGCTGACGGCCTGCTCGCCGACGCGCGCCAGCAGTTCCGTCGTCGATAGGTAGCGCCCGAGGTCGGTGCGGATGCGCCCGCGAACGATCTCGCGGAAGCGCGCGCGGTCGGCCTCGATGCGATCCATGGCCTAGGCGGCCTCCAGCCCGCGGGCTCGCGGCGCGATGCGCGCGAGCAGGCTCGAGACCAAGGCGAGCAGCTCGTCCGCGGCGAGCTCGTCGTAGCCGAACTGCCGCATCAGGCGCGTCCGGAGCCGCGCGAGCTTCTCGCGCGCCTCGGGATCGACCACGTCCGCACCGCCGGTGACGAGCTGGATCGAGTCGCGCGCGTCCTCGAAGGACTTCTGCTCCAGCGCGCGCAGCAGCCTGCGGTTCGAGCGCCACTCGAAGGTGCGACCGTCGCGCTGCAGCTGCGAGACGAAGTTGAGCAGCTCGATGCGGAAGTCATCGCGCCGCGCCTCGGCGATCTCGAGCTTCTCCTCGATCGAGCGCATCAGGCGCTCGTCGGGGGCCAGTGGCCGTCCGAACGCATCGGGCACCTTCTCGCGCGTGGCATGAGCCCGGACGTTCTCGACGTACTTGGCGCACAGCCGGTCGAGCGCCTCGCCGTCCGCCGCGAGCGCCGCCTGCACTTCGTCGCGCGCGAGCTGCTCGTGCTCCTCGCGGACGAGCCCGACGAGCTGCGCGTAGCGACGACGCGTTTCCTCGTTCGAGACGAGGCTCGAGTGCGACAGTCCGCTCTCGAGGCTGGCGAGAATGTCGAGCGCCGTCACGGTCGTGCGCTCCCCGACGAGCGCAGCCGCGATGCGATCCTGCACGTAGCGCGGCGAGACGCCGCCGAGTCCCTCGCGCGGGGCCTGTCGACGCAGCTCCGCGACCATCTCGGGACCGTGACCGGGTACGCTCTCGCCGTCGTACAGCCGCGCCTTGCGGACGAGGCTCAGGCCGCCCTGTCGCGGCTCCTCGAGCCGCGTGAGCACGGCCCACAGTGCCGCCATCTCGAGCGCGTGCGGCGCGAGCGTGCGTCCGTTGAGGCGCGAGGCGTGGAACGTGCGCTCGTAGATGCGCGCCTCGTCCTTGACCGAGAGGTTGTACGGAACGTCGATCTTGATCGTGCGATCGCGGAACGCCTCCATCAACTCGTTGGACGCGAGCTTGCGGTACTCGGGCTCGTTGGTGTGACCGAGGATCACCTCGTCGATCGAGGTCTGCGCGAACTTGCGCGGCTTGATCGCGTGCTCCTGCGAGGCGCCGAGCAGGTCGTACAGGAAGGCCACGTCGAGCTTGAGCACCTCGATGAACTCGAGCAGCCCGCGATTCGCGACGTTGAACTCGCCGTCGAAGCTGAAGGCGCGCGGATCGGAGTCGCTGCCGTACTCCGCGAGCTGGCGATAGTTGACGTCGCCCGTGAGCTCGGTCGAGTCTTGGTTCTTTTCGTCCTTCGGCTGGAACGTGCCGATGCCAAGGCGCTCTTCCTCCGAGAGCACCACGCGCCGTACGCGCACGTGCTCGATCACGCGCGACCAGTCGCCACAGTGACGGCGCATCAGCTCTCCCATCCAGTAGCGCGAGACTGGATCGAGCTCACCCTCGATGCGCAGGGTCCATTCGCGGCCGAGGTCGCGATTGAGGCGACGCTCGACCTCCGCACGCGCCTCGCGCGGCAGGAGCAGCAGCGGCTCCTGACGCATCGCCGAAGGGATGCGGGCCCCGTCGATCTCCCAGTCAAACGTGTAGAGCGCGCCGTCGTCCGTGCGCGAGTGGTGCTCGAGGCCACGCTTGAGCAGGCGCACGATGGTGCTCTTGGCGGAGCCCACCGGACCGTGCAGGAGGATCACGCGGCGCTCCGGACCGAGCCCACGCGCCGCGGCGCGCAGGGTCGCCACCAGCTCCTCGAGACGCGCGTCGAGCCCGTACACGGCATCGCGCCCGCCACCGAGCGGGTCGTCGAACAGCTTCCAGCGCCGGCGCGCGCCGCGCTCGCGCGACGGCTCGCAGCCAAAGTGCTCCAGCATGTCGACCATGCGCTGGAACGCATTGCGCGCGAGCGCGGGTCGCTGCTCGAGCAGGGCGAGGTAGTCCGCGAAGCTGCCTTCGTAGCTGAGCTTGCGGCGCTGCTCGGCGTCCTGCGCGCGCAGGGCCAAGTCCATCAGGGACGGTCGGGGCTCGTGCATGGGTCAGTGGGCCCGCGCGCGGGGTCGGCGCGGCGGGACTTTCGGGACGTCTCTTCGGGCGCCGGAGCGCGCCGTCTTGCGTCGCGGGCCCGGAAATGCGTTCCGCATCGAGCCCCTTGGAGCGCGGGGGCGAGGCGGGCTACCCTGCCTGCCCCATGTCGCCCCGCCGCAGCGGCCTCGCGCCGTTCCTCCTCGCTCCGCTCCTCGCCGCGTGCCTCGCGTCGTGCCCCGACCCGGCGGTTGCACCGGCGCCCGCTCCCAGCTCGGCTCCTTCGGAGCAGGCGGGCGCACCGGCGGTGACCTTCGACTCCGCCCGGGCGTGGCGCGACCTCGAGAAGCAGCTGAGCTTCGGCCCGCGCCCGGCCGGCAGCGCCGCTCTCGACGCCACGCGCGCCTGGCTCGAGGACGAGCTGAAGAAGGCCGGCCTCGAGCCGCGTCGCGAGCCATTCCGCGCACCGACCCCGCGTGGTGAGGTGGACTTCGCCAACATCTACGCGGACCTCGACGCCAAGGGCGGCGACGCGCAGGCTCCGCTCGTGATCTTCGTGTCGCACTTCGACACGAAGCGCATGGACTTCCCGTTCGTCGGCGCCAACGACGCAGGCTCGAGCACGGCGACGCTGCTCGAGCTCGCCCGCGGGCTCGCCGCCGCCGGCCCGCGCACGATCGCGCTGCGCTTCCTCTTCGTCGACGGCGAGGAAGCCGTGCGCCCGCAGTGGATCGATCCCGACAATCGCTACGGGAGCAAACACCACGCCGCGCAGCTCAAGGTCCGCGACGAGCGCGAGCGCACCAAGGCGGTCATCGTGCTCGACATGTGCGGCGACCGCGACCTGCGCTTCCACCGCGACCCGTACTCGACCGCCTGGCTGTCCGAGCTCGTCTTCGCCGCGGCGCGACGCGAGGGACTCGCTGCGCACGTCGACGGTCCGCGCGACGCGATCGCCGACGATCACCTCTCGTTTCTCGAGGTCGGCATCCCGGCGCTCGACCTGATCGACTTCAGCTACGGCCCCGAAAATTCGTGGTGGCACACGCACGAGGACACGCTCGACAAGTGCAGCGAGCAGAGCCTCGCCATCACCGCGCGCATCGTTCTCGCAGCCCTGCCCGAGCTCGAGAAGCGCCTCGCGCCGCGACGCTGAACGTCCTCTCGGGCCCTACTCGAGCCGCGCGTCGGCGCGTGCGCTCCCGGCCCGCGGGGCACGCACCTCGATGCGCACGTCGCTGCCCGCGTCCGCGGACAGGAAGATGCGCAGCCCCAGTCGCTCGCTGCCGCCGAGTTCTGGCAGCGCGATGCGTGCACCGCGCACCGGCAGCGAGCGCGCCTCGCCCGCGGACAGCGCGGCCGCCGCCACAAGCCGCGCGCCCATGACCTCGAGCTCCGGCGCGCCGACGACCCCGACCTCCCGCGCGCGGGCGCTCGCGCTCGGCAGGGTGCCGCGATTGTGGAGCTCGAGGTCGACGCTCCACTGGGAAGGCGCCAGCGAGGCCACCGCCGGAGCGGTGAGCTCGACTTGCGGCAAGGCACGCGCGACGTGCAGGACGCCACCGACCGCACCGCGCGCGAGGCGCGGAATCTCCGACACGCGCGGCAAGGAGAGCGGGCTGCCGCGCTCGAACGGAAACTGCAGCGCGGCGACGAACGCGCCGCGCTCGCCGTAGGCAAACCTGAGGAAGGAGCCGGGCGCGCGCTCGATTCGCTCGAGCCCGCCGGCATCGAGCGCGCCACACAGCTCGCCCTGCACCTGCACGTCCGCATCGGGCCACGAGTGCGCCACGGCCTGCTCGGGCGCCGGCAGCACCAGTCGCAGACAGGCCGACACGTTGGGACGCGCGACCAGGAACTCCGCCAGTGCGCGCGACTCGGGTTCGGACAGCGGATAGGGGCCCGCTCCCGCCTCCGCGACGGGATCCCAGCCCGAGGGAAAGTTGCAGTCGAGCTCGACTCGCCGCGGCGCCAGCGCCAGCGAGCCGGAGTCGAGCGCCGCGATGGCCTGCGAGCGCAGGTCGGGGTTCAGGCACGGCACGATGTGCACGACGACCCGCCCAAGGAGCTCGCGCACCGCTCCCTCGCGACGCGCGTCGGACACGATCTGGCGCACCAGCGCGAGCGCGAGCTCCGTGCCGAAGAGATCCTCGGGGCCGATGGCCGCCACGAGCAGCACAGCCGGTCGGGAGCGCGGGGAATCGCCCTCGAGCCGCGCCAAGGTGACCACCGGAAGCTCGAGCCCGGACGCGCTGCGACCGAGCGACTCGACCCGCACGAGATCGGGATGCTTGGTCGAGAGCTCCTCGAGCA
Source organism: uncultured Planctomycetota bacterium (assembly GCA_903892045.1). GTDB lineage: Bacteria > Planctomycetota > UBA1135 > UBA1135 > F1-120-MAGs118. The sequence goes on along the minus strand of CAITGX010000159.1, from coordinate 42,727 downwards.
GCAGCGCGAGCCGACGGGGCGTGCAGTAGCCTTCGGACTCGGGCGCGGGCGCAGACACCTCCTCGGGCAGCGGTGCCGGCGCGGGATCCTGCGCCAGCGCGAGGAGCGCGGCGAGCAGCAGGCTCACGGTCGCACCTCGACGCGCACGGGATTGCACCACGGGGCCGTCGCGCGCAGCGCGAGCGCCGAGCCCTCGGGTGCGAGCACGATCCACTCGCGCTCCACGGAGCTCTCGCCGCCCGCCAGGGTGCCCAGCGTGTCGAGCTCGCGGCCCGCGAGCAGCTCGTGGCCCTCCTCGAGAGCGAGCTCGAGCGTCACGCCCCCCGTCGAGCGCACGGCGGAACGCGCCGCCAGCGACGTCGGCAGGCGCCCCACGTTGCGCACGCGCGCGCGGAGCGTCGCGATCCGCCCGTCGCGCTCCGCCCGAACCTCGAGCTCGAGCTTCGGCGCACCTTCCGCGAGCGAGAGCGCGAAGCGCTCGATCCCCGCGAGCGCGCGCGGCAGGTCCGCAGCCGGCGGATTCTCGATGGTCCACGGCTTCCAGCCTCCGATCCGCACGCGCGTCCCGCCCAGCAGGTGCGGGGTCCACGGCACGAACGCCGAGCCGCCCGTGACGTCGTCGAGGTACGGACGCCAGCGCAGGTCGCGCTCGAGCGGAGCCCGCGGCCCCGAGCCGGTCTCGCGCACGAAGCGCGCGTCGAGGGCCGCACCGCGCGCGGCGAGCGCCACCCGCGGCCCCCACGGTGCGAGCTCGAGCGAGAGCGCGCCACCGACCACCGCGAACCAGTCTTGCGCACTGCCGCCCTCGTCGCGCAGGCGCGCGGCGCGCCGCGACAGCGGCTGCTCCTGCACGCGCGAGGTGGCCGCACGGAACTCGCGCACGCACAGCTCGTACAGCGCCCGGTCGGGTGCCGCCCAGCTCTCGATCGAAGCCGTGCCCCCGGGGCCGGCGAGCTGGCCGTGCGAGCCCTGCAGCGAGAGCACCGCGAACACACGACGCTCGAGCACGAGATCCGCCAGCGCGCGCGCAGCCGGCTGCGAGAGCGGCAGCGCTCCCGTGCTCGGGTCCGCCGCCGGTCGCTCGAGCGGGAAGCTGCGCTCGAGCGCCACCCCGCCGGGCCCGTCTTCGTTGAAGCGCCCGTCGCCGTCGTCGTCGCGCCCCTCCGGACGCAGCGACAGCCGCGGCGCGTCGAGCGGCCCCGCGGGCACGAGGAAGCGGTCGTCGTCGGAGAGCACCCACGCGCCGGCGGGATCCTCGACCAGCATCGAGAGCACCAGCCCGTCGCCGTCGAGGTCCTCCGGGCCGTCCTCGTCGACGCTGCCGTCGCGGTCGAGATCGACCGGCGTGTCGTCGCCGCCGTCGCCACGCTGGTCCGCGAGATAGCGCACGAGCGCGGCGCGTGCGGCGCAGGGCACGATCACCACGCTCACCTCAGGCCCGAGCGGGCTTGCGGGCGCACCGAGCGCGCGCGCGCAGGCCGCGGCGGCCTCGGACCCGGCGAGCGAGATGCCGTCGAAGCCTCCGAGCACGAGCAGGGTCGGTCGCTGCGAAGCCTCGATCGGCCCGGGGGTCGCGATCTCGAAGGCGCGCACGCCCGCCGCGACGAGTCCTGCATGCTCGAGCCGGCGCAGCCGGGAGCCCTCGAGCACGGCGGCTTCGTCCAAGGCACGCTCGAGCTCTTCGCACGAGCGGTAGCGAGGCTCCTGGACCGCTACAGCGGCGGGAGCAGCCGGCGCAAGGGCGAGGGCGAGCGCAGCGAGGCTCGGGAACGGGCGCGGCGAGGCCATGCGAATCGCCATCCTATCGGCGCACGTGGCCGGCCGAATCCATGGCGCCGGTCCGAACCGCGCCCGGGCGAGGGTCCGCCCCCCGCCTCGGGCGAGCGAATCGTCTAGGTTCCGGGCTCGATCGTCTCGGGCAGCGGCTCGAGCGCGGGCTCCGGCTCGGCCGCGACCGACGTGCCCGCCACCGGATGGATCACGTACTCCGGCAGCGCCTCCTCGGCGAGCGGCACGACCGCGGGTCCGCGCTCCTCGGCCTCGGTCGGGTCCGGAGCCACGCCGCTCGTGATCTCCGGCACGAACTTCTCGACGTCCTGGAACTGCACGGACACCCACGACGAGACGCCCTTGGTCTCCATGGTGATGCCGTACAGGCGGTCGCAGGCCCCCATCGTGCCCTTGTTGTGGGTCACGACGACGAACTGCGACTGGGCGCGGAAGCTCGACACCATGCTCAGGAAGCGACCGACATTGGTCTCGTCGAGCGCCGCGTCGACTTCGTCGAGCACGCAGAACGGGCTCGGACGGGCGCGGAAGACCGCGAACAGGAGCGCGAGCGCCGTCATGGTGCGCTGGCCGCCGGAGAGCATGCGGATCGGGAGCATCTCGCGGCCCGGCGGGCGCGCGGAGATCTCGACGCCGGCCTCGAGCGGGTCGACGCCCTGCTCGATCGCGAGGTCGGCCTTGCCGCCCTGGAACAGCAGGCGGAACAGGTCGTTGAAGTGCTTGCGCACTTCCTCGAAGGTCTGCTCGAAGAGCCGCTGGCTCTCGAGGTTCAGGTGCGCGAGCGCATCGGCGAGGACCTTGCGGGATTCCTCGATGTCCTTGCGCTGACCCGTGAGGAAGTCGAAGCGCGCCTGCGACTCCGAGAGCTCGGCCACGGCGTCGGTGTTGACCGGACCGATGGCGTCGAGCGCGCGCTTGAGTTCGGCCACTTCCTGCTCGAGCCCGTCGAGGGCGCCGGCCTCCGCGAGCTCGGCCTCGGGCTCGAAGCCCTCGAGCAGCTCGGCCTCGGAGATGCCGAGGTCCTCGCGCGTGCGCACGACGAGCTCCGCGGCGACGAGTTCGATCTTCTGCGCGTCCATGCGACGCTCGGACAGCTCGCCGGCGAGGCTCTCGAGCTCGCGCGTCACCGCATCGACGCGCGCGCGGAACACGCTGACGGCCTCGCGACCGGCGGACTCCGCCTCGCGCAGTTCCTTGAAGCGCGCCTCGGCCGCCGCGCGCTCGACGAGCACCTCGTCCCCGCGCACGCGCACGCGCGCGGCCTCGGCGACCGCGGCCTCGGCGGCCTCCGCATGTTCGCGCGACAGCCGCGTCGAGCGCTCGAGCTCGGCACGGGCCTCCGACAGGCCGCGATCGAGGTCGCGCACGCGCGCGTGCAGCGTGCTGAGCTCGGCGTTCTGGCGGATCACGATGCTCTCCGCCGAAGAGGCGCTCGACTGCAGCGTCTCGATGCGCGCCTCGAGCGCCACGCGCTCGGCATCGAGCACCGCGAGCTTCTCGTTCTCGCGCGTGAAGTTGGCTTGGGCCGTCGCATGCCGCTTCTGCGCGCCAGCGAGCTCCGAGTCGAGGCGGCGCTGGTCGGCGAGGATCGCCTCGTGCTCGCGCGCGAGCTGCCCCGCGACGCGGCTGAGGTCCGCGATGCGCGCCTTGGCCGTCTGGGCCTGCGCCCGCGCGTCCGTCAGCTGCTGACGACGGCGGTCGCACTCCGACTGCGCGTGCGCGCGGCGCTCGGCCACCACGCGACGCTCGCCCGCGATGCGCTCGAGCTCGGCCGTCTCCTCGCGGATCGCCTTCTCGATGCCCTCGAGCTCGCGCGCGAACTCCGCGGCGGTCGCGCGACGACCGACGGCACCCTGCGTCACCTCGCGGTGACCGCCAAACACGCCGGCCGCGCTGACGAGGTCGCCCGCGGGCGTGACGAAGCGCCACTGCGGGTGCTCGCGCACGAGCGCGATCGCCAGCTCGAGCTCCTCGACCACCAGCACGTCGCCGACGAGCAGCGCCGCCAGCGGCTCGAAGCCGCCGCTGCATTCGAGCTCGTCGAGCAGACGCGGGAAGGGCGCGAGCGCGGCGTCGCGCTTGCCCTGCTCGCGCACACCGATGCCGCCGGGCACGTACACGCGCACCTGGCCGGACTTGCGCTCCGAGAGCCAGCGCAGCATGCGACCGGCGAGCTCGGGATCCTCCGTGACGAGGCCGAGCGCCGCCGGTCCGAGCGCCGCGTCGAGGGCGCGCGCGAGGCGCGTCGACGTGCGCAGGTGGTCGGCGACGAGGCCCTTGAGCTGCGCGGGTTCGCACGGGCCCTGGCCGCGGCGCGTGCCCTCGAGCAGCGCGCGCGCGCCCGCCTCGAGGCTCGAGCGCTCGTGCTCCATGTCCTTGAGCGTGTCGATGCGGCTGGTGAGGCGCGCGCGCTCGACCTCGTGCTTGGAACGCGCGGCGCGACGCTCCTGCTCCTCGCGCTCGAGCGCCTGCTGGCCGGCCTGCAGGTCGCGCAGCGTCGTCTCGGCCACGCCGAGGTCGTTCTGCGCGTCGATCACGCGACCTTCGGCGGCCGACTGGTCGCCGTGCAGGACCTCGACCTCGCGGCCGGACTCCTCCATGCGCAGCTGCGCGCGCTGCAGGCGCTCCGACAAGCTCGGGCGCGAGAGCTCGATCGTGCGCTCGAGGTTCTGCGCGGCGGTGCGCTCGTTCAGGTGCGAGAGCACGATCTGGTTCTGGCGCTCGCAGTTGGCGCGCAGCTCGCGCTGGGTGTTGCGGGCTTCGCGCAGGGTCACCTGCTCGCCGTCGGCGGTGCTGCGCGACTGCGAGAGCTGCTCCTCGATCGCGGCCTTGCGCGTGCGCACGTCCTCGATCTCCGCGCTGCGCGTCTCGACGACGCGCCCGAGCTCCTCGGCGCGTCGCGCCTCGCCCTCGGAGTTGCGTCGCAGGTCCGCGGCGCGCGACTCGAGCTGGCGCTGGCGTTCCGCGCACTCGCTGTCCTCGCCGACGAGTCGGCGGATCTCGCCCGAGAGACGGTCGATCTCGGCCGAGATGGTCTCCTGCTCGCGCTCGCGGGTGCTGACGTCCGACTCGCCGTCGGCGCGCAAGGTCTTGAGCGACTCGCAGCGCGCCTCGAGCGCCGTGATCTGCTCCGAGAGGCTCGCGAGCGCGCTTCGCCCCTCGTGCAGGCGGTGCTTCAGGTAGCGCGAGCGCTGGCCCTTCCACAGGTCGCGCGCGGCGACGAAGCGCTCGGCCTTGCCGGCCTGGATCTTGAGCGAGCGCACGCGGCTGCCGAGCTCCTTGAGCACGTCGTCGAGGCGCACGAGGTCCGCCTCGACGCGCTTGAGCTTGACGTCCGTCTCCTTGCGCTTGACCTTGTAGCGGCTGATGCCGGCCGCCTCCTCGAAGATCGCGCGGCGGTCGAGCGAGTTGGCCGAGAGCGCGGCGTCGATCTTGCCCTGCTCGAGCACCGAGTAGCCGCGGCTCCCGAGGCCGGTGTCGAACAGCATGTCGCGCACGTCCTTCAGGCGCGCGCGCTCGCCGTTGATCAGGTACTCGCCTTCGCCCGAGCGGTACACGCGGCGCGTGATCGCCACTTCCGAGCCCTGCTGCGCGATCGTGCCGCAGGTGTTGTCGAGCACGAGCGTGACCTCGGCCACGTTCATCGGCGGGCGCGAGACCGAGCCCTTGAAGATCACGTCCGTCATCTCGCCGCCGCGCATCGACGTCGGACGCGTCTCGCCGAGCACCCAGCGCACGGCGTCGACCACGTTCGACTTGCCGCAGCCGTTGGGTCCGACGATGCCCGTGAAGGCGTCGTTGAAGTTGAGCGTCGTGCGATCGGCGAAGGACTTGAAGCCGAACAGTTCGAGGCGTTGCAGTCGCATGGTCAGCGGGTGGGGCCGCTCGCGCGCTCGCGCGCGGACGGTTCCGGGGTGCGGATCTCGGGGTCGAACAGGTGGGACTCTTGGGTGACGACGGAGGACTGCGGAGCGAGCTCGCGCTCGCCGGAATCCTCGCGCAGGCGATCGAAGCGCCGCCAGGACTCGACGAGCGACAGCGGACCGCCGCGCGAAGTGTCCTCGGGCAGGGGATGCAGCGCTCCGACCTCGACAGTCGACAGCAGCACGGACTCCGCCGACCACGGCGTCCGCCCGTGCACGGGCGAGAGCCGATAACCGACGACGTAGGGAGCGCGCGACGCCGCCGGCGCAGCCTCGCCGAACAGCAGCCGCTGAGCGTGCTGCGGCAAGGCGGCGTCGAGCTCCGCGAAGCGCGCGCGCGCCTGCTCGCCAAAGTAGGGCGTGAGCACGACGGCGAGCCGCTTGGCATCGCCCGCGCGCTGCAATGCCTCGGCGAGGAAACCGACCAGCCGCGCGCCCTGATCCGGTCGCACGTCGCCGTCACCGAGCGTCGCGAGCGCCTCGCGCAGGCCGACGGGCGTCACCGCGTAGGCGAGCCGCCCGCGCAGGTCGCCCGGCCGCGAGCCGCGCGTGCGCCGCTGGAAGGCCGCCAGCTCCGCGAGCGCATCCACGGCCGCTGTCGCGGCCCCCGAGAGCAGCTCGAGCACGCGATCCTCGCGCCACGGTCCCGCGCGCAGCGCGATGCGCGGCAGGTTGATCGCGACCGCGCCGCCGCAGGCGAGCGTCGCGCGCTCGTGAGCGTGGCGGTGCAGGCCCGGCCCGACGCACTGCACCGCGTCGGTGCCCCAGGTCGGGACCAGCCGCCCGGCGAGCAGCAGCGCTTCCACCGCAGCGAGATAAGCCGGATCCCCCCCACGGTCCTCGAGCCGGCGCGCGAGGTCGGAGTGATCGATGAAGAGCCGCGGCGGAAGCGCCACGTGCGGCAACGCCGCGAGGGCCTCGATCAGGCGATCCGTCGCCGCCTGCGAGCGCGCGCCACCGCCGCCGACCTGCAGGTCGAGCGAGCGACCGGCCGCACCGGCGCACGCGCACAGCGCCCGCAACCACGTCTCGAGCGCCGACCCGCGCGAGCTCGCGCACAGCGGCGCGAGCAGCGCCGAGGCATCCTCGAGCACGACCCCGTGCGCGACATCGCGCGCCACGAGCGCGAGCTCGTCGAGGACGTCGTAGGGCGCGTCGGCCTGCGCCCCGCCGGCCTGCAGCAGCGTCGCCGGCACCGAGCACCACAGCGCCTGCTGCGGGCGGCCGAGGTCGAGCACATGCAGGTCGCCCGCGAGATGGGCGCGCGCGCTCTCCTCGCCGAGCACCTCGTTGAGGGCGAAGCGCCGCAGCACGTCGCCGGCGATGCGCTGGTGGATCCCGCGCTCGGCGAGCTCCTCGCCCTGCGCCGCGCGCGCGGGATCGAGCGGCGCGTCCTCGTGCGCGAGCGCGTTGCGCAGGTCGAAGCTCGGCAGGCCGTAGGAAACCTGGCGCCGCAACGCCGCCGACAGCCCGAGGTCGAGGAGCTCGTTGTCGACGAGCTCGCGCACGAGCGCCGTCGAGACCTGCCGCCAGCGCGCGGCGAACACGCGCTCCTCGACGCGCGTGGCGACCTTCTCCGCGAGCTCCCGCGGCAGCTGCGCCTCGTTGATGAGCGCCGCCACGATGCGCACCTTGCTCCACGGCTGGGTGCGATCCTTGGCCTGCACCTCGACACGCTGCTTGCCGACCGCGTCGCCGTCGTGCACCGACAGCGCCTCGCGCGCGCGCGCGCGGCGGTCGCGGTAGAGGATGTAGGCCTTGGCGACGTTGGCACGGCCGAGCTCGATCAGCGCCTGCTCGACGAGATCCTGGATCTCCTCGATGCCCGGCACCGCCGCGCCCGGCGGCGAGTCCGCCCCGTAACGGCCCTCGAGCGTGAGCGTGACCACGCCGGCGATCTCACCGGCGAAGCCGGGGTCGACCTCCCCGACCGCGTCGAGGGCCTTGCAGACGGCCGCATCGATCTTGCGCGCGTCGAAGGGCACCTCCCGACCGTCGCGCTTGCGCACGCGCGTCGGCACCCTACGAGCCCTCCGGACGGCGCTGCTCGAGGATCGGCTTCAACTCGTCGAGGAACTGCGCCACGTCCTTGAACTCGCGATAGACGCTGGCGAAGCGCACGTAGGCGACCTGATTCAGGCCCTTGAGCTCCTCCATCACGAGGTTGCCGATCACGGAGCTCGGGAGCTCGCGGTCGTACTCCTCCTGGCAGCGGGCCTCGATGCGCGCGGCGGCCTTCTCGAGCTCCTCGGTCGAGACCGGGAGCTTCTCGCAGGCGCGCATCATCCCCTGCAGCACGCGATCGCGCTCGAAGCGCACGCGCTCGCCGTTCTTCTTGATCACCCGCAGCGGCGTCTCCTCGACGCGCTCGTAGGTGGTGTAGCGCAGGTAGCACTCGAGGCACTCGCGGCGGCGCCGGATCGAGGCTCCCTCGAGGGCGGCGCGCGAGTCGACGACTCGGTCGTTGTCCTGCTTGCAGCGCGGGCACTTCATCGGGGGAGGGCGGCGGGGCCTCGGGGGCGGCCATCCTACAACATCTTGTGTCTGGGCGGGGAGCCCCGTCCGACCGGCTGCGCCCCCGCTCCGGGCTCACTTTCCGAGGCAGAAGCGCGCGAACAGGGCGTCGAGCACGTCCTCCGGACTGGTGTGGCCCTCGATCGCGTCGAGGGCGTCGAGCCCCGCCCGCAGGGACTCCGCCACGAGGTCGAGCGGCCCCCGCGCGTCGAGCAGGGCGAGCGCCTCGAGGACCCGCTCCCGGGAGCGCCGCAGGGCCTCCCCGTGCCGCTCGGAGAGCTCCCGACCACTGCCGGCGGCAGCCTGTCGCTCGGAGAGCGCCCGCTCGACCGCGGTCCCGAGTTCCCCGAGCCCTGCGCCCGTGAGCGCGCTCGTGGCGAGGCCGTCGCCGGGGCCCTGCGCGCGGTCGCTCTGGGCGCGCACGAGCAGCTCGCCCTCCGCTCGCTGCGGCGCAGCTTCCCGCGCATCGTAGACCCGCAAGACGAGGTCGGCCGCGAGCCGCTCGTGCTGCGCCATGCGCTGGGCCACGCGATCGGGATGGTCGTCCGCCAGCGCGAGGAACGCCTCGCTCTCGCCCGCCGTGTCGACGAGCTCGCAGTCCAGCGTCGGCAAGCGCCAGATGCCGCGCAGCGCGTCCCGGGTGGTCCCGGCGCGCTCGCTGACGAGCGCCTCGCCGCCGACGAGCGCGTTGAACAGGGTGCTCTTGCCCGCATTGGGCTGGCCGACGAGGACCACCCGCGGCCGCTGCGCACGACGCGTCCGGCTGCGCTCCCAGCCGAGCGCGGCCTCGAGTTCCTGCGCCACGATCGCCGCCCGCTCGCGCAGCTCCTCGTGCGGCACGTGGCCCGTGTCCGCCTCGTCGAAGTCGAGGCTCGCCTCGCACAGGACGCGCACGTCGAGCAGGCGCGCGCGCAGCGACGCAAGCCGCTGCGAGAGCCCGCCGAAGAGCAGCGCGGTCGCGGCGCGACGCTCGGCCTCATCGTGAGCCATCACGAGCTCGAGCACGCCCTCGGCCTGCGACAGGTCGATGCGCCCAGACTCGAACGCGCGGCGCGTGAACTCTCCCGGCGCCGCGAGCTCCGCGCCCAGCGCCACGAGGCGCGCGAGAGCGGCCGAGAGCAGCGGTGGCGAGCCCGGGAGGTGCAGCTCGCACACGTCCTCGCGCGTGAACGAGCGCGGCCCGGGCATCGCCAGCGCGATCAGAGGCTGCTCGCCCTCGCCGTCGTGCAGGCGACCGCGCCACGCTCCCCGCGCCTCGAGCGCGCCCGGCGCATCGAAACGCGCGCAGGCGCGCACGAACTCGAATGCGCGCGGGCCCGAGAGCCGGATCACGCCGCGCGCGCCGGGCCCCGGCGGCGATGCGATCGCCGCGATGGTGCTCCGGCGCGCCATGGTGCTACTTGCGCTTGCCGCCCTTGCCGCGCGAGGCCTCGGCCGCGCGCTGCGCTTCCTCGGCGCGCGCCATCATCTTCTGCATCCACGACTTCTTCTCCTGACCCGGGGGCGGGAGCGAGTCGTCGATCGGCCAGATCTTCTTGACGACGGTCATCTCGAGGATGCCGAGGCCCGACTGCACGATCATGTAGAGCGAGAGGCCCGACGCGTAGTTGTAGAGGAAGATGCCCATGATCGCGGGCATCCACATCATCATCTTCTGCATCTTGGCCGCCTGCTCGTCGGTCGGGACCGGCATCAGCTTCTGCTGCCAGATCCACAGCACGATCATCAGGATCGGCAGCAGGTTGAAGTACTCGATCACGCCGATGAGCGGCAGGTGCGTATCGAGCGAGATCGTGAGCAGGGCGTCGGGCTTGGAGAGGTCCTCGATCCACAGCGCGAAGGGCGCGTGGCGCAGCTCGAACGCCGTCCGCAGGCAGGCGTAGAGGCCGAAGAAGATCGGCATCTGGATGAACATCGGGAGGCAGCCGCCGAGCGGCGGGGTGAGGCCCTCGCGCGCGAACAGCTCCTGCTGCAGCTTGCGCATCTTGGCGGGGTCGTCCTCGTGACGCTTCTTGATCGCGTCGAGCTCGGGCTGGAAGCGCTTCATCTTCTTCTGGAAGCGCGCCATCGCCGTCTGCGAGCGACGGTTGACCGGATACAGCACGAGGCGCACCGCGAGCGTCAGCAGGATGATCGCCACGCCCCAGTTGCCGACGAGCCCGTGGAAGAAGCGCAGGATCCCGACCAGCACCGCGCCGAGGCCCGCGAGCGAGAACAGGCCGCAGAAGCTGCCGATGTCGCCGTCGACGAGCGCCTCGAAGTCCTTGTGCTCGGCGTACATCGCCTGCGTGTCCTTCGGGCCGGCGTACAGCGCGTAGGGATAGCTGCGCGTCTCGCCCTTCGGCGGCAGGTCGAGCTCGATCACCACGTCGGTGACCACGAACTTCCACTGCTCCTGGGCCGTCTCCGGATTCGCGCGGCCGGCTGCGTCGTCGTACATGCGCCGCCAGCGCGCGCTCGTCATCGAGGCGCGCGTGACGTCGTTCGCGCCGCGCAGGAGCACGGCGAAGTAGTGGTTGTGCACGCCGACGAACGAGAGCTCGTCGAACGGCACCTCGAAGGTGTTGCCGCGCTCGCGCCCGGCGTCGTCGCGCGGCACGCTCTGGGCGATGGGCAGCATCGCGCGCCGCGGCAGGTCCTCGCTGGTGCGACCGGCGGCGATCGCCTGCGGATCGACGTAGAACTTGTCGGCCGAGTCCTGCGGCAGGATTTCCGCCGGGGTGAACGCGTAGCCGAGCCGCCGCGCGCCGTCGAGCGTCTGGTTCTCGATCGCGAGCTCGACGTCGACGCGGTACGTGCCCGGGTTGAAGCGCACGCGCTTGATCCAGCGCACGCCACTGCCCTGCGCGAGGTCGAACTCGACGCCGTTCTCGATCTCGCGCATGCGCCACAGCGCGCGCTCGAGCGGCTCGCGCTCGAGATCGACGCTCGAAGGCTCGCTCTTCCACGCCAGCGAGCCGGTCGCGCTGCCGCCGGAGAGCTTGGAGTCGAGCAGCGTCACCCAGTGCGCCGCGTCCGCTCGCGCGGCCGCGTCGAGACCGATCTGGTCGTAGAAGTTCGCGAGCTTGAGCTCCGTGAGGCGCGCGCCGCGGTTCGAGAACGTCGCGCGGTAGCTGCCCGCGGTGCCCGGCGTACCGAACACGAGCGTCAGGGCGCGCTCGCTTTCCTCGCCCACCTTCTCGCCCAGCACCGGCCGGTCGTCGACGGGCTTGGGCTCCTTCGCCTCGATCGCGCGCGCCGCGTCGACGGGGGCCTCGATCGGCAGCGGCGGACGGGGAGGTTCCGGCGGCTTGGGGGCGAAGAACTGCCACACGACCAGCACGACGGTCGAGAGCACGAGGGCAGTGAGCAGGCGCTTTTCCAAGGTGATTCGCGGTGATTCCGAGGGGGGGAAGCTGTTCGGGAGACGGGAGCGCGCTACTGGCCCAGCGCGAGGCGATCGGCAAGGTGCACGGGCAGCTCCGGGACGGCGCGGATGTGCTCCTGCGCCGTGGCGACGTCGTACTCGAGCCGCACGAAGGTCAGGTTGTGGCCGTCGAAGAGCGCGTAGGAGAGCCGCCGGTCGCCGTCGCGCGGCTGGCCGACCGAGCCGACGTTGACGATCGCGCGGCAGCGCGCGAGGTTGCCGAGCTCGTAGGGGCCTTCGGTCCCGCGCGGACGGTAGTAGCGACCATCCTCGTAGAAGATCCCGGGCACGTGGCTGTGACCGACGAAGCACACGCCCGAGCGCCCATCCGGATCGAGCGCGCGCATGCGGTCGAAGTTGGCCTGCATCTTGGCCCCGTCGCGCGCGTCGCGCGGCAACAGGTACTCGCGCACCGGATCGCGCGGGCTGCCGTGGGCGTACATCGCGCCGTCCTCGACCACGAGCGGCTCGAGCCCGCCGAGGAAGTCCCAGTACTCGAGCGCCCGCTCCCCGCTCGACCCGCCGGCGTTGATCTGGTCGCGCGTCCAGTCGATCGCGCGCCGGGCGTTGGGGTTGAAGTCCTCGCCCGAGGAGAGCACGGCCGCCTCGTGGTTGCCCTGCAGGCACAGTCCGCGGGGCGCACCCTCGCGCGGCGCACAGGCCTCGATCACGAGCTCGAGGCACTCCGTCGGCCGCGCGCCATAGCCGACCACGTCCCCGAGGCACACGAAGCGCGCCGCGCCCCGCTCGCGCGCATCCCGCATCGCGAGCGTGAGCGCCGGCAGGTTGCTGTGCAGGTCCGAGATGAGGGCAGTCAGCGGGTACGTCACGGGGCGCCGGTTCCCAAGGGTCGGCCCAGGCTCCAGCGCCCGCTCCAACAGGGGCGGGGATTATCCGGAGCACCCCCCCACCCGGGCAAGCTCTAGCCGCGCTCGTCGGCGGTCGAGGCGGGGCCGAGCCTCACCGGGGACGCAACGGGACGCGCTTCGAGAGGCGCGGGGGCGAAGCGCAGGGCCAGCGCGAAGCCGACGGCGACGAGCGGCACTCCGGGCCAGCCGAGGAGCAGGGCGGGCAGGGAGAGGGCGAGGAGCACCAGCGCGACCTGCACGGGCGCGAGACCTCGCGCCTGCAGGCGATGGGCGAGGTGCCGGCGGTCGCCCTGCCACGGCGCGCGGCCAAGGCGCGCGCGGACGAGCACCAACCGGCCGAGGTCGAGCGCCGGCAGCGCCAGCGCGGGCCAGGCGGCGGGCTCGAGCAAGAGCAGCAGGCCGAGCGCATGGCTGCCGGCATCGCCGAGGATCGCACGCGGCGCGCGACCGCGGCGCGCGAGGTTGAAAGGCAGGAAGGCCGCGAGCGCGGCGGCGAAGAAGGGCGCGCTGCCGAGCGCGGCCGCGCAACCGAGCCCGCTCGCGGCGCCGTCGGCATTGTCGAACGTGTTGACGAGGTTGAGGGCCACGCACGCGGCGAGCACCGCGAGCGCCAGCACGGCCCACGCGCGCGGATCCTGCGGCGCGGCCATCACCACGGGCAGCGCGAGCACCACGCCGACCGCGGCCTGCCCCGCGAGCTTCTGCGCCGGACGCAGTCCGTCCTCGAGCAGGTCGTCGAGCGTTCCGATCGCGAAGGCGAGCAGCAACGCTCCGAGCGGCCAGAGCGTGACCTCGCGCCCGAGCGCGGCGGACACGAACTCGCGCAGCTCGCGGCCGGGCACGAAGCCCGCCTGCGCTCGACCGCCGAGCTCCATCGCGACCCAGCCCGCGAGCACGCCTGCGAGCACGATCGCGCCACCGCACAGGGGCAGCGGCTCCACAGCGCGCTTGCGCTCGCTCGCGCCGCCGTCGACCCAGCCCGCGCGGCGCGCGAACGGGACCAGCGCGAGCGCCGCGAGCAAGCTCGCGCCGAGCGCCACCAGTGTCGGAACTGCGTTCGTCGCGTCCATCTCCCCTACTCGTCTCCGCCGCCATAGACGCGCTGCGAGCGGATGTATTCCAGCACCGCCGCCGGCACGGCCTCGACAGGCCACTCGCCGCGCTCGAGCCGCGCGCGCACGTCGGTCGAGGACTCTGGCGACGGCGAGACGCGCACGAGACCGCTCTCGAGCCGCGCGAAGGCCTGCGGCGGCAGCGTGGCACGCAGGTGCGCGAGCACGGCCTCGTCGCCGCCCTCGCGCCACACCACGACCGGCTGCGCCAGCGCGAGCACGTCGGCGGCGCGGTGCCAGCGCTCGAGCCCGCGCAAGTTGTCCCACCCGAGCAGCAGGAACAGCTGGCAGTCGGGGCGCAGTCCGGCGCGCGCGGGCAGCTCCCGCAGCGTGTCGAAGGTGTACGACGGGCCGCTGCGCTCGTACTCGAGCGTCGAGATCCACGCGCTCTCGTCACCCGCCAGCGCGAGCTCGAGCATCGCGACCCGGTCCGCCTCGCTCGCGAGGCGCTTGTGCGGCTTGTGCGGCGGGCGCGCGGCCGGCACCCACAGGATCGCGTCGAGTGCGCAGCGCTCGCGCGCGACCCGCGCCACGTGCAGGTGCCCGTTGTGGACGGGATCGAACGAGCCGCCGTAGACGCCGACGCGCGCGAGGTGCGCGAGCGAGCGGGCCTCTCGGCGGGACTCGGCCACGCGTCTAGCGCCCGAGCAGCGCGCGCGCGCGCGCCGCGAGTTCGGCCTGCGGCACGAGCTCCTGCGTGCCGTTGCGCATGTCCTTGAGCTGCGCCGTCCCGGCCGCCTGCTCGGCGTCGCCGAGCACGACGACGAGCGGGTGCCCGCCCGAGTTGGCCGCCTTGAACTGCGACTTCACGCTGCGCGACTCGACGTCGTAGATCGCCGACAGTCCGCCCGCGCGCAGCGCCTGCGCCAGCGCGAGCACGCGCGCCTCGAGTCCGCCGCCCGCGGCCACCACGTAGACGTCGATCGGCGCGGGAGCGACGGCCTTCGCGAGCCCGAGCTCCTGCATCAGGATCAGCGTGCCGGTGAAGCCGATCGCGAAGCCGATCGCCGGCAGGTCACTGCCGCCGAGGTCGCGCAGCAGGTGGTCGTAGCGGCCGCCGCCGCACATCGCGCTGCGCGCGCCAAAGCGCGGGTAGTGCAGCTCGAAGATCGTGCGCGTGTAGTAGTCGAGGCCGCGCACGATGCCGGTGTCGACCTCCGACTTGCGACCGAGCGCCACGAGGCTCGAGCGCACCGCGTCGAAGTGCGCACGATTGGCGTCCGTGAGGAAATCGACGAGCACCGGCGCCTTCTTGTTGAGCTCCACGCAGGCCGGAGTCTTGCAGTCGAGCACGCGCAGCACGTTGCGCTCGAAGCGCGAGCGGCACAGCTCGCAGCGCTCCGCCAGCTGTCCGGCGACGAAGGCCTTGACCGCCTCGCGGAAGCGCTCGCGGTCCTCGCCGTCGCCCATCGAGTTGACGCGCACCTCGATGCCCTCGATGCCGAGCGCCTCGAAGAAGCTCGCGGCCATGTGGATGCACTCCGCGTCGAGGCGCGGATCGAGGCTGCCCAGGCACTCGACGTCGAACTGCGTGAACTGGCGCTCGCGGCCCTTGGTCGGGCGCTCGCCGCGGAACATCGGCCCGATGGTGAAGAGCCGCTGCAGGGGCGCGTTCTTGTCGAAGCCCGCCTCGAGGTAGGCCCGGGCGATGCCGGCCGTGGCCTCGGGCCGCAGGGTGAGGTGCGCGTCCCCCTTCTGCATCGAGAACATCTCCTTCTCGACGATGTCGGTAACCTCGCCCACGGAGCGGATAAAGAGGGCCGTCTCCTCCACCAAGGGCGGCCGGATCTCCCGGAAGCCATGGGCGCGAGCGAGGCGCCGGGCCTCGTGCTCCAGCCGCTCCCACAAGGGAATCTCGGCCGGGAGGACGTCGCGCATGCCGCGCACGGCTTGGTACTGCATCTTTGGCTTCTGGAAAGTGGCTCTGGCCCGCTCGCAGCCCCCGAGGAGGGGCTCCCGACTGTCCCGGCGAGGACACCCCGGGGGTCTCAACTTGACGGGCGGGAGCGGCCATGTCCATACTGCGTCCCCTTCGGCGGCCCCCCGGCCGCCCGAGCCCCCTTGGAAGCGCGCCCCCTCGGGCCACTCCCCAAGAGCGACCTCAACCCCCACCTCACCGCCCCATGAAGCGTCTGTCCCTCGGCGCCCTCGCGCTCCTCGGCCTCCTCGGTGCCAGCTGCTCGTCCCCCGCCTACGAGAACAACCACTGGCACCTGAACAGCGTGCCGGCGCGGATGAGCTACCAGTTCGCGGGCTACAGCCAGAGCAAGGATGGTCCCTACCTCCAGAAGCTCAGCTCGGACATGGGCAGCATCGGGACCACCCTGCGCCGCCACCTGATCAACGCCAACGAGAGCAACCCGCTCCTGCCCCAGGCGCCGCTCAAGCCCTACCGCCCGGAACCGCCGCAGGTCGAGTTCAAGATCGGCGAGTGAAGCCCGGCGAGTGATCGCCGCGGGCCTCTAGGCCCAATCGAACCAGCGCAGGACCTCGTCGACACGCTCGGCGAGGTCCTGCGGCCTTTCCGGAGCCGCGACCGCGCGCGCCTCGCGGAACTTGCGGAACCACGTGCGCTGGCGGCGCGCGAACTGGCGCGTGGCGAGCGCGATGCGCTCCTGCGCGAGCTCGCGCGTGACGAGGCCGTCGTGCAGCTCGAGCGCGATGGCGTAGCCGAGCGCTTGGGATGCCGTCGAGCTGAAGCCTCCGCTCGCGCGCACGACGGCGGCCTCTGCGGCCCAACCGGCGTCGAGCATCGCGCCCGTGCGAGCGACGATGCGCTGCTCGAGCCGCTCGGGTTCCGGCACGAGCTCGACCACGCGCCGCGGCCGCTCGTTCGCGCCCGAGCCGTCCCAGCCCCACTCGCGCTGCCAGTCGCTCAGGGGACGCCCGCTCTGGTGCCAGACCTCGAGCGCGCGCACGACGCGCTTGCGATCGTTGGCGTGGATGCGCGCGGCCGCAGGCGCATCGACGCGCGCGAGCTCCGCGTGCAGCACCGGCGCGCCCTCGCGCTCATAGCGCTCTTCGAGGCTCGCACGCAGCGCCGGATCGACCTCGGGGCCCTCGAACAGGCCGTGGACGAGCGCCTTGTAGTAGAACGCCGTGCCGCCGACGAGCAGCGCGCGACGGCCGCGGGCCGCGATGTCCGCGAGCGCGACCTCGGTCGCCGAGAGCCAGTGCTGGACCGTGAAGACGTCGCTCGGAGCCGCTAGATCGAGGCCGTGATGGCGTATGCGGGCGCGCTCAGCGGCGGTCGGCTTGGCGGTGCCGATGTCCATGCCGCGGTAGACGAGCATCGAGTCCATCGACACGACCTCGGCCCCGGCGCGCTCGGCGAGCTCGAGCGCCAGCGCACTCTTGCCGCTCGCGGTCACGCCGAGCAGCACGCGCAATTCTTGTTTTCCTTCCACCGCGGCGGATCTTCGCACGTAGCGGTGCTCCGGCGCAGCCCCCACGGCGCCGGAGCGGGCCGCGGTTGCTAGGCTCTGCCCCACCCACCATGACCCAGTTCCTGTCGCTCGCCCTCAGTCTCGCGTTCGCCGTGCCCCAGGATCCCGCCCCGGCCCCCGCGCCCGCGCCGCAGCCGCCGCAGGTCGCGCCCGCGCAGCCCCCCGAGCTCGTCCCGGGTGCCGTTCCGGAGAGCGCGAGTCCGAAGGCGCGCGAGCTGTGGGCCGCGCTGCGCGCCGCGACCGGCGGGGCCACGCCGCAGCCCAAGGTCAGCACCTTTGAGCTCACCTTCGACGCCCGCGGCTGGGAGGCCGGCGGACGCGGCGAGGCCGACTTCAACGACGGCCGCATCCGCTTCCTTGCGCCCGGCTTCGTCGACTCCTCCCTCGAGGTCAAGGGTCGCCGGCGCCTGCGCGGGCCCGACGGAGACTGGCTCGTCGACGGCGAGGGCCGCAAGGTGCGCCTGCAGGGCATCGACTACGAGCAGGACCGAGCGGAGCTCGACCAGATCGTGCACATCGCGCGCACCTTCGCGAACCTCGTCGACGCCGGCAACCTGCGGCTGCGCTCGCTCGCGGTACTCGACGCCCCGCCGTTCCCCTTGCCGAAGTCGATGCTCGAGCGCGCCAAGGGCCTCGCGTGGCTCGACCTCGTGAGCCCCGACTTCGCCATCGCGCGCAAGGACGGGTCCAGCACGGGCCGCGAGGTGCGCGCGTGGATCGGGCTCGACGCCACCACCAAGCTGCCGCGTCTCGCCGTCGTGGCCGAGGACGACAAGGGCACGCTGGTGCACGAGAGCGCGACGCTGCTCGCCTTCGACAAGTACAAGGCCATCGACGGCTTCCAAGTGCCGTTCGATGTGCAGACCTTCCCGCCGGACCTGACGCGCTCGCCGTGGCAGTTCGCCGAGAAGGCCAAGCTGCGGCTGTACCTCAAGACGGCCAGCCTGCGCGCCCCGTTCGTCCCGGACACCTTCAAGCCCTGAGCGTGCGCGCTCAGCGGCGGTAGAAGGCCTTCTCCAGATCGGCGAGCGTGAAGCGCACGCGCGTCGGTCGTCCGTGCGCGCAGGTCTGCGAGTTGCTCTCCTCGCGCGCCCGCGACAGCAGGGAGCGCATCTCGAGTTCCGAGAGTTCGTCGCCCGCCATCACCGACGAACGGCACGCGGTGCGGTGCAGGATCTCCTCGAGCAGGTCCTCCGCGCCCGGCGCAGCCCCCGTGCGCTCGACGGCCGCGATCACTTCGTGCACGAGCGCGGCAGGATCCGCGCGGCGGAAGCGAGCGGGCACGCCATGCACGGCGATCGTGCCGCTGCCAAAGCGCGCGAGCAGGAGCCCGATGCGCGCGAGCGCCTCGAGGTGCGGCTCGACGAGCTCAGCCGCAGCACCGCCGACCTCGACGAGCTCCGGCACGAGGCGACGCTGGACCTCGACGGCTCCCCGCGCGAGCTCGGCCTTCAGGTCCTCGAGCGTCAGGCGCTCGTGCAGCGCGTGCTGGTCGACGATCTCGAAGCCGTCCTCGGTGGCCTGCAGGATGTAGGTGCGCCCCACCTGCAGCAGCGGTCCGCGCACGGACTGCGCGCGGGTGGCAGCGGGCGCGACCGTCAGATCCGGACTGGCCGTGAGAGCCGTGGGAGCGGACGCAGGGCTCGGCGCCGGCTCGCGCACGAGCACGGGGAGCTCGCGTTCCCGCGGCTCGGGCCGGGGCTCCCAGGCGGGCGCGGGCAGCGTGAACTGTCGCGCGACCGGCGCGGAGGGCTCGCGGCGCAGGGCCGCGTCGATCATGCGCTCGCCCGGCGTCGCCATGTCGATCGTCGACACCGCGGCGCGCAAGCTGGCGACGAGGAACCCGAACATGCGCCGCTCGTCGCGGAAGCGCACCTCCGCCTTGGCCGGGTGCACGTTGACGTCGACCTTGGCGGGGTCCATCGAGAGCGACAGGAACGCCACCGACTGCCGACCGTCGACGATGAAGCCGCGGTAGGCGTCCTTGAGCACGCGCGAGAGGATCTTGTCGCGCAGCGGACGGCCGTTGAGGAACCACATCTGGCGCGTGGTGTCGTTGCGCGCGAAGCGCGGTGGGGCCACGAAGCCAGAGAGCACTGTGTCGCCGTCGCGGACCTCGACAGGCGCGAGCGCGTCGGCGAGCTCGGCACCGAACGTGCGACGCACGCGCGCGCGCAGGTCCATCGCGGGCTCGACCTCGAACGCGCGGCGCCCGTCGTGCGTGACGACGAAGCCGACGCCCGGCTGCGCGAGCGCGAGGCGCTGCACGACGTCGAGGCAGCGACCAAGCTCCGTCGCGGTCGCCTTCAGGAAGCGCCGGCGCGCGGGCGTGTTGAAGAACAGGTCGCGCACCTCGATGCGCGTGCCTTCGGGGCCGCCGCTCTCGCGGATCTCGCCGAGGCGCCCGCCCTCGACCTCGACGGAAGCGCCGAGCGGCGTGCCGCGCACGCGCGAGAACATGCGGCAGCGCGCGACCGAGGCGATCGAGGCGAGCGCCTCGCCGCGAAAGCCCAGCGTCGCGATGTGGTCGAGGTCGGCGACGTCCGAGAGCTTGCTGGTGGCGTGCGACGCGAACGCGAGCGGGATCTCGGCTGGCGGAATGCCGCAGCCGTCGTCGACGATGCGGATCAGCGCCACGCCGCCTTCCTCGAGGTCGAGGTGAATGCGCGCGGCGCCAGCGTCGAGCGCGTTCTCGACGAGCTCCTTCACCACCGAGGCCGGGCGCTCGATCACCTCGCCGGCGGCGATCTGATTCTTGACGAGCTCCGGCAGCTGGGCGATCGCGGGCCGGGACGGGACTTCGTGCGACATCGGCGCAGATCCTAGCGCGCGCGGGCCGCGGCCTTGCGCGACCAGCGCAACGCGAGGCGCACGAAGTCGGTGCCGTCGACCTCGCCGCCCTGTCGCGAGCGCCGCTCGATCTCGAGCAGGTCGTCGAGCATGCTGCGCCACTGCTCCGGCGGCCGGCTGGCGATCGCCGCGCGCAACGTCTTGTCGAAGGCGGTGATCCCGACTTCCCCCGCCGCGTCCTCCGGCGTCATGCCGCCGCGCACGAACTCCGCCGCAGCGAGTCCTGAACGCACCTTGGGCCGCAGGTAGCCGAGCAGGATCGCCACGAGCGCGTTCTGGTCCGTCTCGCGCCCGCCGTCCTTCTCGCGCCGCATGCCGCCCGAAAAGAGCGTCTCGACGGCCTGCACCGTGCGCGGTGTCTCGCCCGCGAGCAACGCGTCGCAGACATCGCCGGGAGAGCCTGCCGCGGTGGACGAGAGGCGCGCGAGCGCTTCCGCGCCTCCCACAGCGAGCGCCGCCAGCTGGTCGTCGAGCGCCGAGAGGTCGTTGCCTTGTGCGTGCGCCAGCAGCACGGCCTGGTCCGTGGAGAGCTTGACCTCGCGCTCGCGCGAGCGAGCGAGCAGCCACTCGACCAGCTCCGTGCTGCGCGGGTCGGCGTTGCGCGCCCACGGCGGCGGCCGCTCGTACAGCTTGCGGAAGGAACGCATTTCGCCACCTGCAGACTGGAGTTCCTTCACGACGGCAAGGTCCGCGCGCAGTCCATCGCCGACGAGCACGACCGTGCCGCCACGGCGCGCGACGAAGCCACGGATGGCGCGCGCGAGCGCGGACTCGGAGCTGCCCGACTTCTTGAGCAGCGCATCGGGCTCGCTGATCACGACGAGGCGCAGCGAGGCGAACATCGCCGTGCTCGACAGGTCGTCGAGCAGCGACTGTGCCTTGAACTCGGGATCCTTCGAGTCATGACGGCAGATCTCGTGCTCGAGCGCTCGTGCCCGCTCGATCAGCGCGTCCACCGCGCGATCGCGGAACCAGCGCTCCGCGCCGCGCAGCATGTAGCCAGGCGCCAGCCCCTTCGAGCCGCGCAGCGCGGTCACGAAGCCCGACCACTCCGCGCGCGGATCCGCTTCCTTCGCCATCCTGCGCAGACTTTACGCCAGAAGGGCCCGGTCCAGCGCCAGCCCGGCGAACAATCCGACCCCCACCCAGCCGTTGAGCGTGAAAAATGCCATGTCCACGCGGCTGAGGTCATCGGCCGAGACCAGCCGATGCTCCCAGACGAGCAGGAGCGCGGCGAGCGCGATCGCGGCGAGGTAGATCCAGCCGAGGTCCGCGCGCTGCCAGACGACGAACAGGAGCAGCACGGTCACGATGTGCAGCACGCGCGCCATCGCGAGCGCCCGCGCGGCTCCAAAGCGCGCCGGGATCGAGTGCAGGCCCTCGGCGGCATCGAACTCGCGGTCCTGACAGGCGTAGATGAGGTCGAAGCCCGCGACCCAGCACAGCACCGCACTGCCGAGCACCAGCGGCGTGCGCCAGTCGCCCTCGAAGCCGCCGGCGATCGCGAGCCACGCGGCTGGCGGCGCAATGCCCAGCGCGAGACCGAGGAAGCCGTGCGCGAGCCACGTGAAGCGCTTGGTGAAGCTGTAGAAGAACAGGATCGCGAGTACGGGCAGCGCGAGCTTGCCGCACAAGGGCGAGAGCGCCCATGCGGCGGCGACGAACACGGCGCTCGAGAGCACGACGAGCGCGAGCACAGCCGACGCCGAAAGCACGCCCGCGGGCAGCTCGCGCCCCTTCGTGCGCGGATTGCGCGCATCGATGCGACGATCGAGCCAACGATTGAAGCCCATGGCGGCTGTGCGCGCCGCGACGGCACACACCACGATCCACGCGAGGCTCGTCCACGCCGGCACGCCGTTCGCGGCGAGCCAAGCACCCTGCAGCGCGAAGGGCAACGCGAAGATCGAGTGCCGGAATGCGACGAGGCGGCCCCACGCCGCCACGCCCCCGCTCACGCGCGTTCCCCCGGAGCGAGCGGATCGCGCGGCGGCGGCACGCCCGTGCCGGCGTCCTCGTCCGGCGGCGGCAAGCCCTTCCAGCGCGCCCCGACCGAGTGCGGCACGCGCAGCGTGTCGAGGATCTTGCCGACCACGTGATCGACGAGGTCCTCGAGGGAGCGCGGCCGGTGGTAGAAGCCCGGGCTCGCCGGCAGGATCACCGCGCCGAGGCGCGCCATGCGCAGCATGTTCTCGAGGTGGATCGGCGAATAGGGCGCCTCGCGCGTGACGAGCACGAGCGTGCGCCGCTCCTTGAGCGCCACATCGACCGCGCGCTCGACCAGGTTCGAGCTGAAGCCGACCGACACGCGCGCCAGCGTGCCCATGCTGCACGGGCAGACGATCACGCCTCCGGTCAGCGCCGTGCCCGAGGAAGGCGGCGCCTCGATCGCCTTGGTCGGGAACGCGCGCAGGCGCTCGCCCCAGTCCTTGCGGAAGTGGGCGGCGAGCGCGGGCCCGAGGTTCGCCCCTTCCGCGCCGGGGTCGATCCCGACCTCGTGCCGCAGCACCTTGATGCCCGCCTCGGTCACCGACGTGTCGACGTCCTGACCGTTCTCGAGCAGCGCGCGGATCAGCGCGATCGCGTAGGGATGGCCGCTGCCACCCGTGATTCCGACGAAGTAGCGACTCACCAGATCACGTCCGGATCGAGACCGATCCACAGGGCGACATTGAAGAGCCCGTGGGTCCAGGCAGCGACGCCCGGACCGCGCAGGCGAAAGAGCAGTCCCATGGCCACGCCGCCGAGCGCGAGCCAGGTGAAGAGCGCTGGGTCGAAGGGCCGACCGCCGGGCCCGAAGTGGCGCAGCACGGGCTGGAAGTGCGCTGCAGCGAACAGCAGCGACGACAGCGACAGGCCGAGCACCTCGGCGCTCGCGCGCGCCACGCGTTCGCCGACGTCGAAGGCCGCGAGGAAGCGCAGCGCGAGCCAGTACACGAACGAGTACAGCCCCACGCGGAACACGAGTTCTTCCCATGCGCCCGCACCGAACACGAGCGCCGTGTCGACCAGCCCCGGCCCCGGCTGCCCCGGATCCCACGACGCATCGAGCACCGGCAGGTAACCGGACAGCGAGCGCAGGACGATCACCATCAGCGGCCCGAGCACGCACGCCGCGAGCACACCCTCGAGAAACACGCGCGCCACGTCGGAGCCAAGGCTCGCGCGGCTGCGGCGAGACGCGACGAGGAACGCGACGAGACTGCCGAGCAGCAGCACGATCGCGCGTGCGGCGTCCGCGTGCGTTCCAAACGGACGCAACAGCAGCCCGAGGGACAGCTCGCCGAAGTTGCGGGCGGAGCGAGGCTCGGCGAGCAACGCGAACTCGTAGCACGCGAACAGCGGCACCATCGCCACGAGCCCCACCGAGAGGCTGCGTGTCGGTGCGAGCGTGGGCGTCGCAACCTCCGCGCGTGCGCGCGCGCTCGCAGCCGCGGCGCTCACGGTCGCGTTCCCCAGTGCAGGCTCGCGATGCCGAAGGTCAGTCGCTCGTAGCCGCAGTTGACGAGACCCGCACCTTCGAGCTGGCGCCGGAACGCGTCGGGCTCCGGCCAGGCGGACACGGTGCGCGGCAAGTAGCGATAGGCCTCGCGGTCCCCGGAGATGAAGCCTCCGATCCAAGGCAGCACCTTCAGGAAGTAGAAGCGATACAGCGTGCCGAGCAGGCCCGGCGGCGGCGGGCTGAACTCGAGCACGAACAGCGTTCCTCCCGGCTTCAGCACCCGCGCCAACTCGCGCAGGCCCAGGTCCGGGTCAGCCAAGTTGCGAACGCCGAACGCCACGCTGCACACGTCGGCAGCGCCCGTGGCGACCGGCAAGCGCATCGCGTCACCGTGCACGAACACGCCCGGAAGCGAGCGCGCGCTCGCCTTGGGGCCCGCGTGCCGCAGCATCTCGGGCGTGAAGTCGACGCCGACGACGCGTGCGCCCGCAGCCGCAAACTCGAGCGCCAGGTCGCCAGTGCCGCAGCACGCATCCACGACCAGGCGCCCCTGCAGAGGCCCCGCGCGGCGCACGGTGCGGTCTCGCCAGCGACGGTCGATTCCGGCGGACAGGAGCCGGTTGAGCAGGTCATAGCGACCGGCAATGCGGCTGAACATCGAGCGCACTTCGCGCGGGTCGGGCATGGGAAGAGGAGCCTAGCGCATCGCCGGAGCCGACTCACGCCCCCACGCAGAGCCCGAAAGAGACCGCGCCCGCCTGACGCGGGGCCAGACGGGCGCGGAGAGCGACACTCCGGCGCGGGCCGCCGGAATCGACTGCTAGTGACGGAAGTACGAGCCGAGGAAGCGCGCACCGGCGCAGGGGATCGACTGCGTGCCCGACAGGTACTTGTCCGTGTCGAAGCGCGTGAAGCCGCTCGTGAGCGCGATCACGTCGATGACCCCCGGGCCCTCGCTCGAGTTGGGGATGGCCGCGAACATGTAGTCGGGGAACACGGTCTGCGTCGCACCGCCACCACCCGTACGGACCGCGGCCTTGCCGTTGATGAGGATCGGCGAGCCGACGCCGTAGGGCGTGGTGAAGTTGGCCGAGGCACCGAGGTTGTTGAGCTCGTCGAAGACGATGTCGACCGGCACGCCCGTCAGCTGGTTGGGACCGATCGAGGTCTTGACCTTGAGGCTCAGGTCGCGGAACTGCGGGTTGATGAAGCCGGCAAAGCCACCCAGCGGCTGGACGCCGAAGGAGCCGCTGGCCGCGTCGATGCGCGTGATCGCGCCACCGATCTGGCCGCTCGGAGCGCCCTCGATCGTGAGCGGGTTCTCGTGCACGATCCACACCGAACCACCGAGGTAGTCGTAGTTCAGCGCGATCTTCTTGGGGTTCGCGAACGAGAACGGCGAGACGCCGATCGTGTCGTCGTAACCCCAACCGTTGACGCCGTTGGGACCGGACTCGAACAGGGTCAGGTCGCCGTTGCGGTTGAGGATCCAGCCGAAGTACACGTTGCGCTGGAAGCCGAAGCCCTGCTGGCGCTGGGAGATCACGACGTCGAACGGCGCGTTGAGGTTGCCGAAGACCGTCTTGCGGACATTGAACGTGAACGCCGAGATGATCGAGAGCGACCCGTCCTCTTCGTTGCAGACGAGGATGTCCTCGTTGCCCGGATCCCACTCGAGACCGCGCGGGCCGCGACCGACCGGCGTGACCTTGACGATCTGGTGGAAGGTCGACGACGAGGGGTCGATGTCGATGAACGTGACCGTGTCGGCGTTCTGGTTCGAGATCGCGATGAAGTCGAGGTTGGGCGCCATCGTCATGTCGGTCGGGTCGGCGCAGGGGATGCGTTCGATGACCGTCATGCGGTTGGAGTTGAACACCACGACCTCGCGGCGCGCGCGGTC
Source organism: uncultured Planctomycetota bacterium (assembly GCA_903892045.1). GTDB lineage: Bacteria > Planctomycetota > UBA1135 > UBA1135 > F1-120-MAGs118. The sequence goes on along the minus strand of CAITGX010000159.1, from coordinate 17,474 downwards.
GAGCATGTACAGGAAGTGCCCGATCTGCTGGCGGTACATGTACGAGAGGCAGGCGCCCGAGGTCAGCTCGATCGGACGGTCCGGGCCCTCGAAGAAGGCGTTCTGGAACTGGGCCAGCGTGCCCGAGGGCGGGTTGGAGAACTCGCGCAGGGCGTCGCCGGGCACGAGCAGGTTGCCGAAGCCCAGACCCTTGCCAGCCGGCGGCGGCGGGTCGATGGTGAACTTCGAGGTCGGCTCCTCGCCGCCGATGAAGGGCTGCAGGCACAGCGGCGGGAAGCGCAGCACCGGCGGGTTGGGGTGCGGGGCGAAGGAGATCGGGTTGGCACCGCCGGGCACCTGGGCGGCCGGGAGCTGGTTGCCGGTCGGCGGGCCGAGGGTCTGGTTGGTCTGGAACGCCGTCTGCACCAGCTTCTTGCCCGTCACGGCGCAGAAGCTGCCGCCGCCCGAGCGGCAACCGGTCGAGTCCTTGCCGTTGTGGTACACGGTGTCGAGCGGGTTGCCGAGCGCCATCTCGCCCACGGACGTGATCAGAGGGGCGCGCACGAGCAGGTCGTTGAGCGACGAGTCCCGCGTCAGCGAGAACGCGCCCGCCGAGCCGCCGTCCACCGTGCAGGTGCCGGGGAAGAGCGGCGGGAACATCGTCGGTCCGTACTGGATCAGGTTCGGGTTGTTGGGGAAGTTCGACCAGCCCTTGGGGAAGGTCTGGTAGCTGAAGTCGAACTGCGGATCGCCCGTCGACTGGCCGAAGCCGTTGAGGTCGATCACCGAGATGCCGGGGACCGCGCCCACGCGACCGACGAGGATCGCCTCGGGGGCGACCGGCGCGTTGACGAGGCCCGGCCCCTCACCCGTGGTGAAGTCGGTCGTCGCGCCGAGCGTGTTCCGATTGGCCGAGAAGTCGCGCACCTGCGCCGGCACGAACGTCATCGTGACGCGGTTGAAGGTGCCGCAGCCCTGGGAGGCCGGACCGTTGCCGGGGAAGCCGAACTGGGTCGTCAGCACCCACTTCGAGAGGTCGAAGACCGAGAGCGGCATGCAGGTGTACGGCACCTGCGTCTGCTGGTTCGCCGGCCCGAACACGAGCGTGATCGCCGGGCTGACGATCGGCAGGCGGACGGTCGGGAAGGAGCCGACGCTCGTCGGCTGGACGGGCTCGGTGAACTCGACCTGGATGGTGGTCAGCGGATCGACGTCGACGTCGCCGAAGCTCGGGCTGGTGAGCGGAATCGAGTTGGGGGCCGGAGTCGTGAGCACTTCCGGCGCGATCCCGTCGGCCCCGACCGTCGCGCTCGCGACGACCTGACGCTGCAGCTGGTTCTGGTTCACCGCGCGAAGCGCCGTCGTGGCGCGCAGGCGCACCTGACGATCGGACGGGAAGCGTTCGTGGGTCGAGAGGTCGCCGTCGGAGTCCACGACGAACACGAAGGTGGTGTCGCTGACGAGCTTCGAAGCGCCGGTGAAGCCGATCGTGCTCTCCGTGCCGGGGAAGCCCTTGCCATCCGGGACGCCGTTGCCATCGAGGTCGACGGAGCCCGCGATGGGCTTGCCATTGACGTCGAGCTCGACCCAGCGCTCGAACAGCAGGCGCCCCGGCGTATTGGGATCGATGCCCGCGTAGGTGCGGCCACCGATGAACGCGCGACCGGGGATCGGAGTCGACTCGCCGGAGGTCGGATCGAGCGCCAGCACCGTGATCGGACCGATCAGGCCCGAGTTGGCCTGACCCGCGGGCGAGGGATCGAGGACGGAGTCGATGTCCAGCGGCTGGGAGAACTCGGCGTAGATGAAGTGGTTGCCCGTATCGCCGTTGGGCAGGCGCGCCTCGGTGGGCCATTCGGTGACCGGCAGAATCGGGTTCTGCGGGGTCACGTTGCCCGTCAGGTCATCGAAGCTGCGGATCAGCACCAGCTCGGCCGTCGGGTTGCCGTTGGCGTCCGCCTTGCGCACCTGATGGGGCAGCATCAGGCCGAAGCCGTTGGACACCTCAAGGAGGTCCATCTGGGAGGCCGAGCCCGAGGATCCACTGCCTCCGCCAGAGCAGGAGGCAAAGAGGAACACCACCGGGGACGCCGCCAAGGTCCATGCCAGCTGTCGCTTCATGGGATCAGGTTCGCTCGCTGTCTGTAGGGGGGCCGCTCGCGGCCGCGCACGAAAAGGGGTGCGTAGTCTAGTCAGCCACCCCGCCGAGGATGCACGCAAATTTTCCATCCGACTGCGGCGCGGCGCCCCCTGCCCCGCGGGGCTCCGGAGCGCGACAGACGCCGTGCCGATCCACGTCCCTCAAGCACCGTGCCAGCCCTGACGGCCAAGCCGCATTCCCGGGCGAGCAAGTCCCAAGGACCCGGGCCCCGCCCCCACCCGGTGTGGGGCGGAGGGCAGGGCCCGGAGAACGAGAGCCGAGCGCGGCTCGCTGTGCGCTTTCGAGCAGCCGAGCGTGCGCTCTAGTGGCGGAAGAACGTGCACAGGAAGCGCGCGCCGGAGCACGGCACCGACTGCACCCCCGTCAGGTACTTGTCCGTGTCGAAGCGGGTGTAGCCGCTCGTCATCGAGATCACGTCGATCACCCCCGGACCTTCGCTCGAGGTCGGAACCGCGAGGAACATGTAGTCGGGGAAGATCGCCGCCGTGGTGGCGTTGCGGATCACGGACTTGCCGTTGATCAGGATGCCCTGACCCACGCCGAAGTTCGACTGCGTGTTCTGGGACGCCCCGAGGTTGTTGAGCTCGTCGAAGCACAGGTCGACAGGCACGCCGGTGAGCTCGTTGGGCCCGATCGAGGTGCGGACCTTGAGGCTCATGTTGCGGAACTGCGGGTTGACCTGACCTTGGAAGCCGTTGAGGGGCAGCAGGCCGAAGGCGCCGCTGTCGATGTCGACGCGCGTGACCGCGCCGCCGATCTGGCCCGTCGGCGTGCCGGTCTCGCTCAGCGGGTTCTCGTGGAGGATCCACACCGACCCGCCGACGAACTCGTAGTTGAGCGCGAGCTTCTTCGGGTTCTCGAAGTTGAAGGGCGCGACGCCGACCGTGTCGTCGTAGCCCCAGCCGTTCACGCCGTTGGGACCCGACTCGAAGATCGTCAAGTCGCCGTTGCGGTTGAGGATCCACGCGAAGTAGACGGCGCGGTTGTAGCCGAAGCCGATCTGGCGCTGGAGGATCACGACGTCGAACGGACGCTCGAGGTTGCCGAAGATCGTCTTGCGCACGTCGAACGTGAACGCGGAGAGGATCGAGACCGAGCCGTCTTCCTCGTTGCACACGAGGATGTCCTCGTTGCCCGGATCCCACTCGATGCCGCGCGGTCCACGGCCGACCTGCGTGACCTTGACGACCTTGTGGAACGTCGCCGAGGCAGGGTTGGTGTCGATGAACGTGACCGTGTCCGCGTTCTGGTTCGAGATGGCGATGAAGTCGAGGTTCGGCGCCATCGTGATGTCGGTCGGATCCGCGCAGGGGATGCGATCGAGCACGGTCATGCGGTTGGAGTTGAACACCACGACCTCGCGGCGCGCGCGGTCGAGCATGTAGAGGAAGTGACCGATCTGCTGGCGGTACTGGTGCTCGAGGCACGGGCCCGAGCTCGTCAGCGTCACGCGGTCCGGTCCCTCGAAGAAGGCGTTCTGGAACTGGGCCCCGATGCCCGTCGGCGGACGGTCGAACTCGCGCAGCGGGTTGCCGGGCACGAGCAGGTTGGCGAAGCCCAGGCCCGCGGGCGGCGCGGTGGCGGTGTAGATCGAGGTCGGCTCCTCGCCGCCGATGAAGGGCTGCAGGCACAGGGGCGGGAAGCGCAGCGGCGGCGGGTTGGGGTGCGGAGCGAACGAGATCGGATTGGCGCCGCCGGGGACGATCGCGGCCGGGGCCTGGTTGGGCAGCGGCGGTCCGATCGTCTGGCTGGTCTGGAACGACGTGCGGATGACCTTCTTGCCGTTGATCGAACAGAAGTTGCCGCCGTTGAAGCGGCAGCCCGTCGAGTCCTTGCCGTTGTGGTAGACGAGGTCGAGCGACTGGCCGAGGGCCATCTCCCCCACCGACGTGATCACCGGCGGACGCACCAGCAGGTCGTCGAGGGACGAGTCCTTGGTCAGCGTGAACGCGCCCGCCGAACCACCGTCCACCGTGCAGGTGCCGGGGAACAGCGGCGGGTACATCGTCGGCCCGTACTGGATCAGGTTCGGGTTGTTGGGGAAGTTCGACCAGCCCTTGGGGAAGGTCTGGTAGCTGAAGTCGAACTGCGGGTCACCCGTGGACTGGCCGAAGCCGTTGAGGTCGAGCACGGACAGGCCCGGTGACGCGCCGACGCGGCCGACGACGACGGCCTCGGGGGCGACTGGCGCGTTGACGAGGCCCGGTCCCTCACCCGTGGTGAAATCGGTGGTGGCCGCCAGCGAGTTGGTGTTGCCCGCGAGGTCGAGCACCTGCTGGGCCACGAAATTGACCGTGACGCGATTGAACGTGCCGCAGGCCTGCGTCGCGGGACCGTTGCCGGGGAAGGGGAACGCGGGCGTCAGGATCCAGCGCGAGAAGTCGTAGACCGACTCGGGCACGCAGGTGTAGGGCACCTGCGTCTGCTGGTTCGTGGGTCCGAAGACGAGCGTGATCGCAGGGCTCACGATCGGCGGGACGACGGTCGGGAACGAACCGACGCTGGTGGGCTGCAGCGGCTCGGTGAACTCGACGAGGATCGGCGTCTGCGGATCGATCTGGTCGTCGCCGAGGCTCGGGCTCGTGACCGGGATCGCGTTGGGCGGCGGCGTCGTCGCGACTTCGGGCGCAATCGCGTCGCTGCCGACGGTGCAGCTTGCGACCACCTGCTGGGCGAGCAGCTTGCCGTTCTGGGACTTCACCGCGCGCGTCGCGCGCAGCTTGATCTGGCGGTTGGCCGGGAACTGCTCGTGGGTCGAGAGGTCGTTGTCGCTGTCGACGACGAACACGAACGTGTTCGGGCTCACGAGCTTCGAGGCGCCCGCGAAGCCCACGGCCGTCTGGGTACCGGGGAAGCCGAGGCCCTCGGGCTGGCCATCGCCGTCGATGTCGAGCGCGGTGGCGCGCGGCGTGCCTTGGGCGTCGAGCTGCACCCAGCGCTCGAACACGAGCTGCGCCGGATTGTTGGGGTCCGGGCGCGCGTAGCTCTGACCGTCGATGAAGGCCCGGCCGGCGACCGGCACCGAGAGGCCCGTGCCCGGGTCGAGCGCGAGCACCGTGATCGTTCCGACGAGGCCGTAGTTCGACTGGCCCGTCGAGGCCGAGTCGAGCACGCTCGCGACATCGATCGGCTGGCTGAACTCGGCGTACAGGTAGTGGTTGCCCGAGTCGCCGTTGGGCAGGCGCGCCTCGACCGGCCACTCGGTGACCGGCAGCACCGGGTTGAGCGGCGTGACGTTGCCCGTCAGGTCCGCCATCGAGCGGATCAGCACCACTTCGGTGCCCGGGTTGCCGAGGGCATCGGCCTTGCGTACCTGGTAGGGCAGCATCAGGCCGAAGCCGTTGGAGACCTCGCGCAGGTCGAGGTTCCCCCCCGACGAGGAGCCAGAGCCGCCGCTGCAAGCGACGAGCACGAACGGTGCGAGGGCAATCGACCAGTGGAGGGGACGACGCATCGAGGTTCGGTGAGATCGGTGGACGAGACGGGAACGGAGCCCGCCCGCTGCGCCCGAGCCCCGAAGGCCGGCCGCACGAGCAGCGCTCCGCCGCTCCTCTCCGTCACGGGCGGGGGCGCCGAGCGGACCGGCGACAAGCTCGCCATCCCGCGGCGCGCGGCCGAGGAGGGCAGTCTTGCTCTCCCGCGACGTTCCGACGCGCGGAACGAGGGGGAGCGCCGGCCCCGGAGCCCCGCCGGGGCGGGGGGAGGCAGTTCTGCAAGGTGCAGGTTGTACCGAAGCAGGGCCGGTCGGACACCCTCCCGTCCCAAGATTCTCTGGGCACACCCCACTCGGCCCCCGCCTGGAAGGCCTCGGATCGCCCTTCGACCCGGGCCCGGCGACCGCTAGGCTCATGCCCCATGAGCGAAGAGGGGCGTCCGGAGGCTGGCCGCGGGTCCGTGTTCCACGGGCTGCGCACGGAGAGCCTCGAGGCCCTGCTCGGCACCGCCCCGGGCGCAGCCGAGCTCGAGTTCGAGAACACCCTGCGCCCCCAGCGCTTCGACGAGTTCGTGGGCCAGCGCCAGACGCTCGAGAACCTGCGCGTGGCCATCGCCGCCGCGCGGGCACGCAAGGACACCCCCGACCACGTGCTCCTGTCCGGGCCCCCGGGCCTCGGCAAGACCAGCCTCGCCAAGCTCGTCGCGATCGAGCTCGGCACGACCTTGCATTCCACCACCGGCCCGGCGCTCGAGCGCGCGCGCGACCTCGTCGGCATCCTCACCCAGCTGAAGCGCGGCGACGTGCTCTTCATCGACGAGATCCACCGCGTGCCCGCCGCCGTCGAGGAGTACCTGTACTCCGCGATGGAGGACTACGCGGTCGACCTGACCCTCGACCAGGGCCCCAACGCGCGCGTCCTGCCGCTCAAGCTCGAGCGCTTCGTGCTCGTCGGCGCCACGACGCGCGAAGGCCTGCTCTCCGCGCCGTTCCGCGGCCGCTTCGGCTTGCTCGAGCGCCTCTCGCCCTACCCGGCCGAGGACCTCGTCGCCATCCTCGAGCGCTCGGCGCGCATCCTCGAGGTGCCGATCTCGCCCGCGGCCGCGCGCGCGATCGCCGAGCGCAGCCGCGGCACCCCGCGCATCGCCAACCGCTTCCTGCGCCGCGTACGCGACCTCGTGCAGGTCTCCGGTGCCGCGCGCGCCGAGCCCGCGCACGCCGTCGAGGCGCTGCGTCGCATGGGCGTCGACGAGTTCGGGCTCGAGGACACGGACCGCCGCATCCTCGCCGTGCTCGCGCGCAACGGTGCCCGCCCCGTCGGCCTCAAGACGCTCGCGGCCGCGATCGGCGAGGCCGAGGACACGGTCGAAGAAGTCTTCGAGCCGCACCTCCTGCGCTGCGGCTTCCTCGAGCGCACCAGCCGCGGTCGCATGATCACCGCCGAGGGCTGCGCAGCGATCGGCGTCGACGCCGCGATCCTGCGCGCCGAGGGCGAGAGCGCGCCGTGAATGCGCGCCGCACTCTCGCGTTCGCGCTGCTCGTCGCGCTCGGCTCGTGCGCGCTCCCGCCGCGGCAGGGCGCGCAAGTCTCCCCCATCTCCGCCAGCGCCGCGCCGCGCCGCACGGTGCGTCGCGCGAGCGGAGACGTGCAGGTTCGCCTCGCCAACCTCGCGAGTGCCAAGTCGCTCGAGATCCGCGACGCGCAGGGTGCGAGCGTGAAGATCGAGCGAGCCGGAGCCGCGCTCGCCTGCGACGGCGCTCGCAAGCCCGAGGTGCGCCTCGCGGAGCGCGGACCGTGGAGCGTGAATGGCCGCACGTACCGCGGGACGCTCGTCGTGCGGCCCGGCGGCGGCGCGAGCGGCTTCGAGGTCACCAACGTGCTCGAGCTCGAGGACTACATCGCGGGCGTGGTCGCGTCCGAACTCGTCCTGTGGAGCGCGAGCCTCGAGACGCTGCGCGCGCAGGCGATCGCGGCGCGCAGCTACGCGGTCAGCGCGCTCGACGATCGCGGCGCGCGTCGCACCGACCCATTCCTGCAGTCGGACACGCGCGACATGGCCTACTCGGGTGCATTCGTGCCGAAGAACGAGCGCGAGCGCGAGATCGCCGCGAAGCTCGAGCGCGCCATCGACTCGACGCGCGGGCGCGTGCTGATGGAAGGCGAGCGTGTCGTCGACGCGCGCTTCCACGCCGCCTGCGGTGACCAGACCGCGGACGCGCGCGACGTGTCGCCCGAGGCACGCTTCGAGTGCCTGCGCTCGGTCGGTTGCCCCGCCTGTCGAAATGAGCTCGGCCTCGCGCGCGACGCGGCCGGCGAGCCGTGGAGCTTCACCGCGCAGCGCGCGGCGCTCGACGCACTCGCGCAGCGCTTCCACGTCGGCGCGCGCCTCGAGCGCCTGCGCCCTGTCGCCCAAGACGGCAGCGGACGCTGGCTCGAAGTGGAGCTGCAAGGTCCCACGGGCAGCGCGCGCGTGCGCTTCGAGGAAGTGCGCCGCGCCCTCGGCGCCGACAAGCTGCTCTCGTCGGCGATCGAACTGACGGTGCCGCGTGCGGGCGAGCCGATCGCGAGCACGCTGCGCTTCGAGGGCCGCGGGCGAGGTCACGGCGTCGGCCTGTGCCAGGCCGCCGCACGCGACTGCGCGAAGGCCGGCTGGAACGCCGAGCGCATCCTCGCGCACTACTACCCCGGCGCACGCGTGGTGGACTGGCGCTAGCGATGCAGCGCGACGGCTTCTCCTTCGAGGTGCGCGCCCGTGCGCGCGACTGCCGCGCGCGCACCGGCACGTTCCGCACGCCGCACGGCGACGTGCAGACGCCCGCGTTCATGCCCGTGGGCACGAAGGGCACCGTCAAGGGCTGCACCGTGCGCGACCTGCGCGAGCTCGGCACGACGATGCTGCTCGGCAACACCTATCACCTGCACCTGCGCCCCGGCGAGGAGCTCGTGCGCGAGCTCGGCGGCCTGCACGGCTTCATGCGCTGGGACGGCCCGATCCTGACCGATTCCGGCGGCTACCAGGTGTTCAGCCTCGAGGACACGCGCAAGCTCGACGAGGATGGCGTCACGTTCCGCTCAGTGGTCGACGGCGCGAGTGTGCGCTTCACGCCCGAGCGAGTGGTCGAGATCGAGGCTGCCCTCGGGGCCGACGTCGCGATGGCCTTCGATCACTGCCCGCCGAAGCCCAGCGACCGCGCGTGCGTCGAGGACGCCACCGCGCGCACGCACCGCTGGCTCGAGCGCTGCGTGCGCCGTCACCGCGAGCTCGGTGGCGAGTCGCGCGGGCAGGCGCTGTTCGGCATCGTGCAGGGCGGTGCGTTCCCCGACCTGCGTGCGCGCTCGGTCGAGGCCGTGACGTCGCACGATCTCGTGGGCTACGCGATCGGCGGCGTCAGCGTGGGCGAGACGCGCGAGGAGATGCTCGTGGCCGTCGAGTCCGCAGCGCCGCTCCTGCCCGAGGACCAGCCGCGCTACCTGATGGGTGTCGGCACCCCGCGCGACTTCTTCGACGCGATCGAGCGCGGCATCGACCTGTTCGACTGCGTCACGCCCACGCGCCACGGTCGCACGGCCCAGGCTTTCACCAGCGAAGGCGCGCTCAACCTGCGCAACGCGCGCTTCGCACGCGACGAGCGGCCGCTCGACCCGCGCTGCGACTGCCCGACCTGCACGACCGGCTACAGCCGCGGCTACCTGCGCCACCTCGTGAAGAGCGAGGAGATGCTCGGCGCGATCCTGCTCACGCACCACAACATCCGCTGGTTCCACCGGCTGATGGCCGAGATTCGCGCCGGCATCGAGCAGGGCGAGCTCGCGCGCGTGCGCGCGCGGTGGCTGCCGCAGGCCGAGTCCGCGCCAGCGGCCGAGGGCGCGAGCTAGGCGAGCGCGTCCGCGCCGGGCCCTAGCGCTTCTGGTAGTCGGGGCAGCGCGTGGCGTTGGGACGCTCGGGGCGCTTGCACACGCTGCCGTAGTCCCACTTGCACGAGTCGCACAGCGGGGCCGCGGGCCCGAGCGCCGCGAGGCGGCGGAAGAAGTCGACGATCGCGCGCCACATGGGAGGAGCGGGAAGTGCGGCGCGGGAGGAGCGGAGCGATCCTCCCGCGCGCGAGCGAACTAGCGCTGGGCCTTCGCGGGCGCCGCGATCACCTCGAGGCGCGTGACCTCGAAGGCGCGCGGGCGGTTGAGCTCCGCCGTCGTGCTGCGGATCGGGCCGCGCGTCTCGGTGCCGTTGAAGCCGACCTCGCAGCCGAGGTAGTCGGCGAAGTTCAGGCGACCGCTCGCGCAGCCGAGCTCGGCGACGAGCTCGCCGCCGAAGCGCAGGAAGTACACCGGACGGCTCTCGCCGGGCAGCGTGGCCTTCTCGATGCGGCCGCGGCCATCGAAGCGACCGTCGAAGGGCTGGCTGCGGGCCGCGCGGGCCATCTCCGTCTGGCGCTTGCGCATGGCCGCGTCGATCGACTGCTTCTGCTGCTCGAGCTCCGCGCTGAGCTTGATGCCGTCGGCGTAGGCGCTGCACAGCTCGATGCGATCCTTGACGAGCTTCGTCGTCGCCTCGCCCGGCCCCATGGCCAGCACGGCCTCGTAGGCGGCCTTGACCGAGTCGTAGTCGGCCGTGCCGCCCTGCTCCTGCGCGCTGCGGGCCGCGGCGAGCTGCTTGTCGGCGTCCGCGAGCGCGGCGCTGATCTTCTTCGAGTCCGTCGTGACGCTCGCGTTCGACGGCGCCGTCGTGGCCTCGGTGTCCGCTCCGGTCGCGCCGGTGATCGGAGTGCCCGTGAGCGGCTTGCGCGCCTCGCTCACCGCCGCACCCCACAGGGTCGCGCCGTCCTGATCGGCAGGCAGCGTCTCGGTCTGGGTCGTCGCCACCCAGCCGCGCGTGCCGACGGGCGAGCCGACGTTGACCCAGTCTTCCGCCAGCGGCTTCGACATGTCCTTGCGGCCGAGCATGCGCAACTTCTGGCCCTTCTGGAGCAGCTGACGCAGCGGCAGGCTCTCCGCGCCGGACGACGGCAGCGGACGCATGCGCACGTCGTTGCCCGAGACCGACAGCACGCCCGACTCGGTGGTCGGCGTCAGGTACTCGCCGTAGACCCACACCGAGTAGCCCGCCGGCGACTCGACTTCGAGCCAGCCAGCGCGCTCGCCGTAGACGGCGAGCACGGTGCCGGCCTCGAGCTCGGCGATCGAGACGCCCTGCGCGTCGTAGATGTTGCGCACCTTCGCGCCACCGCTCGCTGCGCGCACGTAGCGCAGGAACTTCGGCGTCTCCTGCGTCGCGGTGGCGCTCGCGGTGCCCGAGGCACTCGCGCCAGTCGCGCTGCTCGCAGTCGGCGTCTTCGCCGTGCCGGTGTTCGCGGGATTCGGGAGCGGAGAACCCTGCTGCGCGAGCGCGAGGCCCGTGGCGCAGAGGACGAACGAGAACGACGAGGTCCAGCCTCGGACCTGCGATCCGTGGATCTTCATGTGGTGCCAATCCCAGTGCTTGTTGTGCCCGACTCCCCGCGCGGGAGAGCCCCTCGGACATCGACAGGATCCTTCGCGACGCGGCGCGCGCATCGCTCGAGCTCCCGCGGGTCCCAGCAACCTCCGCGAGCGCGGCGAATGTGCTAGAACGGGCGCGATCCTAGCCATCGGAAGAGGCGTGTTCCACAGCGCTTTTTCGCACTTCTCGAACGCGCTTCCCAAGGGCTCGTGACCACCTGCCGTGAGCGACTTCACTCCCCCGCGCCGACCGGGCTTCCCCTACATGCGCTTCGCGCGCACGGACGCCATGGCGCAGCCCGCGAGCCTGACCCAGTCGGGCATGGCGGCCGCCGACCCGCGGCACTTCGCCGAGCTCGCGGCGCTCGAGCTCGAGTGGGGCGGCGCGCGCGCGCTGCCCGAGCTCGCGGCGGAGCTCGCGCGGCGTTTCCGCGTGCACCCGGAGCAGGTCTTCGTCACGCCGGGCGCGACCGGCGCGATGAGCGTGGCCGCGGCGGCGCTCTTCGGAGCGGGCAACCGGGTCGCGGTCGAGGTGCCCTCCTACGAGCCGCTGCGTGTGCTGCCGCGCCGCGAGGGAGCGCAGGTCATCGAGGTCCGTCGCACCCTGGAGCAGGGCTGGAGGCTCGAGCCTGCGGCCGTCGCGGAGGCTCTGGCCGGAGAGGGCCGCGGACACGTGTTCCTCTCGAGCCCCCACAACCCCAGCGGCGTCCGCACCTCCCCCGCCGACCTGGCCGAGCTCGCCGAGCTCGCGGCACGCGCCGGGGGCTACCTCGTCTGCAACGAGATCTACGAGGAGTTCGTGCCGGCCCGGGAAGCGTTCCACGCCGCGTCCGAGCTGCGCCATGGGATCTCGCTCGGCAGCCTGACCAAGGCCTACGGGCTCGGCGCCCTGCGCGTGGGCTGGGTGGTCCTCGGGGAGGCCGCCATGGCCGAGCGCGAGGCCGTCGAGGACGCCACCTTCCTGCAGTACGTCGACCTGCCGACCAGCAGCCTGCGGGCGGCGACGCTGGCCCTGCGCCGCCGCGAGGCTCTACTCGCCCCCTACCGGCAAGTGCTGGCCGAGAGCCGCCCCGTGTTCGAGCGCTGGCTGGCGTCGGAGCCGCGCGTCGAGGCGCTCGTGCCCGAGCACGGCATCATCGCCTGCGCTCGCATCCGCGGGGTCGCGGACACCCGCACCCTCGCTCGCCACCTCGCCGCGACCGAGGGCCTCGGCGTGGTCCCCGGCGAGCACTTCGGCGCTCCGGGCCACCTGCGGTTGGGCTACGGCATGGACCCGGGGGCCCTCGCGGACGGACTGGCGCGGCTCTCCCGCGGCCTGCGCAGCCATGCGGCCCACGAGGATCCGCCGCGCTGAGCTTTACCGATCCGGTCGGATGTCGTATCCCTCTTCGCCCCGCGATGCGCTTCTTCCTCCGCTCCAAGATCCACAAGGCCACGGTCACCGAGGCGCGCCTCGACTACGTCGGCTCGATCACCATCGACCGCGACCTGATGGACGCGGCGGACGTGCTGCCGTTCGAGAAGGTGCTGATCGTCGACAACACCAACGGTGCGCGGCTCGAGACCTACACGATCCCCGGCGAGCGCGGCTCGGGCTGCATCTGCATCAACGGTGCCGCGGCGCACCTCGTCCGCCCGGGCGACGAGGTCATCATCATGACCTTCGAGGCCACCGACCGTCCGCGCACGCCGACCGTGCTCCTGATCGGCGAAGGTAACCGGGTCGTGCGCAAGCTCGACGATCCCGAAGAGCAGGAACGGGCGCTCGAGGGCGAGCTGTACCTCTAGGCCGACCCGCCGACGAGGGGCTCGTCTCGAGCGGGCGGTCCGTCCTGTTTCGGGGGCCCCGCGGGTCCGAGCGACGGCTCGCATCGCGGTGGACGGCGCAGCCAGCTCCCTCGCCGGATGGTTCGACGCCCGGGAGCGCACGAGCGCGATCGACGGCCGGCGCCGCGAGCGACGCACCCGCGGCGCCGAAGTCGGCTCCGACTCGCAGCTACGCCTTGGCGAACGCCGCGCGCGCGAGCTGCTCGGCGGCGCGCAGCGCGATCCCGCGCGCGCGAGCCAGGGCCGCGAGATCGTCATACTCGAACGCGATGTCGCGCGTGTCGAGCGAGCGCGGATCGGCGCCGGGTCGCACCCGTCGCTGGCCGCGCACACGGAGCTCCCCCACGCGAACTTCGAGATCGATGCGCTCGCACTCGGTGCGCTCGCTGCGTGTCCAGCGCAGTCCGAGCGCCGTCGAGTGCGCGAACAGCGCGCTCTCGAGCGCCGGGCGCGCGCTGGCGCGGGCGAGCGCCGCCACGACCACTCCCGGGCGGTCCTTCTTCATCGCGACCGCGCTCGTCCAGACCTCGAGCGCACCGGCGGCGCGCAGCTCCTGCACGAGAAATCCCAGCTCCTCGCCCGTCATGTCGTCGAGGTTGCACTCGAGGGTCCAGACCTCGGGCCGCGGGGTTCCAGCTCCCGAGCGCCCGAGCTGCACGCGCACGACGTTGGGCGGACCCTCGCGCGGGTCGCGCTGGCCGGCGCCGTAGCCGATCGCGCTCGCCACGAACGGGCCCGGATCGCCGAACTCCGCAACCAGCTCGACGAGCAGCGCCGCACCCGTCGGCGTCAGGCGCTCCCCGCCGCCTCCGATGTGATGGGCGCGGCCGCGCAGGAGCTCGGCCACCGCGGGAACCGGCACGGGCATGTCGCCGTGAGCACAGCGCACCGTCCCAGACCCCACGAGCGGCGGCGTGGCGAGCACGCGCCGCACGCCGAGGCGCTCGAGCGCATCCACGGCCCCACAGACATCGACGAGCGTGTCGACAGCGCCGATCTCGTGAAAGTGGATCTCCTCGGGAGCGCAGCCGTGCACGCGCCCCTCGGCGACGGCAATCCGCCAGAGCACGGCGCGAGCGCGCTCCTTCGAGGCGGGCGATAGCAGCGCGGAACGCGCCAGCAGCGCCTCGAGGTCGGCGATCCCGCGGTGCGGCAGGGTGCCCCGCTCCGGAGTGCGCACATCCAGCGCGAGCCCGGACAGCGACCCGCGCCAGACCTTTTCCGTCGCGACCTGCGCTTCCCCGGGCACAAGGTCCGCCGCGAGGGCCCGCAGGTGCTCGAGCGAGAAGCGCGGGTCCCCGAGGTCGAGCAGGGCGCCGAGGAACATGTCCCCGGCCATGCCGGCGAACGGTTCGACGAACAGGGTGTCGCAGGTCTCCACAGGCTTCATCGCCGAGAGCCTAACCGCCACCCGACGCCAGCGATGCACCTCTCGACGACAGGGCCTCGCGACTCGACGTCTCGATCGAGAGAGCGGGCTCGTCTTCGAGTTCCGTCGTCTCCAAGGCGTCGCCTCCCGCGGAACGGGACGAGGCGCGAGCAAGGGCTAGGGCCGACACGTGCCGGGCCCCCAAGCGCCGCAACGCGCGTGCACACTCGCGCAGCGTGGCTCCGCTAGTCACGACGTCATCGACGATCCACACGCGCTCGGCCTCGGCGACCGCGCGACGCGCGAGCGGGCGCCAGCGCTCCGGACCGAAGGCCCCGCGCACGTTGGCGGAACGCGAGGTCGCACCTGCGGTTCCCTGCACCACCGTGGGACGCGTGCGGGCCAGCGCGCGAGCGCAGTTCCACCCGAGCGCCTCCGCGAGCTCGCTCCCCAGCCGCGCGGACTGGTCATAGCCGCGCTCGACGCGCCGCCAGCGATGCAGCGGCACGGGGACGAGCAGGTTCCCGCGGCCCGCCTCGGGCAGCAGCGTGCGCACGCGTCGCGCCAGCGCCGCTGCCAGCGGCCGCGCCAGCTCCGGCCGTCCTCCGTGCTTGAACGCCAGCACCCACTCGCGCAGCTGCGGCTGCCTGCGGTAGTCGCCGAGCACGATCAGTCGCTCGAGACCGAAGCTCTCTCGCCGGCAGGCCGCGCAGCGCTCCGCACCCGCGAGCGACGGCGCCATCTCCAGCGCGCAGATCGGACAGCGGACGCCCGGCGGCCCGTCCGGCAGGACGTGCGTCTCGCAGCCGCTCGCGTGTCCGAAGTCGCAGCGCAGGGCATCCTGACCGCACAGCCAGCACAGGGGCGGATACAGCACGTCGAGTGCCGCTCGTCCGAGTTCCAAGACGCCGGAGGACAGTCCCACACCTCCCTGTCGTGCGGCGCACGCGCTGGTCGCGGGAAAAAAGGGCGCCGCTGGCCCGGCGTCCCCACGGTGCGAGCTCAGCTCTCGTCGTCGCCGTCGTCGCCGAAGCCGGCCACGGGCCGACCGAGCCGCTCGCCGCGCGCACCCGCCGTCGGCCGGGCTCCGGCCGCGATCCCCAGCGACTGCCGCAGGCGCGCTGCATAGGACTGCACGGTCTCGTCCGCGCGCGACTCGACTCCGAACAGCTCGCCGATCTCGCGCGCGAGCGTCGGATCCGTCTCGAAATCCGGGGGCGACTCGCGCAGCACCTGCCGCACGTGCATCCGCAGCGAGTGCGCCGACCACAGCCAGCCCGCGACCTCGAGCGCGACCGTCGCGACGAGCACGACCCCGGCCCACATCATCGCGCTGCCGCCGGGCAGCTCGGTCGGCGCGAGTCGACCGTACAGGAGGCTCCCGAAGGCCGCGACGAGGTACAGGAAACCGAGGCCCACCTGTACGCGGTGGAACACGAAGTCGCGGATGCGCCGCAGGGGCTGGGGGCCGCGTCCGAGACGCTCGGCGACCAGCGCGCGCGGGTTGCGGAACAGCACGCCGTTGGCGAGCAGCACGCAGCCCACGATCGCGAGCACGTAGCCGAGGGTGGTCCAGTCCGGGGAGATGGGCTCCGCCGCGCCGAGCGTGCATGCCATGCCGTGGAAGGTAGCGTGCGCTGCCGCGCGAGCAAGCGCGGCGCAGCCACGGGCTCCTGCGATCGCGCCGTGCGACTGCTACGCTCCGCGCTTCCATGCCCCCGCCGGACCCTTCGCAGGAGCGCCTGCAGCGCGCTGCCGCCCTCGCGCGCATCGCGCTCGACCCGTTCGAGGCGCCCGCGCTCGCCCGCGACCTCGAGCGCGCGCTCGCCGCCTGGTCGAGCCTGCGGACCGTCGACACCCGCGGTGTCGAGCCGCTCTGGAGCGTCGCCGTGGAAGCCGGCCCGGAGCGCGCCGACCGCGTGGCGCCCTCGCTCGAGCGCGGCGAGCTGCTCGCGAACTCCGCCACGGCGCTGGACGGGCTGATCCGCGCTCCGGATGCGCTGGGAGGCGCCCGGTGAGCGCGCGCGCGGCGGTCGAGGCGGCGCTCGCGCACATCGAGGCCCTCGAAGCGGAGCTGGGCTCCCTGCTCGACGTCGACGAAGACGGTGCGCGCGAGCGCGCGGACCTGCTCGATCGCGAGAGCCATCCGCGCGGTCCGCTCCACGGCGTGCCGTTCTTCGTCAAGGCGAACCTGTGCTGGCGCGGGCGCGCGACCAGCGCCGGGAGCCGCGCGCTCGAAGGCTATCGCCCACCCTACGACGCGACGGCGCTCGCACGCCTCGTCGAAGCGGGCGGGATCCCGCTCGGCAGCTGCAACATGGACGAGTTCGGCTTCGGCTCGTCGGGAGAGCACTCGAGCTTCGGCTCGACGCGCAATCCTTGGGACCTCTCGCGCACCCCCGGAGGCTCGTCGAGCGGCTGCGCCGCCGCTGTCGCCGCGCGTTTCGTCCCGTTCGCACTCGCCTCCGACACGGGCGGTTCCGTGCGCCAGCCTGCCGCGCTGTGCGGCGTGAGCGGCTTCAAGCCGAGCTACGGCCGCATCTCGCGCCATGGGCTGGTCGCGTTCGCGTCCTCGCTCGACACGGTCGGCGTGATCGCCGACTCGATCGAGCGCATCGAGCACGTGCTCGCGGCCATCAGCGGCGTCGACACTCGCGACGCCACTTCGCTCGTGCTCCCGGCGCTCGCCGCAGAGCCGACGCGCGAGCACCTGCGCGGCCTGCGAGTCGGCATCTCGTCCGACGCGCTCGAGCTCGTCACGCACGCCGGCACGCGCGAGCGCATCGAGGCGGCACTCGACCGACTGCGCGTCCTCGGGGCCGAGCTCGTGCCCGTGAAGCTCCCGCTCACGCGCCACGCCGTCGCTGCCTACCAGCTGATTTCCTCGTGCGAAGCTGCCAGCAACCTCGCGCGCTACGACGGCCTGCGCTACGGCACGCGAGAATCCGGTGACGGGAGCCTGCAGGGCTCGATCGCCGCGACGCGCGGCGCAGGCCTCGGCCGCGAGGCGCAGCGACGCGTGCTGCTCGGAACCCTCGCGCTGTCGCACGGCGAGCGGGAGCGATGGCTCGAGCAGGCGGCGCGCGTGCGCAGGCTGTTGCGCGACGAGCTCGTCGCGTGCTTCGAGCACTTCGATGTGCTCGTTGGGCCGACCGTCGCGGAGCCGGCCTTCCGGCTCGGCGAGCGCCTCGACGATCCGCTGGCGATGTACGCCTGCGACGCACTCACCG
>CAITGX010000158.1 GCA_903892045.1 uncultured Planctomycetota bacterium | reverse complement strand
GGGGATCGCGCGCTGGGACAGCGCATCCTCGGGACCTTCCTGCGCAAGGCGATCGCGCTGCGCGACCTCGACGCGATCGTGATGTTCAACTCGGGGGTGCGGCTCGTCGCGGCCGACTCTCCGGTGCTGGCGGAGCTCACGCTGCTCCACGAGCGCGGAGTCGACCTCGTGCCCTGCGGAACCTGCCTCGAGCACTTCCAGGTGCAGCCCGCGGTGGGCCGCGTCTCCGACATGGACACGATCCTGCGCGAGCTCGACGCGGCGGCGAAGGTCATCACGCTCTAGAGCAGTCCGCGGGCGCTCGAAAGCGCACGGAAGCTTGAAGTGCGGGCAGCGCGGGACGAGGCTCCTCGCCCATGAGCCAGCCCCAGAACTTCTCCAACCATCGCGCCATGCCTCCCGCCAGCTACCTCGCGGCGGGCTTGGTGCTGCTCGTGTTCGCCGGCCGCTGCATCTGGCGCGCGGCGACCGACCCGAGCTTCGACGCGCTCTTGCTCGCGCTCGTCGCGCTGGCCTTGCTGATCGTCTGGAACGCCTCGCGCAGCCGCGCCATGGTCGTGCAGGACCGCGTCATCCGTCACGAGATGCGCCTGCGCCTCGAGCGACTCTTGGGCGCGAATCGCCGCGCGGACATCGAGCGCATCGGCCTGAAGCAGCTCATCGCGCTGCGCTTCGCGAGCGAAGCGGAACTTCCCGCGCTGGTCGAGTCGGTGCTCGCAGGCAAGCTCGAGAGCCCGAGCGAAATCAAGCGTGCCGTGCGCGACTGGCAGGGCGACACCCTGCGCGTATGAAGCCCGCGAGCGCCACGGAGAAGAAGCCCAAGCCCAGCCTCGCGTCGAGCTGGCGCGAGATGCGGCGCCTGCTCCACGAGCACCGCCATCGCCTCGCCTTGGGGCTCGGGCTCTTGCTCGTGAACAGGCTCGTCGGACTCGTGCTGCCCGCGACCAGCAAGCTGCTGATCGACGACGTGATCGGCGCGGGCAAGGTCGAGCTGCTCGTGCCCCTCGCGCTCGCGGGCGGAGTCGCGACCGTCGTTCAGGCCGCCACGGGCTACTCGATCTCACAGGTGCTCGGCGTCGCCGCACAGCGCGCGATCAACGAGATGCGCAAGGAAGTGCAGGCCCACGTCGGCCGCCTGCCCGTGCGCTACTACGACTCGACCCAGACGGGCGTGCTGATCTCGCGCGTCATGAACGATGCCGAGGGACTGCGCAACCTCGTGGGCACCGGCATCGTGCAGCTCGTCGGCGGCACCTTGAGCGCCGCCATCGGCATCGGCGTGCTGTTCTGGCTCAACTGGCGTCTCACGCTGTCGATCCTGGTCGCGCTGGCGCTGTTCGGCATCGCGATGGCGTGGGCCTTCAAGGTCCTGCGCCCCCTGTTCCGCGAGCGCGGCAAGATCCAGGGCGAGATCACCGGTCGGCTCAACCAGACGCTCGGCGGAGTGCGCGTGGTCAAGGCCTACACGGCCGAGCCGCAGGAGGAGCGCGTCTTCGCCGCCAACGTCGACCGGCTGTTCGACAACGTGCGCCGCTCGATGACCGGCGTCTCCGCCACCACGGCCTTCTCGACCGCGATCGTCGGGCTCATCGGCGTGCTGCTCACGATCTACGGAGGCCGCGCCATCCTCGACGGCACGATGACGCTCGGCGAGTTCGTGATGTACCTCGTGTTCATCGGACTCGTGGTCGGTCCGGTGGTGCAGATCGCGTCCATCGGCACGCAGATCACCGAGGCCTTCGCGGGCCTCGACCGCATTCGCGAGATCCGTGCCGTCGCGACCGAGGACGAGGGCGACGAGCACCGCGCGAGCTGTCCCGAGCTGCGCGGCGACTACGCCTTCGAGGGCGTGAGCTTCGAGTACGACGCGGGCAAGCCGGTCCTGCAGGAGATCAGCTTCCGGGCACCCGCGGGCTCGACCACCGCCCTCGTCGGCTCGAGCGGCTCGGGCAAGAGCACGCTGGCGAGCCTCGTGATGGCCTTCAACCGCCCGCAGTCCGGGCGCGTGCTCGTCGACGGGCGCGATCTCGCCGGCCTGCGCCTGCGCGACTACCGCTCGCACCTCGGCGTCGTGCTGCAGGACAACTTCCTGTTCGACGGGACCATCGCCGAGAACATCGCCTTCTCGCGGCCCGACGCCGCGCGAGCGGAGATCGAGGAGGCGGCGCGCCTCGCCCACTGCGACGAGTTCGTGACACGCTTCGAGCGTGGGCTCGACACCGTGGTCGGCGAGCGCGGCATCAAGCTCTCCGGTGGCCAGCGCCAGCGTGTCGCGATCGCGCGCGCGCTGCTCGCCAAGCCGCGCGTGCTCGTGCTCGACGAAGCGACGTCGAGCCTGGACAGCGAGAGCGAGGCCATGATCCAAGAGGCCCTCGCTCGGCTGCGCAGCCAGCGCACGACGTTCGTGATCGCGCACCGACTCTCGACGATTCGCTCCGCCGACCAGATCCTCGTGCTCGAAGGCGGTCGCGTCGTGGAGCAGGGCACGCACGCCGAGCTCCACGCCCGCGGCGGCCGCTACCGCGAGCTGCACGACCGCCAATACCGCTTCGAGGCCGAGCGCTTCGTCAACCCGGGCGAGGAGCTCTCCCCCACGCAAGCCTGAGCCGCGCGGGCGTCAGGGCTGGTAGGTCAGCGTCGCCGCCGGCGTCAGGAAGGTCGTCTTGCACGAAGTCGGGTCGCGGAACCAGCCCTGCACCTCGACGGCCGAGCCGATGCCGAAGGGATTGCCGAGCGCCGTCGGATTCGCGAGCTGGAAGGCGTTCCAGTCGAGCGTGAACGAGCCGCTGCAGGTGCCCGGAGTGCCGCCCGAGTTGGAGGACAGCGTGCGCTGCGTCGGCGGCCGCACGCACAGGAAGCTCTGGCCCTGCCCGTTGCACCAGCTCTGCTGCTGCGAGCCGTTGATGCCGTAGAAGAAGATGCCCGCGCGCTGGCCTTCCACCTGCGAGAGCGTGAGCAGGCACGTGCCGGAGTGCGCGAGGTTGGGGTTCGTCGGGGCCGAGAGCTGCGGGACGCAGCCGCTCGACGAGCCGGGCGCGAGCGGAGTGCAGTACACCTGCGGCACCGCGATGGCGCACGTGTCGATCATCAGGTCCCAGCGCACGAGCGTGCCCACGTCGAGCCCGTGGTCGTCGCGCGCCTCGAGCACCCAGTTGCCGTTGGGGTTCTGGCCGAGGAAGTTGTCAAACGAGCCCTCGGGCGCGAGCAGCGGGACCGTCACGAGGTCCTGGTACACATAGTCGCTCGGCGCGAGCGTGCTCGCCGGGTCGAAGAGCGTGCCATCGAACACGTCATCGAAGTTGCCGCTGCAGTCCGTCTGCACGACGACGCGCGTGCCCGCCGGCGAAGTGAGGAACAGCTCGAGGTCATCCGACCAGGTGTGTGGAACCTCGACGTACAGCCGGATCTTCGCGACCGCGTTGCCGAGGCCGGTGACGGCGAGCGTGTCGGTCACGACTCCGACCGTGCCATTCGCGTAGTCGGGGATCGGCAGGTTGGGAGTACGCGAGAAGGTGCTCGACGCGACGGTCGGAGCCGACGAGAGCGTCGCGAACGAGAGCGCCCAGCCCGCGACACTGCCCGCCACCGTGGGCGTGTCGTCGGTGACCGTCAGGATCCAGTTGCCGTTGGCGCTGTCCCCGCGGAACGCGGACAGGCGGCCTTCGGGCGAGAGCGGCGTCGCGACCACGTTGGTGGTGTAGAAGCGGTCCGTCGCCGGATCGTTGGCGTTGTCGTCCCAGAGCGTTCCGTTGAAGACGCCGCCGGTGAAGCCGTTGTCCGTCGTGACGACGATCGTCCGGCCCGAGGGCGAGGTGAGCGTGACGTCGAGGTCGGCGCAGGCTCCGTGGACGAAGAAGGTCGTCAGGTCGACGTCCCACAGATAGCCGGTGACACCCGAGATGCTCGCGACGAACTGCGTCGGAGCGCCCGCGCCGTATTCGGGGATCGCGCCACCGCTGGCCGCGACGAGCATCGCCGGCGGGACAGCAGGAGTCGCGACGGTCGTGATCGCGAGGTCCCAGCGATCGAGCGTGCCGACGTTGGTGGCGAGGTCGTCGGTGATCGCGAGCTTCCACGCACCGTTGGGATTCTCGCCGAGGAACACGTCGAACGAGCCCTCGGGCGCGACGAGGGGCACGGCCACGAGGTTGGTGAACAGCGCGTCCGTGACCGGCAGGAGCGCATCGGGATCGAAGCTCGTGCCGCGGAACACGTCGTCGAAGCTGCCGCCGCCGTCCGTGGTCACGACCACCGACGTGCCGCTCGGCGAGATCAGGCGCATGTCGAGATCCGCGCAGTAGGTGTGCCGGATGTCGGTGTAGAGCACGACCTTGGCGACCGTGCCGCTCGCGCCCGACACGAGCACCGTGTCGGTCGTGAGGGCGTTGTCCGTGAGCGGGAGCGACGGTGAGCGCGTCACCGTCGTCGTCGTGCTGGCGGGCGCAGCGCCGAGGCTCGTGAAGCGCAGCGACCAGCTCGCGAGCGCGCCGGTGTTCGAGGCCGCGTCATCCTGGATGCGCAGCTTCCACGTGCCGTTGGGGTCCTCGCCGCGGAAGGCCTGCAGACGCCCTTCGGGCGAGAGTGGCGTGGCGACGACGAGGTTCGTGAACACGCGGTCGGTCACCGGGTCGTTCGCCTGCTCGTCCCACAGCGTGCCGTTGAACACGTCGTCGTTCAGGCCACCGTTGTCGGTGGTGATCACGACTTGGGTGCCGGACGGCGAGATCAGGCTCACGTCGAGATCCTGGCTCGCGGTGTGCGTGAAGGCCGTGAACAGGTCGACGTCCCACAGGCTCGCGCCGAGGCCGCTCGCCTGCAGGCTGAACTCCACCTGCGACGTCGTCGGGATCGGGCCCGTGCTGCCGGAGACGGTGAGCGTGCTGACGCTCGCGCCGCCACAGGTCGGGCCGACGAGGAACTGCGGGCCCGAGCTCGACAGGGACTGCGGCGCGAGCGCGCCACCCCAGCTCGCGTTCGCGGGATCATCGCCCCCGACGCGCTGCGAGAGCTCGGCGTAGGTCGCGACCAGCTCGTCGATGCGCGCCTGCGCCGCGCCACCGGAACGCGCGGCGTCGAGCTCGGCCGCGATGGCGAGCAAGCGCTCGTGCACCGCCGCGGCGTCCTGTGCCCAGCCGCTCGTCCCGAGAACCACCGCCCAACCGAGGATCAGGGAGCCCTGCTTCATGGTCGCTGCATGGTAGGCAGTCGCGGCAGGAGCGCTATCCTCTCGCCCATGAAGCGCACGAAAAGCCGCCCCACGGAGCTGTTCCCCGAGATCGAGCCCTACCGCGAGGGCATGCTCTCCGTCTCCGACCTGCACACGATCCACTGGGAAGAGTGCGGCAACCCCAAGGGCAAGCCGCTCGTCTTCCTGCACGGCGGTCCCGGCGGCGGCATCGATCCCGTGTACCGGCGCTACTTCGACCCGAAGAAGTGGCGCATCGTCCTCTTCAGCCAGCGCGGCTGCGGCAAGAGCACGCCCCACGCCGAGCTGCGCGAGAACACCACCTGGGATCTCGTGGCCGACATCGAGAAGCTGCGCAAGCACCTCGGCATCGACAAGTGGGTCGTGTTCGGCGGCAGCTGGGGCAGCACGCTGAGCCTCGCCTACGCGCAGACGCACACGAGCCGCGTGCAAGGCCTCGTCTTGCGCGGCATCTTCCTGCTGCGCCGCAGCGAGCTCCTGTGGTTCTACCAGGAGGGCGCGAGCCACATCTTCCCCGATGCGTGGGAGCGCTACCTCGAGCCGATCCCGCCGCGCGAGCGCGGCGACATGATGGCGGCCTACTACAAGCGCCTCACGAGCAAGGACAAGGCCGTGCGCGCGCGCGCCGCGAAGGCGTGGTCGATCTGGGAAGGCACGACCAGCAAGCTGTTCGTCGACCCCAAGCTGATCGAGCGCTTCGGCGGCGACGCGTTCGCGGACGCGTTCGCGCGCATCGAGGCGCACTACTTCGTCAACAAGGGCTTCCTCAAGAGCGACGACCAGCTGCTCAAGGGCGCGAAGAAGCTGCGCAAGATCCCGGCCGTGATCGTGCAGGGCCGCTACGACGTCGTGTGCCCGATGCGCTCGGCGTGGGACCTGCACAAGGCGTGGCCCGAGGCCAAGTTCATCGTCGTCAACGACGCCGGCCACTCGATGACCGAGGTCGGCATCCGCGCCGCGCTGATCAGCGAGACGGACGCGCTGGCGTGAGCAGGCCCGCGGCGGCGAGCACCTCGGCGTACACGGGCCGACGGAACTCGACCGCGCGCGCGAGCGCTTCCTCGGGCGCCACCCACTCGACGGCGTCGAACTCGACTCCGTCGGGACGTGGAGCGTGGTCCGGAAGCACGCGCACGACGAACCAGCGCTGCACCTGACCGAGCCCGACCTTCGCGCTGCGCAGCTCGGGCGGCAGCTCGTAGGCGATCCAGCTCGGATGCTCGCGCACGAGCTCGACCGCGTCGGCTCCGAGTCCCGTCTCCTCGGCCAGCTCGCGCAAGAGCGCCGTGCGCGGTTCCTCGCCGTCCTCGATGCCGCCCTGCGGGAACTGCCAGCTGCCGGCTCCGCGCCCGCAGCGTCGCAGCACGAGCACGCGCCCCGCGCCGTCGGTGACGACACAGCCCACGTTGGCTCGGAAGAACGCGCTCGGCATGCGGGCGCAGAGCCTACCGCGACCCGCTTCGGGACGCGCTAACGTAGTCGCCCGCGATGAGCCTCCCCCACGAACTGCCCGCCTCCTGGCGCGCGGAGCTCGGCAGCGAGCTCGAGCAGCCGTACTTCGCGGCGCTCGCGCGCTTCGTGGCCGAGGAGCGCGCGAGCGGAGCCGTGTTTCCGCCGCCGCAGGACGTGTTCGCGGCCTTCGAGCGCACGCCGTTCGAGCGCGTGCGAGCGGTGATCGTGGGGCAGGATCCCTACCACGGCGACGGACAGGCGCATGGCCTGTGCTTCAGCGTCCGACCCGGCGTCGCGATCCCGCCCTCGCTGCGCAACATCTTCAAGGAACTCGAGAGCGACCTCGGCATCCCGCGCCCCGCGCAGGGAGACCTCGCCGGATGGGCCGCGCAGGGCGTGCTGCTGCTCAACACGGTGCTCACGGTGCGCAAGGACGAGGCCAACTCGCATGCCGGTCGCGGCTGGGAGCGCTTCACGGATGCCGCGCTGCGCGCCGTCTCGCGCCGCGAGCATGTCGTGTTCCTCCTGTGGGGCAACTCCGCGCGCGCGAAGGCCGAGCTCATCGATGCGCGCCACACGCGCATCGAGAGCGCGCACCCCTCGCCTCTCTCCGCGCGCAAGTTCCTCGGAACGCGACCGTTCTCGCGCACGAACGCGGCGCTCGCCGCGCACGGCCAGGGGACGATCGACTGGTCGCTCCCGAGTGGGCTGTTCGCGTGAGCGCGTTCGTCCCTCCGCTCGCGTGCAGCGTGCGCGCCTGCGCCTTGCCCTTGGTCCACGAGGGAGCGCGCTGGCGCTGCGAGCGCGGTCACAGCTTCGATGTCGCGCGCAGCGGGTACCTGAGCTTGCTCCAGCCGCATGACCGGCGCTCGCTGGAGGCCGGCGACTCGCGCGAGACCGTCGACGCGCGGCGCGCGTTGCTCGACGCGGGCTTCGGCGCAGCGCTGCGCGTGGAGCTCGTCGCTCTCGCGCGCACGCTCGGACTTCCCGCTGGAGCCACCGTGCTCGACCTCGGCTGCGGCGATGGCCACTTCCTCGCTGCGACGTGCGACGAACTCGCGCTGCACGGGCTCGGCATCGATCTCTCGCCGCACGCCGTCGAGCGCTGCGCGCGCCGCCATCCACGGCACGCGTGGATCGCTGCGAATGCGGACCGGCGCCTGCCCGTGCTCGATGCGTCGATCGACCTCGCGCTCTCGATCGATGGACGCCGGCCGCCGTCCGAGTTCGCTCGCGTGCTTCGGCCTGAGGGATCCCTGATCGTCGCCGTGCCGGCCAGCGACGACCTGGTCGAGCTGCGCGCGAGCGTGCTGGGCGAGGATCGCGGTGCATCGCGCGTGCCGGCGGTGCTAGAGGAGCTCGCGGCGCACTTCGAGCTTCGGGATCAGCGTTCCGCGCGCGAGCGCGTGCAGCTCGACCGCACCGGTCTCGAGCAGCTGGCTCTCGCCACCTATCGCTGGCAGCGCGAGCGCGAACGCCAACGCCTCGCAGCCCTCGAAGGACTCGAGGTGACGACCAGCCACGACCTGCTGCTCTTGCGCCGCCGCACGTCCTGAACGGCCGCGCCGCAAGTTCCGCGCTCCGCTCTGGCATTTCACGCCGCGTGTGCCAGACTCCCGCCCGTCTGGCTTCGCCTCGCTCGCCGGTTGCGCTCGGGTCGAATCCCGAAGGAACCTCCGGAAAGAAAGCGCGATGAAGATCCAGGAGAACAGCGTCGTCTCGATCGACTACACCCTGACGAGCGACGAAGGCGAAGTGCTCGACAGCTCGCAGGGCGGCGATCCGCTCACCTACATCCACGGCATGGGCAACCTGATCCCGGGCCTCGAGCGCGAGCTCGAGGGCAAGGGCATGGGCACGGCCCTCAAGGTGCGCATCGCGCCCGAGGATGCCTACGGCGTGCGCGACGAGAACATGGTCGCGCGCGTGCCGCGCACGCAGATGCCCAAGGGCGCGCCGCTCGAAGTGGGCATGCAGTTCCAGGCCGCCGGCCCCGAGGGCGTGCAGGTCGTGACGCTGGTCAAGGTCGAGGACGACGCGGTGTGGCTCGACGCCAACCACCCGCTCGCCGGCATGCACCTCACGTTCGACGTGACGGTGGTCGCGGTGCGCGCGGCGACCGCCGAGGAACTCGAGCACGGCCACGTGCACGGGCCCGGCGGCCACCAGCACTAGGCGAGCGGTGCGCGCG
Source organism: uncultured Planctomycetota bacterium (assembly GCA_903892045.1). Classification (GTDB taxonomy): domain Bacteria; phylum Planctomycetota; class UBA1135; order UBA1135; genus F1-120-MAGs118. The sequence continues at coordinate 21,889 of CAITGX010000158.1, read as the reverse complement.
GCGTCGCGGGGCTGCCCCGACGCCGCGCCTCAGCCTTCCGGCAGCTCGAAGCCGAAGCCCTCGCCAGCCTGCGCTCCGCGCCCGCAGGGCCCGCGATCGCGGGCGATGCTCGCGACGGTCCGCAGCAGGCCTCCGCGGCTGTCGAGCTCGAGCTCGCGGTCGATCGCCGCGCAGTGCAGGTCGAGGTCGGCCTGTACGCCGTCGTCGAGCAGCTCCTCCGCGAGCGGGAGGAGCAATTGGTCCTCTTTCTCCGCGTGCTCGAGCTGCGCGAGCGCATACGCGACGGCCACCTCCGCGAAGCGCTCGGCACTCTGCTGCGCACCCGAGGCCACCAGCGTCAGCGACTCGCGCAGTCGGGCGAGGCCGCGCCGCTCGTGCCCGTGCTCGCCGAGCAGCTCCCCGACGCGCTGGGTCATGCGTCCGGTGCGCAGCAGGGCGAGGAACAGCACCTCCTCTTCCTTGCGCTGATGCGCCCCGTCGACGAACAACTCGAAGAACCGCAGCAAGTCACACGCAGCCCCCATGTCGAGCGGCTCGCCGCCTTGCACGTCGTCCGCCAGCGTGGCGAGACAGCCACAGGCGCGCCGCACCAGCGCGTGTTCCCGCCGAAATCTCTGCACGAGCGCTCCCATGGATCCCTTGCCTTTCCACTGGGGGGGGCAGGACTGTTCGGACCACATCCAGAGTCCAGATCGGAGGCCCGGGGCTCGCGAGCGCATGCGCAACAGGGCGCAGGCGGGCGCTGGCTACTTGCCGAGCACGAGCCGCGCCCCGAGCTCGACCGCACCCGCGGCGCTCGGCGCGGAGCCATCGGCTCCGATGCGCTTCCACAGGTCGGGGACGAGCAGGAACGGCAGTCCGCCGACGATCACGGGCACGCGACGCGTGCCCGGCTCGGCGCGAACGAGCGAGATCATGGCCGCGGCCGAGCGCACGTGGATCGAGAGCTTCGCACCGAGTGCCACGAGGTCGACCTCGAAGTCGAGGGCGGCGCGCGCGGCCTCGTCCGCGGGAGCGCTGGCACCGAGGAAGATCGGGTCCCAGCCGGCCATCTCGAACTCGTCCGCGACGATGCGCAAGCCGAGGTCGTGGAGGTCGCCGCTGGCGCCGGTCACGAGCACGCGGCGGCCGACGCGGGGCGCGCGCGGCATGCGCGGGTTCAGGCAGGCGAGCACCTGCTCGGAGAGCCGCGAGAGGAGGTGCTCCTCGACCACGGACATGTCGCCGCGGTGCCACATGCGGCCCACTTCGACCTGCACCCGGCCGATGACGTCGCGCTGGAGCGCGCTCACGGGCACTCCGCGATCGGCGGCGCCGAGCACGATGTCGAGGGCCTCCTTCCGCCGGCCTTCGAGCGCCGCGAGCATGTAGTCGCGCGCGATGACGACGAGCTCGTCGTCGCCACCGAGCCCGCCCTGCAGCAGCTCGGGTGGCTGGCGCACGAGCTTCTGGGCCTCGACGAACAGCGGCGACACTTCCGCGATGGCGTCCGACGGGAGGCGGCTCGCGAGCTCCTCCCGCAGGCACTCCAGAGTCGCGCCGAGCAGCTCGACCGGCACGTCGCGGCCCGCGAAGGCCGTCGCCATCCAGCTCACGTGCTCGTGGAACAGCGCCGGGGCCTGGAACTGCAGCGCCACGGAGAGGTGCTCGAGCAGGCCCTCGAAGTGCAGCGTCGCGTCGCGAGCGCCGACCGCGCCGAGGGTCGCGAGGCTCTGCGGCGCTCGCTCGCGCAGCCGTGCGGCGGCGGCGGCGGCCCAAGCCCTGCGCGTGGCGTCGATCAGGGCGGCGGTGAAGGTGCCGCGGTCGGCATTCATGCCACACAGGATAGCGTCTCGGAGCGAGCCGTCGAAGCCAGCGCGCGACCGCGGGCGAGCGAGGCTGGTACGCTCCACGCCATGAGCGAGCTCCGACCGGTGGAGCAGCCGGCGAGGCTGCTGGAGTTCCTGCGCGCAGCCCTGCCCGGCTGGAAGCGCTCGACCTTGGAGCAGCGCATGCGCGGCGGAGCGATCCGCGTGAACGGGGCGGTCGTGCGGCGCAACGACTTGCTCTCCCCGGGCGACAGGGTCGAAGTCGGGGATCGCGAGAGCGCTCCGGCGCCTTCGAGCGGTCTGGCGGTGCTGCACGAGGACGAGTGGCTGGTCGCGATCCACAAGCCCTCCGGACTGCTCTCCGTGTCGACGGACAGCGAGCGCGAGAAGACGGCGCTGGCGCTCGTGAAGGAGCACGTCGGCCGTCCCGGACATCCGGGGCGCGCCTGGCCCGTGCACCGCCTCGACCGGGAGACCTCCGGCGTCTTGCTGTTCGCCCTCTCGCGCGATGTGCAGCAGATCGTGCAGGCGCGCTGGAGCGAGGCGCGCAAGACCTACCTCGCCTGGGTCGAAGGCCAGCCCCGGCCGCCGCAGGGCACGATCGACGAGCCCCTGTGGGAGGACGCGAGCCTGTTCGTGCGCGTGGGACAGCGCGAGGGCTCCAAGGAAGCGCGCACACGCTACCGGACCCTTGAGACCCGCGAGCGCCATGCGCTGCTCGAGGTCGAACTCGAGACCGGCCGACGCCACCAGATCCGCGCGCACCTCGCTTGGCTCGGGCATCCGATCGTCGGGGACGAGCGCTACGGCTCGCGCGCACCGCGCATGGCCCTGCACGCGCTGCGCCTCGAGCTCCCCCACCCCGTCTCCGGCGCGACGCTCGTGCTCGAAGCCCCGCCTCCGCGCTCGTTCCGCGCGCCCTGACTCCAGCTGCGCGAGGGCTGGACCGTTGCGCCGCGCGCACGCACAATTCCGCCCCGCCATGAGTGCCGCCCTCCCTGCCGCAGCCCAGAGCGCCCGGCTCGCCTCGTTCCCTGTCAGTGTCGTGCTCGTGCCCGGCCGTGGCCGCGGAGTCGTCGCGGCGCGCCCGATCGCGAAGGGCGAGCTCATCGAGCGCGCGCCGGTGATCGTGGTCGACGCGCGCGAGCTCGAGGCCATCCGCTCGACGCGCCTCGCGCGCTACTACTTCGAGTGGGGCGAGAACGAGGACCAGGGCGCGATCGTGCTCGGCTACGGATCGCTCTACAACCACAGCTACGAGCCGTGCGCGGAGTTCGAGTTCCGCGAGCGCGACCACGCGATCGACTACGTCGCGCTGCGGGACATCCGCGCGGGCGAGGAGATCACGATCAACTACAACAACACGGGCGAGAACGCCCACCACACGATTCGCTTCGACTGAGCCGCGCGCGGGGCGTGCCGGGACTCAGCGGCGCTCGATCACGAGCTCGTCGTAGCCCGAGGCGGGGTCGAACTCGCGGCGATAGCGAAACGCCGCGTGCTCCTCGAGCGCCACCACCAGCGTGGTGTAGACGCGGTTGCCCTCCATGACATGGCCGCCGAGCGTCCGGCCCTCGCCGTCGCTGACGGCCATGTGCAGGTGGAACTCGTCGCGCGCGATGTAGCCCGAGAGCGAGACGACCTCGAAGTGTCCCTGCCAGCGCGTCGTCTCCTCCTTGTTGGCGAGCCGCAGCGCCACGTCGGTCAAGCTCCCGACCGCGCTCGTCACCGTCGCCGCCTCGAAGCCCTCCTCGCGCGCGATCCGCGCGAGCTCCGTCTTGACCTCCTGCCCCGGCTTCAGCCGCACCACGACCGTGCGCTGCGCGCGCGCGGGATCAAGTCCGGCGCACGAGGAGATGAAGGACGTGACAACGAGCGCGAACAAGGCGAGCGCGCACGATCGCGCGAGAGCTTGCGTCTTCATGAAGTCCATCCTGACGTGCGTGCGCATGCACGTCGAACATGAAGAGGAGCTCCGCAGCGCCACGGCGCAGCAAGAACAGAATTCACGCACGCTTCAACGCTCCTCGGCGCCCGCCTTGTTCCGTACGGCCTTCACTGCGACTCGTCGCGCGCACAACTCGCGCGACAGTCCCCCAACAACGCTGGTTCGCGGCACGAACGCCGCCTCGCTGGAATACACCCATGCTCGACGAGAACCCGAACGGATCCAACCCCTCCACCAACCCCTGGCTCGCGGACATCGTGCAGAAGCGTCCCGACCGCCGCGCGATGCTCGGAGGCGCGCTCGGCGTCGCCGCCGCGCAGTTCTTCGGCGGCTCGCTGCTTTCCGGCCGTGCCTCGGCGCGCCCGAGCGCGGCCTCGCTCGCCGCGAGCTCGCTGCTCGGCTTCACCGAGATTCCGCCGAGCGTGGCCGACACGATCGTCGTGCCCCCCGGCTACACCTGGGACGTGCTGCTCCCCTGGGGCACGCCGCTGTTCTCCTCCGTCGCCGCCTTCCAGACGGACGCCTCGAACACGTCGACGGACCAAGAAGGACAGGTTGGCTTCAACCACGATGGCCTGCACTACTTCCCGCTCAGCACCGGCGCGCAAGCGAGCGCGCGCGGCCTGATCGTGATGAACCACGAGTACACCGATGCGAGCCAGATCTACACGGCCGCACAGGGCTCCGCGATCACGAACGACGCGCTGGGCCAGGAGAAGGTCGCCAAGGCGCTCGCCGGACACGGCGTCACCGTGGCCGAGATCATGCAGGGCGCCCTCGGGACCTGGACCCACGTGGTGGATTCGCCCTACAACCGCCGCGTGACGGGGGCCACCCCGGTCGCTTTCTCCGGGCCTGTCAGCGCCTCGCACCCCAAGCTGCAGTCGAGCATCAACCCGAGCCCGCTCGGCACGCTCAACAACTGCGCGCACGGCTTCACCCCGTGGGGCACGTACCTCGCCTGCGAGGAGAACTTCAACGGCTATTTCGGCACGGCCAACGCGACGTGGACCGCCACGCCACTCGAGTCACGCTACGGCATCACCAAGACGGGCTTTGGCTACAACTGGCACATCGCCTCGCCGCGCTTCGACCTCAACGTGAACCGCAACGAGGTCAACCGCTTCGGCTGGTGCGTCGAGATCGACCCGTTCAACCCGAGCGCGGTCCCGGTCAAGCGCACGTGGCTCGGCCGCTTCAAGCACGAAGGCGCCACGGTCACGGTCTCCAACGGCCGCGCCTGCGTGTACAGCGGTGACGACGAGAACGGCGAGTACCTGTACAAGTTCGTGAGCCGCAGCCCGTGGCAGGACATGCTCGCGCAGGGCAACAGCCCGCTCGACATCGGCATGCTGTACGTCGCGAAGTTCAACAGCGACGGCACGGGCAAGTGGATCCCGCTGCAGTGGAACCGCGGCCCGCTGACGCCTGCCAATGGCTGGATCGATCAGGCCGACGTCCTGATCCGCACGCGGCAGGCCGCCGATGCGGTCGGCGCCACGCGCCTGCACCGCCCCGAGTGGGTCACGGAGAACCCCCTCACGCAGGACATCTTCGTGGCGCTCACCAACGGCAGCGGCAACAACTCCGTGGTGAACAGCAACCGTGACCCCAACCCCTACGGTCACATCATCAAGCTGCGCGAGCCGTTCGGCGACCACACGCGCGTCAACTTCACGTGGAGCGTGTTCATGATCGCGGGCGACAACCAGTACGACGCGACCGTGCCCGCCGCGCAGTCGATCTTCGGCTCGCCCGACGGCATCTGGTGTGACGACGACGGCCGCCTGTGGATCCAGACGGACATCTCGAACTCGTCGCAGAACCGCGCCGATCGCGGCTACGACCGCATCGGCAACAACCAGATGCTCGCCGCCGACCCGGCGACGGGCGAGCTCAAGCGCTTCCTCACTGGCCCGCGCGGCTGCGAGGTCACGGGTGTCATCATGACCCCGGACAAGCGCACAATGTTCGTCAACATCCAGCACCCGGGCGAATCGACGAGCTACTGGAACGGCCTGAATGGCACGCCGAGCACCGCCAACCCTTCGACGGTGAGCTCGTGGCCCTTCGGCGGCCGCCCGCGCCCGGCGACGGTCGTGATCCGCAAGCTCGACGGCGGCGTCATCGGCAGCTGAGCCGTCGGCCCCGCTGAAAACGCGCGCTCCCGCTCCGGTCGCGACCGGGGCGGGAGCGCTCTAGCTTCGTGGGCCGCTCGCTCAGGCGAGCGCGGTGTAGATGCGGTGGCAGTCGTCGTGGTCGTCGATGGCTTCGAGGAAGCTCTCGACGTCGCTGCGCTGCTCGGGAGAGAGCGTGACCTTGTCCTTGGGGCGATAGCCCATCTCGGAGGTCGTCACGCTCCAGCCGGCGGCCTTGAGGGCGCGCAGCACGGAGTCGAGGTCGGCGGGCTCGGTGAAGAAGCGCGCGCCGCACTGGCCTTCCGGCGTGTCCTCGAGCGGCTCGACGTCCTGAGCGCCGGCCTCGATGGCCGCACCCTCGCGGTCGAGCGAGCCATCCGCGTGCGTGGCCTCGATCGTGCCCACGTGGTCGAACAGGAACATGACCTTGGCGCCGAACTGCGCCTCGCGGAACAGCGAGCGCATGTCGGGCGCGGTGCGGTTGCGGTTGTCGGTGAGGCACTCGACGATCACGGGCACCTTGTGCGGCGCCATGCCCTCGAAGGTGACGAGCTCGAGCTCCGCCGCGCCGTCGCCGCCGCCTGCGGCCTTCTTGATCGCGCGCGTGATGACGTCGTTCGAGACCGACTGCTTGCGCGCAGCCTCGACCGCGACCTCGAGCCGCGCGTTCATCGCCGGGTCCGGCGCGCCGAGCTTCGCGGCGACCGTGATCTCGCGCACGAGCTTGGTGGTGATCTTGGCGCGCTTGTTGGCGTTGATCTCGCGCTTCTTCTGGAGCCACTGGCGGCCCATGGTCGCTTCTCCGTTGTCCTCGAGGCTGCACGCGCGGGGCCACTGCGGCACGCGCGGGATGGACAGGATAGCGAGAGCGACTCAAGGACGCTCGAAGGCGCCCATGTCGATGCCCGCCCCGAGCACGCGTGTCGTGCCGAGAAGGTCGAGGGGCAGGAGCTCCGCGAGGAGGCCGTCCCCGTCGACGTCGAGCGCGTCCTGCGGCAGCCATGCGAGGCTGCCTGCGTCCACCGCGGGCGAGTCGAAGCGCAGCGTCAGGTCCTTCTGCCGCACGCTCGCAAAGCGCGGGTTCACGGAGAGCACGCCCGTCCCCGACGCCCCAGGCGCGATCGAATTCCACGCCTGCAGCGCTCCCGCGATGTCCTGCGCGGTCGATCCGCGGTTGAACGCCACGATCGAGTTGCGAAGCCAGGCGCGCGCGGGCACGGCTGCGAGCGTGTTGGCGAAGATCCCGCCCCCGCCGGCGGCTCCGGTGTTGAGCGCCAGCGTGCAGTTGCCGAACAGCGCCTTGCCGGAGCTGAAGCCCGAGCCACCGAGGTAGGCGCCGCCGCCATTCCCTTGCGCGAAGTTCTCCTGCAGCAGGCAGCCGAAGAACTGCATCACGGGCGTGCCGTTGGGCAGCGCGTCGATCGACGCGAAGTGCAGCGCTCCTCCGTTCGATCCGGCCCAGTTGCCGAGGAAGCGACAGAGGTCGAAGCGCCCGCTGGAAGTCTGCGCGGAGAGCGCGCCGCCGTTGCCGACGCTCTCGTTGTCCGCAAAGTCGCACGCCACCACGCTCAGGCCGGCGAGCTGCGCGAAGAGCGCGCCCCCGCGGCTGGCGCGGTTGTGGACGAGGGTGCAGTTGCGCAAGGAGAGCGTCGAGCCTTCGAACAGCACCGGTGCGCTCGACACCTGTCCCGTCTCGCACAGGATCGCGCCACCGTTCGGGACCGGAGCGCCGACCGCGTTGCCGCGCTCGATGCGAAATCCGTCGATCGTCACTTCGCCCCAGGTCCGAATGACGTGGTGCGCGTTGTCGCTGTCGACACCTTGCACGCCGAGATCGCCGGACAGCACCGTCGTCGAGAACAGGCCCGCGCGTGCGGCCACGCTCGACTCGCCGCCCGCGAACCCGCCGTAGAGCTTCAAGTTGCGCGGCACGTAGAACGCGGTCTCGCGCGGGTCCGCACTCGTCGAGGCGGGCGGAACGTACGTCCCATCGGCCACCCAGATCTCGTCGAAGCGCTGCGCGACGGCGAGCGCTTCCTGCAGGGTCGCGAAGGCGCCGCTCCAGCTCGCGCCATTGCCGCCCGCAGGCGCCGAAGCGTCGACATGCCACACCACCTGCGCCCGCGCGGCCAGCGCGAGCGTCCCGCAGGCGATGATCCGCAGCACGAGCCTCATGACTCGAGGCTAGCACGGCGGCGACGGGACGCAGTAGGCTCGCACTCCATGGACAAGCGCGAGTTTCTGCAAGGCGCGGGCGCCTGCTCCTTGGCCGCAATCCTCGGCGAGAGCGCGTGGGCACGCTGGTCGGGGCTCGAGCCCGCGGCGCTGGCGCAGGCGTCGGACTTCTGGACCGAGCTGCGCGGCCGCTATCGCCTGCGGACCGACTTCGTGAATCTCGAGAACGGCTACTACTCGATGATGGCGCAGCCCGTGCTCGAGGCGCTCGTCGAGCGCATCCGCGAGGTCAACTTCGAGGGCGCGCACTACATGCGCACGCGCGCCGCGGACGAGCGCATGGCCGCGCGAACCGCTCTGGCACGCGTCGCGCGCTGCCCCATCGAGGAGCTCGCGATCACGCGCAACACCACCGAGTCGCTCGACATGGTGATCTCCGGCCACGACTGGAAGGCCGGCGACGAGGCCGTGATGGCCGAGCAGGACTACGGGACCATGCTCGAGATGTTCGAGCAGGTGTCGCGTCGCCACGGCGTGCGGTGCAAGCGCGTGTCGGTGCCGCTCGATCCGCGCTCCGACGACGAGCTCGTCGAGCTGTATGCGGCCGCGATCACGCCGCGCACGCGACTCTTGCTCGTGAGCCACGTGATCAACATCACCGGCCAAGTCCTGCCGATCCGCAAGCTGTGCGACATGGCGCACGCGCGCGGCGTCGCGGTGCTCGTCGACGGCGCCCACGCCTTCGCGCAGCTCGACTTCGCGCTCCCCGATCTCGACTGCGACTACTACGGAGCGAGCCTGCACAAGTGGCTCGGCTGCCCGCTCGGTGCAGGCCTGCTCCACGTGCGCCGCGAGCGCATTCCCGGCCTGTGGCCCCTGCTCGCTCCGCCCCCCAAGGCGGCCGACGACATCGCGCGCCTCGCGCACAGCGGCACCTACCCCGCGCACATCGACCTTGCCCTGCGCGACGCGATCGCCTTCCACGAGTCGATCGGCATCGAGCGCAAGTCCGCGCGCCTGCGCCACCTCCAGCGCTACTGGACGGAGCAGGTGCGCGGCCGCCCGCGCATCCGCATCAACACTCCGAGCGACCCCGCGCGCTGCTGTGCCATCGCCAACGTCGGCATCGACGGCCTCGCGCCCGCCGAGCTCGCTCGCCGCCTGCTCGACGAGCACCGCATCTACACCGTCGCCATCGACGTCGCCAACGTCCAAGGCGTGCGCGTCACGCCGCACCTCTACACGACCGAGGGCGAGCTGGACCAGCTCGTCGCCGCCCTGCTCGCCCTCTCCAGCTGAAAAGCGCGCTGGCGTTACAGCGGGATGTTGCCGTGCTTGCGCAGCGGGCGGTTCTCGTGCTTGGTCTTGAGGAGCTCGAGCGAGCGGATCAGGTACGGACGCGTGAGGTGCGGCTCGATCACGTCGTCGAGGTAGCCGCGCGCGGCGGCCTTGTAGGGATTGTTGAAGGTCGCCTCGTACTCGGCGGTCTTCTGCTTCTCGAACTCGACCGGATCCTTCGCCTTGTCGATCTCGCGGCGGTAGAGGATCTTGGTCGCGCCCGCGGCGCCCATCACGGCCACGGTGGCGGCCGGCCAGCCGAGGTTGACGTCGCCGCGGATGTGCTTGGAGCTCATGACGTCGTAGGCGCCGCCGTAGGCCTTGCGCGTGATGACGGTGAGCTTCGGCACGGTCGCCTCGCAGTAGGCGTAGAGGAGCTTCGCGCCGTGGCGGATGATCCCGTTCCACTCCTGCACGGTGCCCGGCAGGAATCCCGGCACGTCCTCGAAGGTGACGAGCGGGATGTTGAACGCGTCGCAGAAGCGGATGAAGCGCGCGCCCTTGACGCTGGCGTCGATGTCGAGGCAGCCGGCGAGCACGCTCGGCTGGTTGGCGACGATGCCGACCACGCGGCCGCCCAAGCGCGCGAAGCCGACGAGGATGTTCATCGCGTAGTCGGCATGCACCTCGAGGAACGAGCCGCGGTCGACGACGCGCGAGATCACCTGATGCATGTCGTAGGGCTTGGAGGGATCCTCCGGGCAGATCGTGTCGAGCTCGCGATCCATGCGATCGTGCGGATCCTCCGTCGGAACGAACGGCGCGTCCTCGGCGTTGTTGAGCGGCAAGTAGCCGAACACCTTGCGCAGGAGCGCGAGGCAGTTCTTGCCATCGGGCGAGCGGAAGTGGGCCGAGCCGGACTTCGTGGTGTGCACCTCCGAGCCGCCGAGCTCCTCGCTCGTCACGACCTCGTGGGTCACGCTCTTCACCACGTCAGGGCCCGTGATGTGCATGTACGAGGTCTGGTCGACCATGAAGATGAAGTCGGTGATCGCCGGGCTGTACACCGCGCCGCCGGCGCAGGGTCCCATGATCGCCGAGAGCTGCGGGACGACGCCCGAGGCCTGCGTGTTGCGCCAGAAGATCTCCGCGTAGCCGCCGAGCGAGCTCACGCCCTCCTGGATGCGCGCGCCGCCGGAGTCGTTGAGCCCGATCACGGGCACGCCCACCTTGAGCGCCATGTCCATCACCTTGCAGATCTTCTGGGCGTGGGTCTCCGAGAGCGACCCGCCGAAGACGGTGAAGTCCTGCGCGTAGACGTACACCGGGCGCCCCTCGATCAGGCCGTGGCCGGTGACCACGCCGTCGCCGAGGATCTGCTGCTCCTGCATCCCGAAGTCGGTGCAGCGGTGGGTCACGAAGCGGTCGAGCTCGACGAACGAGCCCTCGTCGAGCAAGAGGTCGAGCCGCTCGCGGGCCGTGAGCTTGCCCTTCTTGTGCTGGGCCGCGATGCGCTCGGGGCCGCCACCTTGCAGGGTCAGCTCGCGCATGCGGCGCAAGCGTTCGAGGGGAGTCTCTTGGGTCATCTTGAAGGGTCTCGCTTTCGTGCGGGCCGCGCATCCTAGGGTGCGCCAAGGGCTTGGGCGAGCGGCTCGGAAGGGGTGCGGGCGAGCGCCGGAGCCCGCCCCGCGGCCCCGCCGGACGGGGAGCCCCTCGGGCCTCGCGTACGATCTTGCATTCGCACCCCCCCCGGAACGCGGGAATGGGCGACCGCGGCGCCAGCGCTTCCAATGGACCGCGTCCCCCCACGCCCCCCGAATCACGCCACGCGCAACGCCCACGAAGCTCACCGCCCTTCTGCTCGCCCTCGCCACCCCCACCGCCCTCGCCCAGACGGCCCCGTGGGTCGGTTTCGCCAACATCGACACCAACGGCGTGCACCAGAGCGGCCAGTGGTGGGCCGACGAGTGCGCGATGTCCGCCAACGGCCGGTTCGTGGGCTTCACGCTCGCCGCGCCGCTCACCCCGGGCGACACCAACAACAACTACGACGGGCACATCCGCGACCTCGAGCTCGGCATCACGCGCCGCGTGGGCAAGACCGCGACGCTCACGCCCAACGGCTTCGTGAGCGGCCACATCGGCCTCTCCTCGAGCGGGCGCTACGTGAGCTTCGTGTCCTCGTCCACCAACCTCGCGCCCGGCACGGTCGGGTACGGCAACGTCTACGTCCACGACATGGTCGTGGACACGGTCTCGATCGTGACTCGCCCCCACAACGCCGCCGGAGACCTCGACGGCTCCTGCAGCGTCACCGACATCTCCGACGACGGACGCTACGTCGTGTACTTCAGCACGGCGCAGAACCTCGTGGCCCAGACCGCGAGCGGCCAGTACACGCACTGCTACCTGACGGACCGGCAGACCGGCCTCACGCGTCGCATCTCGAGCAACGCGGCGGGTAGCGCGGGGAACTTCCACTGCTATGGGAGCCCGCGCCTCAGCGGCGACGGCCGCTACGCATTCTTCTCGAGCTGGGCGACGAACCTCGTGCCCAACGACGCCAACCCGGACATCGACATCTTCCGCTACGAGCTCGCGACCGGCGCGCTCGACATCCTGTCCCGCGGCCTGAACGGTGCACAGGCGAACGGCCACTGGTACATCGGCGATGTCTCGACCGACGGGCGCTGGATGGCCTTCTACGGGGCGTTCGGCGCGTTTCCCGGCATCGCCGACACCAACCTCGGCGAGGACACCTATGTGCGCGACAACCTGACCGGAGCCCTGCAGCTCGTCACCCGCGACGCGAGCGGCGCGGCCGTGGGCGGCGGCCGCGCGCGCATCTCCGCGGACGGCCGGCACTGCCTGTTCAACAGCGGCTTCGCGTTCGTGCCGGGCAAGACGACCAACGTCGGCGAGTACTTCGTCTGCGATCTCGCTCAGGGCACCTACAGCCGCGTGAGCGCCTCGCCCACCGGCGCGGATCCCAGCGGACTGTCCGCGGAAGCCGCCATCTCCGGCAACGCGCGCCGCGTGGCGTTCGTCACTCAAGCCTCCAACATCGTGCTCCCCGACCCGTTCCCCTACTGGACGGACTGCATCGTGCGCGATCGCGGCGCGCCGACGGTGCCCCAGATCTACTGCGTCGCGCGACCCAACTCGCTCGGCTGCCAGCCCCAGCTCGGCTACGTCGGCACGCCGAGCATGTCGATGGGACTCGGCTTCACGCTCACCGCGAGCAACCTCTACGCCCAGAAGACCGGCATGCTCTTCTACGGCGTCAACGGCGCGGCCAGCCTGCCGTTCTACGGCGGATTCCTCTGCGTGCAGGCCCCGCTGCGCCGCACGCCCGTGCGCAGCACCGGCGGCAGCCTCACCGGCGATGACTGCACGGGCTCGCTCGGCTTCGACTTCAACCTGTACCTCGCCAACGGCTCCGACCCCATGCTCAGCGCCGGCACCGAGGTGTGGGCCCAGTTCTACAGCCGCGACCCGGGCTTCACCCCGCCCAACAACGTCAACTTCTCGCCGGCGATCGACTTCGTGATCCAGCCCTGAGGCAGCGCGGCCGGGCTGCTACAGTCCGGCCATGCTGACCCTCGCCGCGCTGGCGCTCTCGTTCACGGGCCTTGGCCAGGATCCGGAGGCCACTCCGCAGGGCCGGACGCACTTTCTGGGGCGCGAGGTCGCCCAGACGATGCACTGGCTCGGCGCGGAGTGGCTGATGCGCGAGACGCGCGAGGACGAGGAGCACGGCGTCGCGCTGCGGAGCTGGCTCGACGTGCGGCCCGGGCAGGCAGTGTGCGATCTCGGCTGCGGCAACGGCTACCACGCGCTTCCGCTCGCGGAGGCGATCGGCCCGCAAGGCACGCTGTACGCAGTCGACCTGCAGCCCGAGATGCTCGCCATGCTCGCGCAGCTCGCGGGCGCGGGCGGGCTGCGCAACGTCCGTTGCATCGAGGCCGCCGTCGACGACCCGCGACTCGAGCGCGCGAGCTGCGATCTCGTGCTCATGGTCGACGTGTACCACGAGCTCTCGCACCCCGTGCGCGTGATGGGACACGTGCGCGAGGCGCTGCGAGCGAAGGGCCGTGTCGTGCTGGTCGAGTTTCGCGCCGAGGATCCGTCGGTCCCGATCAAGCCCGAGCACACCATGAGCAAGGCCCAAGTCGTGCGCGAGATGGCCGCGCACGGCTTCGGCTGGGTCGACGAGATCGGCGCTCGCGGCGAAGCGCGCCTGCCGTGGCAGCACGCGCTCGCGTTCGAGTTGCGCGACCTGCGCGCGCGTCACGAGGCGCGCGAGGTGCTCGGAGCGTACATGCGAGCCGTCGCGGACAAGGACGAGCGCGAGATCGCGCCCTTTCTTGGGAGCGGCGCGAAGGCGAGCGCCGTGCCGAAGGGCGCGCGCGCGGAGCTGCGGGCGAGCTCGGGCAGCGCTCTGTGGGCGCGACTCGAGAACGAGGTCGGCGAGGTGGAGGAACTCGAGCTCGACCGCGACCGCGCAGGTCGCTGGTTCGTCGTGCGCAACGGGCCCGAGCCTCTCGCGCCGCGCGCCCACGGCTCGAAGCGCCGGTTCGTCGCCATGAACACCGGCACGCGGGGTCCGCTCGACGAACAGGCCGCACTGCTCGCGGAGCTCGGCTTCGACGGCGTCGGCTGGGATCTCGACGGGCTCGCGCAGGCGCGCGAAGCGTTCGAGCGCCGCGGGCTCGACGTGCACTCGGCCTACGGCGTACTCGACCTGCGCGCGGTGCCGGAAGGCGACGCATCCGGCGCCGAGGAGCTCGAGTCGCGGCTCGCGCCCCTGCGCGCGGCGCTGGAAGCGCTGCGCGGTGGCCCCGGCATGCTGTGGCTCGCGCTGCGCCACGACAGCGCACCGCTGGGCTCGACCGCGGGCGACGCCGATGCTCTCAGGGCCCTGCGCAGCCTGCTTGAGGACGCGCGACGCACAGGCGTCGAGATCGCGCTCTACCCGCACCACGCCTTCTGGATGGAGACCGTCGACGACGCGCTGCGCCTGTGCGAGCGGATCCAGGATCGTCGCATCGGCGTGTGCTTCAACCTGTGTCACTTCCTGCGCACGTCGGACGAGACGAGCGTGCGCTCCGCCGTCGCGCGAGCGAAGAGGCACCTCCTCGCCGCGACCGTGAATGGGGCGGATGCACAGGGTTCGGACTGGAGCACGCTGATTCGGCCCCTGGATGAGGGCAACTATCCGCTGCGCGACTTCCTCGACGCCCTCGATGCCGCGGGCCTCCGCGGTCCTGTCGGCCTGCAGGCCTTCGGCGTGCCCCTCGAGCCGCGCGCGCACCTCGCGCGCTCGATGGCGGCATGGCGAGCGGCCCACGCGCGATAGCCAGCGGGCACGAACGCGCGTAGACTCCCGACGTGACCGGCGGCCGTCCCACTCGCGAGCAACTCGAGAGCGAGCTGCGCTTCTTGCGCGAGCAGGTCGCGCGGCTCGAGGGTGCCTCGCGCGGCAGCGAGCGCGAGCTCGCGGCCAGCGAGAGCGACACGCGACGTGCCGCGATCCTCCACAGCGCGCTCGACTGCATCGTCACCGTCGACGAGGGCGGTCGCATCGTCGAGTTCAATCCGGCCGCCGAGAGCACCTTTGGCTATGCGGCGAGCGAAGTGCTCGGCCGTCCGATCGGCGAGATGATCGTGCCGCAGGGCCTGCGCGCCGCGCACGAGGCCGGCTTCGCGCGGTACCTCGCCACGGGCCACGGTCCTGTACTCAATCAGCGCATCGAGATCACGGCGATGCGCTCGAACGGCAGCGAGTTTCCCGTCGAGCTCGCCATCACGCCCTACCTTGTCGGCGGGAGGCGCTTCTTCACGGCGTACTTGCGCGACCTCACGGCACGCAAGACTGCGGAGGAGGCACTGCGCACCAGCGAAGCCGCGCTGCTGCAGTCCCAGAAGATGGAGGCTGTCGGCAAGCTCGCCGGCGGCATCGCGCACGACTTCAACAACCTGCTGACGGTGATCGTCGGCTACTGCGAGATCCTCGAGCTCGGGCCCGCGTCGCCAGACGCCGTGCGCGCGACCGCCGTGGAGATCCGCCGCGCGGGCGAGCGCGCCGCCGCGCTGACGCGGCAGCTGCTGGCGTTCAGTCGCAAGCAGCGCATGGAGCTCATCCCGCTCGACCTCAACCGGGTCGTGCTCGAGACCGAGGCGCTGCTGAGGCGCGTGATCGGCGAGACCATCGAGCTGCGCCATGAGCTCGACACGGACCTGTGCGTGGTCAAGGCCGACGCGATCCAGATCGAGCAGGTGCTGATCAACCTCGCGGTGAACGCCAAGGACGCGATGCCGCAGGGCGGGCGCATCACGCTGCGCACGCGCGCGATGAAGCTCGGTCCCGACCGGCTCGGCGCGGCAGCGGAGCTTCCGGAAGGCCTGTGCGCCGTGCTCGAGGTGAGCGACACGGGTGTCGGCATGGACGCCACGGTTCGCAGCCACCTGTTCGAGCCGTTCTTCACGACCAAGGAGGTCGGCGAGGGAACCGGCCTCGGGCTCGCCACGGTGTATGGCGTCGTGCGCCAGTCGGGCGGCGCGATCGAGGTCGAGAGCGAGCCCGGACGCGGCTCGACCTTCCGCATCTTCCTGCCCGCGACCACCGAGCCCATCCACTCGCGCGCCCAGCGCCCCGAGGCGCGCACCCCCAAGGGCGGACCCGAGACGGTGCTGCTCGTCGAGGACGAGGACCTCGTGCGCGGGCTCGTGCGGCAGGTGCTCGAGGCGCAGGGCTACCGCGTCCTCGAAGCAGCCCATGGCCGCGCGGCACTCGCGCTCGAGCGCGTCCACGCCCACGAGCCCCTGCACCTGCTCGTGAGCGACGTGGTCATGCCCCAGATGGACGGTCCGACCCTCGCCCGTGCGCTGCGGGCCCGCCGCCCCGACCTGCCCGTGCTGTTCATGTCGGGCTACTCCGACAGCGGATCCCGCGGTGCGGCGACGGAGCTGCCCCACTCGGCGTTCCTCCAGAAGCCCTTCGCCCCCGCGCTCCTCGCGCGGGCCGTGCGCGATGTCCTCGACGCCGCCCGACGTCCGGGCGTGGGGTAGAATTCAGGGGTCGGAGGCCCCGTGCCGCGGTTTTCGCCGAACAAGGCGAGCCCTTCGCGGGTCTCTAGGTGTCCATGGAGCCCCTCCTGCCCCGTCTCGGCCGCGGCCTCGCGGCTCTCGCCCTGCTCGCGGCGCCGCTCACGGCCGTGCCGCTCGTCGTCCAGGGGCCCCCGGGCTACTACGCCTCGGTGAACCCGGCGAGCCCCTCGACGCTGCGCAGCAGCCTGCACGCCCTGATCGACGACCACGTCCGCGTGCCCTACACGGCGAGCGCCACGGACACCTGGGACGTGCTCAACGCCGCCTGCGAGGATCCGACCAACACCGGGCGCGTGCTCGATCTCTACAAGAACGCGGCGCTCACCAAGCAGTCGGGCGGCAACAACTTCTACAACCGCGAGCACACGTGGCCGAACAGCTACGGGTTCCCGGTCGATGGCGGGTGCAACTACCCGTACACCGACTGCCACATGCTGTTCATCTGCGACATCCAGTACAACACCGACCGCGGCAACGCTCCCTACCGCAACTGCTCGGGCTGCCAGGAGTTCACGACGCTCGCCAACGCAGGCGTCGGCGGCGGCTCCGGCGGCTATCCGGGCAACTCGAACTGGGGCAGCGGCTCGACGGTCACGAACAGCTGGGAAGTGTGGAGCGCGCGCCGCGGCGATGTCGCGCGCGCGATCCTGTATGCCGACGTGCGCTATGAAGGCGGCTCGCACGGCGGCACGGGCTGCGCCGAGCCGGACCTGATCGTCACCGACACGCAGTCGCTGATCGCGAGCTCCTCCACGGGCAACAACCTCTCGGTCGCCTACATGGGCATGAAGGCCGTGCTGCTGCAGTGGCACCAGCAGGACCCACCGGACGCGTGGGAACGGCGCAAGAACGACGTCGTGTACTCGTTCCAAGGCAACCGCAACCCATTCATCGATCACCCCGAGTGGGTCGCGTGCCTGTTCAGCAACTCGTGCGCCGTCGCGACCACTTACTGCACCGCTGGCACGACCACGAATGGCTGCCTGCCGACGATGAACGCGACCGGCAACCCGAGCATCGCGGCGAGCTCGGGCTTCACCCTCTCGACCGCCAACGTCGAGGGCCAGAAGACCGGCCTCATCTTCTACGGCCTCACTGGCCCCAACGCGGCCGTGTGGGCGCCGGGAAGCACGAGCTTCCTGTGCGTCAAGTCGCCGACGCAGCGCCTGACGTCGCAGAACTCCGGCGGCACCGCGAACCTGTGCAACGGCTCGTTCTCGGTCGACTGGCTGAACTTCCTCTCCACGCGCCCGACCGCGCTCGGCCAGCCCTTCTCCTCCGGACAGGTGGTCTACGTGCAGGCCTGGCTACGCGATCCGCCCGCGCCCGGCACCACCAACCTCTCCAACGCGCTGCAGTTCACGACGCGGCCTTGAGGGTCGCGTCGACGGCGACGCTCAGACGCTCGGCTAGTGGCCGTGCGCGGGTTCCTGCACCAGCTCGGTGAGCACGCCGCCGGTCGCGGCCGGGTGCACGAACGCGATCGTCGTGCCGTGCGCGCCCCTGCGCGGCACCTCGTCGATCAGGCGCAGGCCCGCGGACTTGAGCGCCGCGAGCGCGGCCGCGACATCATCGACCTTGTAGGCGACGTGGTGCATGCCGCCGCCGGTCTTGGCGAGGAACTTCGACACCGGCGAGTCGGCCGAGGCCGGCTCGACGAGCTCGATGCGCTGCGTGCCCGCATAGGTCACGAGCACGTTGACCTTCTGGTCCGCCACGAACTCCGGCTCGCTGGCCGAGAGCCCGAGCAGGCCCTCGTAGGTCTTGCGCGCCTCCGCGATCGAAGGCACGACGATGGCGATGTGGTGCACGCCGCGTACGAGCGGCGCGAGGGGGCTCGACGCGTTCATGGGCTCTCCAGCATAGCGAGCGTGCGCGCGGCTCCGGGGCGACTACAGGACGTCGGGCGCCTGGTAGGTGCCGAAGCGCTTCTCGAGCACGGCGCAGATCTCGCCCAAGGTCGCGTAGCGCTCGACGGCCGGGAGGATCGCGTCGAGCAGGTTCGCGGAGCCCGCAGCCGAGCGGTCGACCGCCTCGAGCGCGCCGGCGACGGCGAGCGAGTCGCGCGTGGCGCGCACGCGGGCGAGGTCCTTGAGCACTGCCTCGCGCGCCGACGGGTCCGGACGGAAGATGCGCGGCGCGGGCTCGGCCTGCGTGAACTCGTTGACGCCCACGATCGTGCGCGCCTTCGACTCCACGTCGCGCTGCCACGCCATCGCGCTCTTGTGGATCTCGCGCTGCACGAAGCCCTGCTCGATCGCCTGCACGGCACCGCCGCGGCGCTCGACCTCGGCCATCAGCTCGAGCGCACGGCGCTCGAGGTCGTCGGTGAGCGCCTCGATGTACGGCGCGCCGCCGAGCGGGTCGATCACGTCGGCGACGCCCGACTCGTGCGCGAGCACCTGCTGCGTGCGCAGCGCGAGCCGCGCCGACTCCTCCGTCGGGAGGCTGAGCGCCTCGTCGCGCGAGTTGGTGTGCAGCGACTGAGTGCCGCCGAGGATCGCCGCCAGCGCCTGCACGGCCACGCGCACGACGTTGTTGTCGGGCTGCTGGCTCGTCAGCATCGAACCCGCGGTCTGCGTGTGGAAGCGCAGCATCCAGCTCTCGGGATCCTTGGCCCCGAACTCCTCGCGCATCATGCGCGCCCACATGCGGCGCGCCGCGCGGAACTTCGCCACCTCCTCGAACAGGTGGTTGTGCGCGTTGAAGAAGAACGAGAGCCGCGGCGCGAACTCGTCGATCGGGAGCCCCGCCTCGAGCGCCGCCTTCACGTACGCGCGGCCGTTGGCGAGCGTGAAGGCGATCTCCTGCACCGCCGTCGAGCCCGCCTCGCGGATGTGGTAGCCCGAGATCGAGATCGTGTTCCACGCGGGCGCATGCTCGCGCGCGAAGCGCATCAGGTCGGTCACGAGCCGCATCGACGGTCCGGCTGGGAAGCGATAGTTCCCGCGCGCCGCGTACTCCTTGAGGATGTCGTTCTGGACCGTGCCGCGGATCTTGTCCGGGGCCACGCCCGCGCGGCGGCACAGCGCCACGTACATGCAGAGCAGCACGGGCGCCGTGGCGTTGATCGTCATCGAGGTCGAGACCTCGCCGAGCGGCAGCTGCTCGAACAGGAGCTCCATGTCCGCGAGCGAGTTGACCGGCACGCCGACGAGCCCGACCTCGGGCGCCGCCAGCGGATGGTCCGAGTCGTAGCCGATCTGCGTCGGCAGGTCGAAGGCGGTCGAGAGGCCCGTCTGGCCGCTGGCGAGCAGCACGCGGAAGCGCTGGTTGGTGTCGCGCGCGCTCGAGAAGCCCGCGTACTGGCGCATGGTCCACAGGCGTCCGCGGTACATGGTCGCGCGGACGCCGCGCGTGTACGGGTACTCGCCCGGGAAGCCGCCGTCCGGCGCCCCGCCGTACAGCGGCGCGGGCTCGAGCCCCGAGGGGGTCGCGAAGCTCTTGCGACGCTCGCCCTTCGAGGCCTTCGTCCAGACATCCGACTTCCAGCGCTGCAGGCCCGCGTCGCCGCGGGGATCTTCGCTCGAGCTCATGGGCCGAGGATTCTAGCGGGAGCGCCGGAACGCTAGGCTCCTCCGGCTGTTTCGACGGCATCGACCGGATCTCCAAGGACCCTCCCCATGAAGCACAAGCTCCTCGCCCTCGCCCTCCTCGGCGCCGCCGGCTTCGGTGTCGCCGCCGCCCTGCCCGCTCCCGCCGACATCGCCGCGCCTCGTCCCGCCGCCGACGACGTGCTCGAGGAGTCGATGGAGAGCATGAACGGCGCGCTCAAGACGCTGCTCAAGGGGGGCATCACCGCCGAGACCAAGGACAAGTCGCTCGAGGCCGTCGTGCGCATGCAGACCGCGATCGTGGCCGCCAAGTCGGGCAAGCCCCACGACCTCAACGCCGAGGAGCTCGTCGGCTACCGCAAGATGATGGCCGACCTGCTCGCCACCACCTGCAAGCTCGAGGTCGCGATCCTCGACGGCAAGTTCGAGGACGCCACCAAGCTCGCCAAGGACGAGCTCACGCGCTTCAAGAAGGAAGGCCACGACAAGTACCAGAAGGAAGAGGAGCACTAGGACGCTCCCGCCCCCGCGCTCAGGCGCGCGAAAAGACTCCGGGCCGCGTTCCTCGAGCGAGGAGCGCGGCCCGGTTGCTTGCTGGCGCGACCGCGAGGTCGCGGGAGGCATCTACCTGCGCACGAGCTCTCCGGCCCACAGCGCCTCGAGAAAGCGCTCGATGGGCAGGATCTCGATTCCGTCTTCGGTCACGCGCGCCTTCGGCACGCGGGCGACCAGAATGCAGCGACTGGAGCGATGCTCCGTGCGCCACTCGCGCAGGCCTCGCAGGTGGTCGCTCGTCACCGACTCGCTCGACTTGGCTTCGATCGCCACCTCTGCGTCTCCGAGCACGAAGTCCACTTCGAAGCCGGAGGTCGTGCGCCAGTACGAGAGCGGGCGCCGATCCCCGGTGTAGCTCGCATGGGCGCGCAGCTCGAGGAAGATGAAGTGCTCGAATGCAGCACCGAACTCCGCCGATCCAGGGCGCAACTCGCCGCGGTGGGCCAGCTCATTCACCAGCCCTACGTCGAAGAAGTAGAAGCGCGGGGACTCGATCACGCGCCGCTTGGGCCGCTTCCGCCAAGCGGGTAACCAGCAACCGATCAGCGTGTCCGTCAGCACCTCGAACCACGAGCGCACCGTGTTGGCGGCCACTCCCACCTCGCGTCCGATGCCTGCGTAGTTGAGGATCTGCCCGTTGGAAAGCGCCGCGACTTCGAGGAAGCGCTGGAAGGACGGCAGGCTGCGTGCAATGCCTTCTGCCAGCACTTCCTCGCGCAGGTAGTCGCCCACATAGGCGGCGAGCAGCGGCTCGGGCGAGTCCGAAATGTAGTGCGGCGGCAGCGTTCCGTGGTTCAGCGCACGACGGAGCGAGAAGTCGGCGAGCTCGGCGCTCACCAGCGGAAAGAGCTCGCGTCGAACGGCACGACCACCGAGGAGGTTGCCACCGCCGCGGAGCAGCTTGCGTGGGCTGGATCCGGTCAGGATGAACTTGAGTCCGAGCCGACTGTGCAGCGAATGCACTTCGTCGAGCAGCTCGGGCAGCTTCTGGATCTCGTCGATGATGATGGGGTGGGGCTGGCGTGACGCGCTCCATCCGAGCGCCTCGCATTCTTGGCCGAGGAGCCCTGGATCCGCGGACAGCCGCCGGAACTCCGCCGCACGCAACAAGTCGTAGTAGGGCGCCTTGGGAAACAGGCTTCGCAGCAGCGTGCTCTTCCCCGACTGGCGCGGCCCCCACAGGAAGCAGGTCGAAGCCGAGAGATGCCCCGCAGTGACGATGCGGTTAATCATGATTATCGGCAACATAGCTGCGCCCTTTCCCTGACGCAATGGCCGCCAAGTCGGTGCGATCCCCAGCCCCCCCGCTTGGGCGCTGCGGCG
>CAITGX010000157.1 GCA_903892045.1 uncultured Planctomycetota bacterium | reverse complement strand
TGACTGCCTCGTCGCCTGCGGCGCCTCGGGTGGGCGAGCGACCTTCGTGGCTTGCTCGCCCGCAGCCTTTGACTGCCTCGTCGCCTGCGGCGCCTCGGGTGGGCGAGGGACCTCTTGGCTTGCCCTCCTGCTGCCTCGCCGCCCGCGGCGCCTTGGGAGTGCGGGCGAGTTGGTGGTCCCCTGCGCGCAGTCTTTTTCGTTTTCCGGGAACCGCCGGGGGACGGGAGGGAAACAGCCCGGCCGCGCGCGCCGCCCGCTGCGCTGCGTCGGCACGAAACTCGTCCCGTCGTCCCCCTCGCTCGACATGAACCGCACTTCCGTGATCCGTCTCGTCGCCGCGCTCTCCCTCGCGCCGCTCGCCCTCGCCCAGAACGACAACCCCGCCGCTGCGAAGGACGCCGCGCCGCCGCCGGCGAACCTCGTCGGGCCCGGCCCGCTGACCATGTCCGCCGCCCAGGCCGCGGGCCAGCCCAACTCTCAGGGCACGACCTTCGTGACCCCCGGCATGCCGACCCTCGGTCGCCGCGTGTCGAGCGGTCAGGTCTCGCGCTTCACCAATGACTTCAACCCGGCGTTCTCGTTCATCGTCGATGGCCAAGCCCAGCTGTCCGAGGCAGAGAACGGCCCCGACGGCGCGGATGCCTTCCTGCGCGTGTTCGAGCTCGGTGCCAACGCCTGGGTCGACCCCAACGCATGGGCCTACTTCGTGGCGGTCGCCGAGGACGAAGGCATCGGCATCGAGGAAGCCGCTGTCCACTACACGGGCTTCGGCAACAAGAACGTCCTGCGCGCCGGTCGCTTCTTCGTCGACTTCGGCAAGCAGATGCAGACCCACGTGCACGACCTGCGCACGCTCGAGCGCCCGCTCGTGCTGCGCGAGTACCTCGGCACCGAGCTCGGTGGCGACGGCCTGCAGTGGGACTCGTGGACGACGCTCGGCGACGCCACGGTCGTGCGCTGGTCGCTCGGCGCGTTCGCGAGCCTGATCCCCGAGGGTGAAGAGGACGCCGACACCGCCACCTCGCCGTCGGCCTCGGTCGTCGACGGGACCAAGCGCGCCGACGACTTCAGCTACACGGCGCGCCTCACTGGCTTCACCGAGGTCGGCGAGCGCGGGACCCTGCAGCTCGGCACCTCGGCGCGCATCGTGCCGAGCTACGAGCTCGGCCTCGACGCCGGCGCGATCGGGGGCGACCTCTCCAACACCGTGTACGGTGTCGACGTGACCTACGGATGGGTCGGCGAGACGGGCATCGACTCGTGGACCTTCGGCGGCGAGATGCTGTTCAACACCGGCGACGTCGGCGCGGAGCTCGTCGGTGCCGATGACACGAACCCGGCGGACTACGCGGTGGTCGACGACTCGCTCACGGGCTTCTTTGCCTACGGCGACTACGCCTGGGACCGCTTCAACGCGGTCGGCGCCCAGTTCAGCTCGGCCGAGGTGATCGGTGACGAGCGCTCCGAGCTCGAGCTGTACTACACCCGCATGTTCTCCGAGTTCCACCGCCTGCGCTTCGTGATCGGCGCCAGTGACTCGGACGTCGACGGCTCGGGCTCCAAGTTCGCCGTGCAGTACACCACGATCCTCGGTGCCCACGGCCACGGCGTGAACTGGTAAGCTGCGCCGCGGCCGAATGGATCTTGTCCTGCGCATCGTCGCGCTCGTCGTCGCCTTCGTTCTCGCTGCGCTCTCGGCGTCCGCGAGCGAGCGCGAGGCGGGCGCGAAGCTCAAGGTGGTCGCCACCATTCCCGACCTCGCGGACATCGTGCGCGAGGTCGGCGGCGAGCGCGTCGAGGTGTCCTCGATCGCGAAGGGCAAGGAGAACCTGCACAACGTCATCGCGCGCCCGAGCCACTTGGTCGCGCTCTCCAAGGCCGACGCGCTGGCGCAGGTTGGCCTCTCGATGGAGATGGGCTTCATCCCCGGCCTGCTCGAGGGTTGCGGCAACCCGCAGGTGCGCCCGGGCGGCAAGGGCTTCATCAACGCCTCGGATGGCTGGCAGCCGATCCAGGTCCCGGCCGTGCTGTCGCGCCAGGGCGGCGACCTGCACCCGCAGGGCAACCCGCACATGAACATCGACCCGCGCGCGGGGCGGCACTTCGCGACGCGCGTCGCCGAAGGCCTGATCGCCCTCGCGCCGGAGTGGAAGGCGGAGTTCGAGACGCGCCGCGACGCCTACTTCGCGCGACTCGAGAAGGCGGAGAAGCGCTGGGCGCAGTTCGCCGGCGAATGGCGCGGCAAGAAGCTCGTGGTCTATCACCAGGAGTACAACTACCTCGCCGACGTGTACGGGCTCGCGATCGTCGCCAACCTCGAGGTGAAGCCCGGCATCCAGCCGACGCCCAACCACCTCGCGCAGGTGATCGAGACCATGAAGCGCGAGCAGTGCGCGGTGATCGCGACGGCGCTGTGGTCGAAGAACGACTTCGTGGCGCGCGTGGCGGAGGCCACGGAAGCGAAGGTGGTCGAGCTGCCCAACATGTGCGGCGGCATCCCGGGAACGGAGACGTGGATCGGGATGATGGAGCTCGTCCACGAGCGACTCGCCGCGGCCTTCGGCACGACCACGCCGCCCAAGCAGTAGGATCTTCGGGCGCCATGCCCGCCTTGATCACCGCCGAGCGCGCCGCCTTCGGGTACCACAAGGTGCCGGTCGTGATCGGCGTCGACCTCGCCGTCGAGCGCGGTGACTTCCTCGGCATCGTCGGCCCCAACGGCGCGGGCAAGACCACGCTCTTCCGAGGCCTGCTCGGGCTCGTGCCGGCGCTCGCCGGTCGCGTGGTGCGCTCGACGCGCGCCGTTGGCTACGTGCCGCAGCGCGAGACGCTCGACCCGATCTATCCGGTCACGGTGGAAGAGGTCGTGCAGATGGGGGGCTTCGGTGCCCTGCGCGGCTGGCGCGGCGTCTCGGGCGAGGTGCGCGAGCGCGCGAAGGCGAGCCTCGAGAAGGTGGGCCTGTACGAGCGGCGCGCGAGCGCGTTCTCGTCGCTCTCTGGCGGCCAGCGCCAGCGCGTGCTGATCGCCCGCGCCCTGATGGTCGAGCCCGAGGTGATGCTGCTCGACGAGCCGACCAGCGGCGTCGACCGCGCGGCGCAAGCGCGCATCCTCGAGTTGCTCGTCGAGCTCAATCGCTCGCGCGGGATGGCGGTGCTGCTCGTGAGCCACCAGCTCTCGATGGTGCGCGAGACCGTGCGGCGCGTCGTGTGGGTGGCTGAAGGTCGCGTGAGGCAAGGGGACGCGGCCACGATGCTCGCGCCCGAGAACCTCGATCGGCTCTACGGCGCCACGGGCTCGGCCCTCGCCGGTGTGGAGGAACTCTAGTGGACGAGCTCCTCGAGGTCCCGTGGGGCGAGCGCCTCAGCCTGTTCCGCTGGGCGCTGCTCGCGGCGTTGCTCGCCGGCGCCGTCTACCCGGTGCTGGGCACGTTCCTGCACGTGCGGCGCACGAGCTTCTATGGCATCGCGCTCCCGCAGTTCGCGACGGCGGGCATGGTCGCGGGCTTCGCGGCGCTGCCGTGGTGGATCGAGCACATCGGCCTCGGCGGCCTCGACCTCGCGGCGGCGACGAGCGACTCCCACGCGGCGATGAACTACCACCTCGCTTGGGCGAGCCTCTCGACCTTCGGCGGGCTCCTGCTGCTCCTGTGGCTCGGCCGTCGCGGCGGGAGCGAGGTCGGGCGCGTAGCCGCGGCCTTCGCGATCGCGAGCGCGGCGGTGGTGCTCTTCGGGCGCATCTCGCCGGTCGGCAAGGGCTTCGTCGACGAGCTGCTCGGCGGCGAGCTGCTCGGAGTGGGCGTGCACGAGTTCGAGACGCTGGCGGTCGTGCTCGGGCTCGGGGCGCTGGCGTTCGCGCTCTTCGGGCGCGACTTCCTCGTCGTGAGCTACGACCGGGAGACCGCGCTGGTACTCGGCAAGCGCGTGTTGCTCCTCGAGGGCCTGCTGACGGCCGTCACTGGCCTGCTCGTGTCGGTGGGGGCGATGATCCTCGGCCCGATCCCGCTCTTCGGGCTGCTGGTGCTGCCGCCGATCGCCGCGCGCGCCTGGGCGGGCTCGATGGCGGGCTATCTCCGGCTCTCGGTAGCGTTCGGCTTGATCGCGGTGCTGCTCGGCGTGCTCGCGTCGTTCGAGTTCGACCTGCCGATGGGAGCCGCGATCGCCGCCGCGGCCGCGCTGGCCCATCTGCCGGGCTTTGTCCTGCGACGTCTAGCGTCCTGACCACCTCCGGGCGCGCGGCCTCCGAGTCCTGAACCTGTCTCTTGCTTGCCCCCGGCGCTCGGGCGTGAACTGACGTACTCGGCGCCCTAGAATCCCGCGCGTACCGGCTCTCTAGCCCTCGTGGCCATCCGCGCCCTCAGGATCCAGCTCATGAAACTCACCACGTTCTCCTCGATCGCCCTTCCGCTCGTGCTCGTCGCCGCGCTCTTCACCGAGACCCAGCAGCGTCCGCCCAAGCCCGCCCCGGCCCCCGGCTCGGAGGCCCCGAAGGCCGAAGCTCAGGCCAAGCCCGCCGCGGACGCCAATGCCGCGATCATCCAGTTCCAGAAGCCCTGCTACCCGCTCACGACCTGCGCGGTCAGCGGCGAGCCCCTGCCGAAGGAGTCGGTCGACACGGTCATCGACGGTCGCCTCGTGCGCGTGTGCTGCAAGGACTGCGTCGCCGGCGCTGAGAAGGACAAGGCCGCGATCTTCGCCAAGATCGACGCGGGCGTGATCCAGGCCCAGCGCCTCGGCTACCCGCTCAAGACCTGCCCCACCAGCGGCGAGGCCATCGACGGCGAGTCGGTCGAGTTCGTCATCGGCACGCGCTTGCTCAAGGCCTGCTGCGGCAAGTGCGTGGCCGCGATGAAGGCTGACCCGGAGAAGGCCCTGAAGGCCCTCAACGACGCCTACGTCGCCGCTCAGAAGCCGACCTACCCGCTCACCACCTGCGTCGCCACCGGCGAGGAGATCGGCAAGGATCCCGAGATGAAGCCGGTCGACTTCCTCTACGGCACCCGCTACTACCGCCTGTGCTGCGCGGGCTGCAAGAAGGCGATCGCCAAGGATCCGGAAGGCATGTGGGCCAAGGTCGAGGCCGCGCGCGCTGCCAAGAAGTAGCGCCTGACCGTGAACCAGCGCGGGCCGTTCCGGAGCGATCCGGGGCGGCCCGCGTCGCTTTCCGCGGGCCCTAGCCGTTGGCGAGCACGGACGCGATGGTCGCGACGTGCACGATGTCCTCGGCGCTGCAGCCGCGCGAGAGGTCCATGAACGGCTGCTGGAGGCCCTGCACCAGCGGGCCGAGGGCCGTGGCGCCCGCGAGGCGCTGCGTCAGCTTGTAGCCGATGTTGCCGGCGTCGAGGTCGGGGAAGATCAGCACGTTGGCGCGGCCGGAGAGCGGCGATCCGGGGCACTTCTTCTCCGCCACGGACGGCACGATGGCGGCGTCGAGCTGCAGCTCTCCGTCGCAGGTCAGGTTGGGTGCGCGGCGCTTCAAGAGTTCGAGCGCCTTGGTGACCTTGTCGACGTCGGGGTGCGAGGCCGAGCCCTTGGTCGAGAAGGAGAGCAGCGCGACCTTGGGCGCCTCGCCCACGAGCCGGCGGTGGCTCTCGGCGGCGGCGATGGCGATGTCGACGAGCTGCTCCGAGGTCGGCTGGGGCACGACGCCGCAGTCGGCATAGGTCAGCGCGCGATCCTTGAAGATCATCAGGAACGACGACGAGAGCGTCTTGCAGCCGTTGGCGAGGCCGACGACCTGCAGGCCCGCGCGCAGCACGTCCGCCGTCGCCGCCTCGCTGCCCGAGACGCCGCCCGAGCAGTCGCCGGTGCGCACGAGCATCGCGCCGAAGTACAGCGGGTCGACGATCTTCTTGCGCGCCTCGTCGAGCGTCATGCCCTTCGACTTGCGCAGCTCGAAGAGCTCGTGGGCGAACTTCTCGACGCGGCTGTCGCGCTGCACGCGGATCGCCTCGACCCCGGCGGGCGCGCTGCCCATGCGGCCGTCGTCGAGCAGCACCGGCTCGCAGATGCCCTTCTGCTTCAGGGTCGCCGCGGCCTGCCGCACGCGCGCGTCCTGAGCCTCGGGCAGCACGATGCGCCGCGGGTTGCGACGCGCCTTCTCCGAAAGTTCGAGCAGCAGGTCCATGGTCACTCCGGGGTCGCGTCGAGCACGCTCTGGGGCACGTTGAGCTCGAGTCGCAGGAGCGCGAGCCCGTGGGTCTTGCCCTGGGCGTCCGTGCGCTGGCTGGCCGAGCCGCCGCCACCGAGGCTGTCGGCGAGCAGGAAGTTGAGCACGCGCAGCGGGTCCGCCTCGTAGCGCTTCACGCCGCCGCGGTTGATGGCCGCCATGTGGCGCCGCACGGCCTCGGTCGACAGCGCTCCCTTCAGGAACACGTAGGCCGCCTCCGAGCGCGCCATGACGCCGACGTTGGAGCCTTCTCCCTTGTCACCAGAGCGCGCATCCGCGATGCGCGAGAGCGGAACGATGGGCATCGTGAGTCTCTCCTTCCTAGGACTCGAACACGCTGACCTTGGTGGTCACCTTGGACTTGGCGAGCAGGGCAGGCCAGAAGCCGATGATCTCGGTGGCGTGGGGGCGGCCGCCGGCGAAGCCGGTGACGCCCGGGGGGCCGCTGGTCACGAGCGGCACGAGCTCGTAGCCGAAGCGATCGATCTTGGCCTTGTCGTGGCCCTTCACGCCAAGGCGCAGCACGACCTCGGTGGGCTCGGCGGCGTGGGGGACGTCGATGCCGGCGTGGCAGGTGTTGGCGCCGACGAACTCGACCGTCTTCTCCTCGTCGCTGAAGGTGCAGCCGTCGTACGCGAGGCGACGCCAGACGATCTCGGAGCACAGCTTGGCCTTGGCGAGCGCGTCGGGGCCGCTGATCGTCAGCTGGCCGAGCGCCTTCCAGCCGTTCTCGTAGCTGATCGAGACCTTGTAGGTCGGCGTGGGCGCGCAGCCCTTGGCGCCGCTCACGCGCACGCGGTTGGGGCCGACCTCCTCCATGCGGATCGAGGTGAAGTCGGCGCCGCAGTCGGGTCCGATGTAGTTGCGCGGGTCGCCCATCTCGTACACGAGCTGGTGCAGGATCGAGCGCTGGGTGACCATGCCGCCGGTGCCGTCGTGCTTGGTGACGACGAACGAGCCGTCGGCCGAGGCCTCGATGATCGGGTAGCCGATCATGGCCATGTCCGGCACCGAGCGCCAGTCGGTGTAGTTGCCGCCGGTGCACTGCGCGCCGCACTCGACGATGTGGCCCGCGATCGTGCCGGCCGCCAGCAGGTCGTACTGGTCGCGCTTCCAGCCGAACTCGTGGATCAGGGGTCCGAGCACGAGGCCGGGGTCGGTGCCGCGGCCGGTGATCACGATCTGCGCGCCTGCATCGAGCGCTTCCGCGGTGGGGAACGCTCCGAGGTAGACGTTGGCGCTCGAGACGCGCGCGCGCACGCTGGCGAGCGGTGCGCCGCTGTCCATGTTGGCGAGCGTCTCGCCGCTGGCGAGCAGCCCGTCGAGCTCGCCGTAGATGTCGTCGCCCTCGACGACGGCCACCTTGACGCCGTGGAAGCCCTGCTTGCGCAGCACCGCGAGCGTGGCGTCCTTGCAGGCCAGCGGGTTCACGCCGCCCGCATTGGCGACGACCTTGATGCCCTTGGCGACGAGGTCCGGCGCCGTGCGCTCGATCATCTTCACGAAGTCGGTCGCGAAGCCCTTCGAGGGATCGCGCAGCCGCTGCTTCTGCAGGATGCTCATCGTCACCTCGGCGAGGTAGTCGAGGGTCAGGTAGTCGAGCGGGCCCTCGCGGCACAGGCGGATCGGCCCGAGCAGCGAGTCGCCCCAGAATCCCTGACCGTTGGCGACGAGCACCTTGTCCTTGCGCGGCATCGGATGGTCCTTTCGAGCGCGAGGATTCTAGCCGCGCGAGCGGCGTCCCGTTCCGCGCGAGCCGGTATCCGGCGTAGATTGGCGCCGTGCCGCTCCCGCTTGTCCTCGTCACCGGCTTTGGTCCCTTCGAGGACCGCCGCCACAACCCCAGCCGCGCCGTGGCCGCCGCGCTCGAGCGCGAGCCGCCGCCCGGCCTGCGGGTGCGCTCGCGCGAGCTGCCGGTGAGCTTCCTCGCGGCGCCGCGCGAGGTGGAGCGCTTCGTCGCGCGTCACGCGCGCTCGCGCCCCGTGCTGGTCCTCGGTCTCGGCGTGCAGCGCAAGGGCTACTTCCGCTTCGAGCGGCGCGCGCGCGGCCGCACCACGACGCGCCGCGTCGACAACGATGGCACGGTGGGGGCGAGCCTCGGCTCCCGAGTCGGACCGACTCTGCGCACGACACTCGACGTCCGCAGGCTTGCGCGCCTCCTGCGCGAGGCCGGGGCTCACGACGTGCGCATCTCGAACGACGCCGGCGGCTACGTCTGCGAGCGCACGTACCACGCGCTGCTCGAGAGCGCCGGCAAGCGCGGCGTTGCGGCGCTCTTCCTGCACGTCCCGCCCGCGAAGGACGTGCCGTCACGCACGCAGGCGCGGCTCGTGCGCGCGTGGCTCGCGGCGCTCGCGCGTCAGGAGAGCGCGATGCGCGGCCGTTCGTCCGGCGTGTCCGGGCGCGCGGCAGCGAAGGCGCGGAAGTCGTCGACGAAGGCGCGCAGGTCGAGGCCCATGTAGTCGCCGCGCGACTCGCGCGCGACGCGCTCGAGCCGCCCGAGGCCGTTCGCGGAGAGCTTCTCGAGACCGGCGGGTTGCCGCATCGGGATCTTGAGGCAGGCGGCGGAGCACTGGATCAGTCCCTGCAGGAAGTCGGCCTGCAGCGCGTCGTGCTTGGCGGAGTGCCACAGGCCTTCCCAGACCTCGTGCGCTTCCCAGAAGAAGCCCGCGTTGTAGAGGTCGACGCCGAAGAGGTAGTCCTCGTTCTCGCTCCAGCGCGCGGGCTCGAAGTAAGCCGCGGGCGGCTCGCGCTCGCCGGTGTAGCTGTGGCCGCGCGGGTCGCCGGTGGGGTGCGGGTCGCGGCCCGGCAGGTAGGCGTAGGGCGGAAAGGCGCGCGCAGGTGCGTAGCGTTCGCTCACGGCGCGAGCTCGACCACGGGGTTGTCGACGGCGAGCGAGCCGTACTTCACGTACACGCCGGCGTGGGTGCGCGACGTGCGCGCGATCGGCAGGCGCAGCGGGAACGGGCCTTGGCCCGCGACCGTGACCTCGATCGAGTTGTCCGGGAAGACGCGCGCGGCGAGGTCGAAGGGCTCGCCGTTCTTCGGGCGCTGCGGCAGGTTCACGGTCGCGGTGGTGGTGTCCGTGACCCCGCCGCCGGAGCCGAAGACGAGACGCTTCAGGTTCAGGCGGCCCTCGTGGTCGATCGTGATCACGGCCCAGTCGCCCTTGGGCATGCCCGCGATCACGAGGCCGTGGTGCGACCCGAGCTTGGGCTCACCCTGCAGCGTGACGCGCGCGCGCACCTCATACTCGCCGTGGAGCTCGACCGCGGTGCAGATGCGGCCCACGGGGCGCACGCCGTCGATCGTGACGCGCTCGCTCGAGCTCGAGAAGCCCGTCTCGAGGTTGGTGAAGATCGTCTGCCACGAGCCGGGGACGCCGGCGAGCTTCTGCAAGTTGCCGCGCAACAGGCCCTTCTCACGCGCGCTGCTGCGCAGCTCGGCCGAGAGCTCACCGAGAGGGCCGCTGGTGTCGTCGAACGAGACCGAGGCCTGCCGAGCGAGCGTGTAGGCGCGCAGGGTCAGGTCCGTCTTCGCCTTGCGGTAGTCCTCGACGAGGATCTTCGCCGTGCGCGCGAGCGCGCGCACCTTGGCGCGCGCGGCCACGAGGCGGTTGTTCTTCTTGTCGAGCTTGGCGAGACGCTTGGAGAGCGACTCGACTTCCTCCTCGCTCGCCTCCCACGTGCCGTCGGCCGCGAGCTCGAGCAGCTTCTCGAGCAGCGGCGCGGCCGCGGCCGGCTCGCCGATGCGCTCGAGCAGGTCGGCTTGCGCCTGCAGCACGGACGCCGCGGGCTCGAGCGGATCGTCGATCTTGGTGCGGATGTACTCGAGGTGACCGAGCGCGCGTCGCAGAAGCTCCTGCTCGCTCACCTTGGCCGTCTTCGAGCCCGCGACGGCCTTGGCGGCCGCGAGGTAGCGCTCGACCTCTTCCATGCGCAGCGCGCGCCGGTTCTGCGCGAACTGCAGCGGGTGCACGTGGTCGAGGATCCAGCGCCGCCACTCCGCCTCGAAGTGCTCGAAGGTGCGATGGCCGCGCGGCGAGTCGGGGCCGAGGAAGACCTCGTCGAAGGCGACGCGCGAGCCCTTGTCGCCGCGCGTCACGAGGTCGCGGTAGCGCTCGTACAGCGGACGGAACGAGTACTCGAGCGTGGCCGGGTTCTCGTACTGCTGCAGGAAGTACACGAGGCCCCAGCCCCAGGGGTAGTACTCGCCGGCGTAGGAGCCGGGCGAGTCATAGTTGACGACGTCCGCGAGCGTGGGACCGCCGCCCGAGGTCAGCATGCGGTAGAGGTGCGAGAGGCGCCCCTGCGCGGCATCGGGCCACAGCACGGTGCCGTCCGCCATGGCCGTCGCGCCCTCGAAGAAGGTCGCGGTGCCCTCGTTGAGCCACGCCGGCGGCGCGCCGCGCGTGAGCATCGTCATGAACTGGTGGCTGGCCTCGTGGAACAGGGTCTCGACCATCTGGTCGAGCGAGCTCGTGTCGCTGCGCGTGTCGTAGGCGTGCACTTCCCACTCGCCCGGCGACCACCAGCCGGCGGGACGGCTCGGTCCGCTCCAGCCCGCGAGCATCTGCTCCTGCGACGCATGGATGTGGATCGTGGCCTTGCGCGGCGTGAAGCGCGTCGTGTCGCCGTCGAAGTAGATCTGCACGTAGGACGCGTAGATCTGGTCCATGGTGCGAGCGAGCAGCTCGGCCACGGCGGGCTCCAAGTGCGCGACGAAGCGATAGTGCTGGCTCTCGAGCGTGAGCTCGGGCCAGCCCTCCGGCGGTCGCGCGCCGCCCTGGGCCTCGAGGTCGACCTCTTCCTCGCTGGAGCGGATGCGCGCGGCGAGCTCCGCGATCGGCTCGCGTGCCGCGCCGCGGGCGAGCGGCAGGGCGCGCTCGCAGAACTCGAGCGCGCGCTCGCGCTGGCCCTCGGTCTCGAGCACGACCGCCGCGTCGAACAGCTCCTTGGCGCCCTTCTTGTAGAGCGCCTCGCGCCGCGCGAGCAGCGGGTCGAGCTCTAGGAGCCGCTTGCGCAGCTTGGCGGCTTCCTTGTCCGTCTCCGGGAGCGGCCACCAGGCGCGCTCGAGGAAGTGCGCGGCCTCGTCCTTGCGGCCGAGCTTGGCGAAGGCCTGCGCGAGCAGGTCGTCGAGCGCGGCGCTCGAGGGATGGAAGCGCAGGTGCTCCTCGATCGTGGCGGCGACCTCGGACCACTTCTGCGCGAGAGCGAGCTCCTTCGCGGTCGCCAAAGCGTCGCCGGCGGCACCCGCCCAGGGGGCGAGCACCGCCAGCGTGACCGCGCCGAGCCCCCGACGGAGGAGGACGGCGATGCCCATCGGAAAGCCTAGTTGCGGCTGACGTCGAGCTTGATGTCCATGGTGCCCGACATGGCCATCTGGTTCTCGATGGTCATGTTCTGGCCCTGGGCCGAGACGGCCATGCCCATGTCGATGCCGACCTTGGACTTGCCGCTCAGGGTGAGCATGCGGATCTGGCCGGTGGCGGCATCCCACAGGACCTGACCTTCGGCCTCGAGCGCGAACTCCATGTCCATGTGCTCGACCTTCATCTCGCCCATGCCTTCCGGCATTTCCTGGGCCATCTCGGCCAGCTTGTCGGCCATGTCGTTGCTGCTCTCGATGTTGATCTTGAGCTTGATCACGGCGTACTTGCCGCCCTCGAGCTCCTGCATGCCGGCGTACTCGGCCGTGGCGGTGCCCTCGAGCAGGTCGCCGACGAGGTCGTTGATGTCGCCCATGGAGTCCATGCCCGGCATCATTCCGCCGCCGGCGGCCTCGGGGTCCTCGGGGCGGATGCCGACGTCGCCGCCGGGCATCAGCAGGGGCTTCAAGCCCTTGACGTCGATCTCCCACGTCTCGCCGACGGCGACTTCCTTGCCCGGGACGAGCACGGCGAGGTCCATGTCGAGGTCGAGGTTCTCGAGCAGGTCGGCTTCGCCCTCGCTCTCGTGGAAGCTCTTCTCGAAGGCGCTCTTCTCGGCGTCCCACTTGAAGGCCACGGTCTTGCCCTGCAGGGCGCTCGAGCCGGTCATCGACTGCTCCATGCCGCCTTCGGGCATCTGGGCCATCTCCATGGCGAAGCTCGAGGCGCTGCCGAGCTTGTCGAAGGTGCGCCGCAGCTCGGTGACCTTGCCACCTTCGGCGGCCACGATCTCGTCGGTGACCTCGATCGTGTTCTCGGTCGTCATGTCCATGTCCATCTGCAGGTCCATGGGGAACGGCTGGCCGTTCATCGACATGTTCATCTCGTCGAGGGTCTGGTCCTGCTTGATGGTCCAGGCGCGCGAGACCTTGGTGCCGGCCTTGGGGCGGAAGGCGAGCGAGTCGCCAGGGGCGATGGTGGAGCAGAGGATCGGCGCGGCGAGGGCGGCGAGGACCAGAGTGCGGGTGCTGTTCATGATTCGGGTCGATCGGAGGGTCCGAAGTCCCTCGGCGGGTGGGGTGAGCGCTGCCCAGCGAGACCCGGAGCCACAGGGGCCGGGCGCGGACGCGGGCGAGCGGCGGGAGAATATCAACTTCCGGGCCACGCTCGGCGGTCGCGTGCGCGGGCTTGGGGGTGGCCCTGAGCGGGGGCCGCAGCGCCCCGGAAATGCCGCATGGGCCAAATTGGCACGCCTCACTCCGGCCGCGCCGGAGGATTCAGCGCGCCATCAGCGCCAGCAGGGCGAGCACGACCAAGACGAGGGTCAGGGTGGCCGCGAGGGACCCTTGGGAGGGGCGGCGGGCGGAGCGTTCGGGGTGCATGGGCGTGCAGCAGGGGACAGCCTGCTCGAAGCTAGCGCCGAAGCCCGTTTTCGTGGGGGCCCAATTCCTAGAAATACGACTTCCTTTTTCGAGCCCTTGGAATGCCTTGTCGCGCGCTTTTTCCCAGAAGTGGGGAACCGCTGTGGCGGTGGCTGCGTCTGCGCACTGTTGGAGGCCACAGCCGCCGCCCGTCCCGCTGTGCGAGTCAGCGGGAAGGGCTGGCGCGGACTCCACCAGAGGGCGGCCGACCGGGACTCAGGACCTGGCCGGCCGCCTGTTTTTTGCCCGCCCCTAGCACCTCGGGGTGCTGGGAAACGGTCGTCGCAGCCTTATTCTCTCCCGCCCCCATGCCCAGCCCAGACTCGCCCAACGCGTTCCCGACCGCCGCCCTCGCCCGCCCGAGCACCAAGATCGTCGCCACCATCGGACCGGCCTCCGAAGACCGGCTGGTGCAGCTGATCGAGGCCGGCATGGCCGTGGCGCGCATCAACTTCAGCCACGGCAACGACGAGGACCACCGCCGCCGGGTCGAGAAGGTCCGCACCGCGGCGCGGCTCACGGGCATCCCGATCGGCATCCTCGCCGACATTCAGGGCCCCAAGATGCGCCTTGGCAAGCTCGCCGGGGGCGAGCGGCGGCTCGAGCGCGGCGACGACGTGCGCCTGTTCGAGGGCGACGCCTCGACCGAAGCCGACCTGCTCCCGTTCAACTTTCCGGGCTTCAAGGGCTCGCTCAAGCCCGGTGACCGCGTGCTGCTCGCCGATGGCGTGGTCGAGCTCGTGACCCAGTCGGTCGAGGGCGACATCGTGCGCGCCCGCGTGCGCCGACCCGGCCCGATCGCCGACCGCAAGGGCGTCCACCTTCCGGACTCGTACCTGTCGCAGGAGCTCCCGACGCCCCAGGACCGCCGGCACATCGCGCTCGCGCAGGAGCTCGGCGTCGACTTCCTCGGCATCTCGTTCGTCTCGCGCGCCGAGGATCTCGAGCGCATCCGCGACCTCGCGCCGCAGATGATGCTGGTGGCCAAGATCGAGCGCCGCACCGCCCTCGACAACCTGAAGGGCATTCTCGAGGCCACGGACGGGATCATGGTGGCCCGCGGCGACCTCGGGGTCGAGACGGCCCTCGAATCGCTGCCGCTGGTGCAGAAGAGCCTGATCGCCGAGGCGCTCAAGGCCGGCAAGTTCGTGATCACGGCGACCGAGATGCTCGAGTCGATGGTGCACAGCTCGCGCCCGACCCGCGCCGAGGTCACGGACGTCGCCAACGCGGTGCTCGACGGCTCGGACGCGGTCATGCTGTCGGCCGAGACGGCCGTGGGGGAGTACCCGGTCGAGACGGTCGAGGCCATGGGGCGCATCGCGCGCGCGGTCGAGACCAGCCAGCGCTACCACGAGCTGCCGCGGGCCGGCTTCCGCCAGAACGAGCCGACCTTCTCGAACGCGACGGCGCTCGCCGCGGCCCAGGCCGCCGAGGCGCTGTCCATCCACAAGATCATCTGCTTCACCGAGACCGGGAACACGGTGCGCCTCTTGTCGCGCTACCGGGTGAACGCCGAGATCATCGCCATGACACCCAGCGAGCGCACGCTGCAGGCCATGACGATCCTGAGCCACGTGCGCCCGCTGCTGTGCGATCGTGAAACAAGCCTCGAGGACATGCTCCATGAGGCGCAGAACATGCTCGTCGAGCGGCGCATCTGTCTGCATGGCGAGGAGGTCATCTTCGTCGCCGGGGTGCCGCCCGGCGTGTCGCGCTCGACGAACGTGATGAAGCTCCATCGCATCGGCGAGCCGGCGCGCATGCACTAAGAGAAGTGGCGCGGCGCGATTCTCGAGCGTTGACGCGGGCCCGCGGGATTTGCAGAGTCCCTAGACCCCCCGATGCTTGACCTTTCCCTCGACCTGTTGCGGCGCAATCCGCTGAAGAAGATCCTCGACACGGAACGGCGCATGCGCGAGAGCACGCCCCAGACGGCGCGGGTGGTCTCGATCGCCAGCGGCAAGGGCGGCACCGGCAAGAGCGTGCTGTCGACCAACCTCGCGGTGCTGCGAGCGCAGCAGGGCGAGCGCGTGCTGCTCGTCGACTTCGATGCGGGGCTCGCCAACGACCACCTGTTGCTCGGGCTCGCGCCGCAGTTCGACCTCGGCCACATCGTCGAGGGCCGCGTCGGCGCGCGCGAGGCGCTGGTCGCCGGACCGCACGGGCTCAAGCTGCTCTCCGGCGGCGTCGGTCGCCACGGGCTCGCCAACCCGACGCGCCGCGAGCTCGAGCGACTGTTCAAGGCGTTGCGCCCGCTCGAGGACGAGTTCGACCTGATCCTGATCGACCACGGCGCGGGCATCGGCTACGCGACGCTCGCGCACCTCGCGGCGTCGACCTCGCTGCTGCTCGTCACGAGCCACGAGGTCACCGGCCTCTCCGACGCCTACGCGGTCTACAAGCGCGGCAAGATGGTCAACCCCGACCTGCAGGTCGGCATGGTGTTCAACCGGGTTCCGGACCGAGAGAGCGCGGATGCGGCGTGGCAGCGCTTCCGCGATGCGTGCAAGCGCTTCCTCGGCAACGAGCCCGAGCACGTCGGCGTCGTCCCGGCGGACCAGGCGGTGAGCGCGAGCGTCGACGCGCGCGTGCCGGTGTGCCTGCATGCTCCGACGTCGCGCGCCGCACACTCGCTCGCCTCGGTGGCGCGCTGGAACCGCATCGAGACGTCGCGTAGTGTCTCGCCGTTCTTCGAGCGCGCGGCCCGCGCGCTCCGCTGACACGCTCTCGTCCCTCCCCACGCCGTGATGACCCGCGCCTCCTCGCCGCGCACTGACGCCGCGAACCAAACCCGTCGCATGCGCACCTACGCGCTCGCCAACCACAAGGGCGGCTCGGGCAAGACCACCACGGCGATTCACCTCGCGGGTGCGCTCGCCGCGCGCGGCCGGCGCGTGCTGCTCATCGATCTCGATCCGCAGGCGCACGCCACGCTGGGACTTTCGTGCGAGGCCGAGGACTCGCCCTGCGCGCTCGAGGTGCTGACCGGCGAGGTGCGCGCGCTCGACGCGCTGCACGCGGCGCCGGGCGGAATCACGCTGATTCCCGGTCATGCGCGACTCGCGGAGTTCGAGGAACGCGCGGCGCGCGAGCTGGGTGCGGAGGGTGCGCTGCGGCGCGCGCTCGCGCCGCTCGCCGAGCGCTTCGACGACTGTCTGCTCGACTGCCCGCCGCGCGCCGATGGCCTGCTCACGGCCAACGCGATCCGCGCCTGCGACACCGTGCTCCTGACCGTCGAGACCGGCGCGTTCGCGCTGCAGGGTGCGCTCAAGGCGCAGGAAATCGTCGACGAGACGCTCGCCGCCGCGCGCCATGCGCCGGAGCTGCGCGTGGTCGCCACGATGTTCGATCGGCGCCTGCGCATCGCGCGCGAGGTGCTGATCGCGATGCAGGCGCGCTTCGGTGAGCGGCTGTTCGACACCGCGATTCGCTCGAGCGCACGGCTGCGCGAGGCGGCCGGCGCGGGCGTGCCGATCCAGCTGCTCGCGCCGCGCTCGTCCGCGGCGCAGGACTTCGCGGCACTCGCGGACGAGCTCGCTCTCTCTCCGGTGGGGGCCTGAACGGCGCACGACGCCCCAGGATCACGACAACCATGGATTCGCTGGCTCTGCTCTGCAATCTGTACGGCCAAGGCCCGGTCACGCTGCGTCGCCTGCGCGAGGCCGGCTGTCGCACCTGCGATGACGTACTGTGCCTCGAGCCCACCAAGCTCGCGCGCGCGCTCCGCACCCGTCGTCCCGCGGCCGAGCGCTTCCAGCGCGAGGCGCGTGAGCTCGCGGCCCGCGTCGGCGTGCTAGGCGGTCCGGCGCCGGCGATCGAGTTCGCGGAGCTTCCCACGCCCGTCGCGCAAGTTCACGAGCCCGAGCCCCAGCCGGCGACTCCCGTCGCCGAGGATGGCGGCGCGCAGCTGCGTCCCGAGTTGCTCGACGGGCTCGACTCGACCCTGTGCCTGCGCCTGCGCGCCCTCGGCATCGAGCGCGTCGAGGACCTCGCGCGCGCCGACGCGCTCGAGCTCGCGCGCTCGCTCGAAGTGCCCGTCACGCGCGTGGTGCGCCTGCAGTTCCTCGCTCGCCGCGTCGCCGACGCGCGTCCGGAGCCCGAGCTGCGCACGTTCACGCTCATGCCGCGCCGCTCCCAGCTCTCCGCTGCGCGCTTCTCGCCCGCGGAGCCCATGGGTGAGCTCGCGCCGCTGCCGGAGGAGGAGCGGATGGAGGCCTGGGCGCGGGAACAGGCGCTCGAGCCGGTCCCGGTCGCCGCGCTGGCCACGGAGCCGGAGCCGAATTCGGCCTCGGGCGTGGTCTCGACCACGGCCGGGCCCTTCGGGACGAGCTCTGCGACGCCGAGCGAGGCCGCTGCGGACGACGCGGCGGCCGGTCCCTTCGCCTGAGCGCGCGGAGAGCGCGATTCCGGCTCCCCGCCAGCGGCGCGCTGTGCGAAGGTGACCGCAGCCGGAGCCGCGGATAGGGCTTTGGGTTTCCCGTGACGATCTTCCCCAGCGCTCTCGCCCTCGTCGCGCTGTCCGCGCTCGCCTTCGCGCGGCAGGCAGGGCCCGTCGCGCCCGACGGTCGTCGCGGCTTCGGTGCGCGTGCCGAGCTGTCGGAGGTGCTGGCGACGGTGCGCTCGACGCGCGACGCGGAGCGCGCGTTGCTGGCGGAGCTCGACGGCCTGCCGAGCGAGCTGTCGGTGCTCGTGGCCGGAGCGATGGAGCGCTATCGGGAGCGCGGCTACCTCGCCCTGCTCGACCCGTCGCGCGAGGCGGCGATGCCCGACGTTCATCGCGTGCTCGAGCAGGCGCTCGGGGATCCGCTCGCCAACTTCGCGGCTGTGGAGCGCAGTGCGGAGCTGCGTGCGCGCCTTGTCTCGGACCTGCGGCTGCGCCTGCGTCGGCAGGTGACGACGTCGCACGAGCTCGAGTCGCTCGAGCTGCGACGCGGGCTGGCCGTGCTGCGGGGCGCGACCGAGGGCTTCGTCCTGCTCACGCCGGACGAAGCGATGAACATCGCGGCGCGCATCGACCTCGCCGCGAGCTTCCTGCGCGCGATGCGCAACGACCTGCGCGCGCTGCGGCAGGGCGGCGACGAGGCCGAGATCGCGCGCCGCGCCGAAACGCTGCTGGCACTCGCGCGCGCCTCCGAAGGCGAGCAGGTCCGTCGCGCGGGCCTCGCCCGCGAGCTCGAGACGCTCGCGAGCGTCGAGGACGCCATGTCGGCCGTCACGTTCACGGTGCGGCTGCGGACGTCCTGCCGCGAGCTGCTCGACTGGCGGGCGCGGATCTTCTCGGAGTCGACTGCGCTGCGCGACGAGGCGCTGCTGTGGCTGCCGGACTCGGACATCGCCAAGCAGGCTCCACCGGACGTGCAGAAGCTCTCGCGCAGCGAGCGCATGCGCGGTGCGCGGCTGCGTGCGCAGCAAGCGCTGGCGCTCGATCCGCTCGATCCCGAAGCGGTCTGGGCGTACGCCCACGCGACGGACTTCCAGTTCGGGATCGTCGAGTCGCGGCCGTGGTACGACCGTTTTCTCGCGCTGCGAGGCATTCGTTCGCACGACCATCGGACCTACGCCGAGCGCAAGCTCGATCTGCGCGAGCGGGAGGCGCTCGACACGGTCCAGCGCGGCCTCTACGGCGGTCCCGGAACGGCCGATACGACCGGCCAGCGTCGCTGAGCGGCGCCGCGCGAGCGGCGCTGCAGTCGATCGGCTATCCTCCACGACGCGCGCGGCCGCTCCGCTCCAAAGCCCTCGCCCGTCGGTCCCGCGCGCTCCCCAAGGCCCCGTCGATGTCCTCCGCCCCGACTCGCAGCTCTCTCGACCTCCTCGTTGCCGCCGCGCGCTCGCGCCCCGCCGACGATCCGATCTTCGCGCTCAACGCGGAGGCCCAGCGCCGCGCGAAGGCCGG
>CAITGX010000156.1 GCA_903892045.1 uncultured Planctomycetota bacterium | reverse complement strand
TCGTGCGCAGGCAAGCGCGCCGCGAGCGCGACGAGCAGCACGACGAAGAGCTCCGGACTCCAACCGAAGTCACGCGCGGCGTAGGCCAGTGCGCCGTCGAAGGCGCACGCCCACACCGCGTAGGCGAGCACGAGAACCCAGCCGAGTGCGCGCCGCGCGTTCAAGGCGCACGCTCCTCGTCCGGCCAGAGCCGCAGCCAGACCTCGCCCTGCAGCTCGATCCCCGGATCGACCTCGACCCACACCCGGTGGGGCCCCGGCCCGAGCGGCAACCACGCCTCGCCGAGCAACAGGCCGCGCGGCACGAGCGTCGCTCCGGAGCCGGTGAACAACGTCGCGCGCAGGCGCTCGACGCCAGCTTGCGCCGGGATGCCGAGCGGCGCGTCCCAGTGGAAGAGCACAGCATCTCGCTCGCGCCCGAGCGACACGAACTCGCCGAGCACGAGCGGCGCGCGCGCACCTTCGACCATCGCGAGCACCGGCACCGCGAAGCCGCGATCCCCGAGGCCCTGCGCGTCGCACGCCAGCGCACCGGCGTGGACGACACGACCGACGAGCCGCGCTCCGCGGACGAGCGCGGCGCCGTCGTGCGCGCCCTGCCAGCGACCGATCGCGAGCTCGAAGCCCTCGCGTCCGGCGCTCGGCTCGCCGCTCGACGTCACGCGCGCCTCCGCCCAGCGTCCATCGAACAGCTCGTCGGAGAGCGGCACGTCCGCAGGCCGATCGATGTCGGCGGGAGCGGCGACGACGAGCTCGAACAGGCCCGAGCGGAAGTCGACGAACGGCCGCAGCACCCACTCGCCTTCCCCATCGGGCTGGGGCTGGCCCAGCAGGAAGCCGTGCGCCTCCGCCGGGAAACGCGCGAGCGGCGAGAGCGACTCGTCGACGCGCGCGCTCGCGGCACCGAGCGTGCGCGCGCTCGGCGTCGAGACCGCGAGGTACAGCCGTCCCTCGCTGGCGCGCGAGACCTCGGCGAGACCACCGACGACGCAGCGCACCTCGGGATGCACCGCGTCCGCTTCGACGCGAGCGCCGACGGCGAACTCGCGGGCGGTGACGAGCTCGACCCACGCGCGCCCGGTTCGCGGCGCATCGAGCTCGACGATGCGTCCCACGAACACGTTGCCGTGACACACCGGCATGCCGCGCGCGAGACCGCGACAGCTGTCGCCGTCGACGCGCACCTCGAGCTGGTCGAAGTGTCCTTGCCTGCGACCGACGACCTCGACGTGCACGAAGCGACGTGCGAACGAGAGTGCGGGATCCGTCGGCAACGCGGCCTGACGTTCCGACGCGTACAGCGCACGGCGCTGCGCGTAGTCCGCGTCCGCGCGCTCGTCGAGGCGCTGCTCCGCGGCCGAGACTGAGCGCGCACGGATCCAGCGCAGGGGAGCCGACAGTTCGGCGACGACGCGCGTCGGCGCGAGCGCCACGTCCAGCCAGCCCTCGACACGCGCGTCGGGCCGCAGCGAGAGCCACGCGCAACCCGCGAGCGCGGCGAGGAAAAGCGATCTCCCTCCCGTCCCCCCCACGGCGCCGATCCTACGCGCGAGCCCCGCGTTTTTCGCGCTTTTCGCGGCGCGGAAAGCGCGCTCGCTCGCGACCGGACTAGGACTCGTCTTCGGCCGAGAGGACCTTCGAGAAGACGTCGAGCTTCTCGAGGAACACGCCCGTGCCGCGGGCAACCGCCGTCAGCGGGTCAGGTCCGATGCGGGCCGGAATGCCGAGGTGCTCGGCCATGGCGTCCGCGATGCCGAGCAAGAGCGCGCCACCGCCGACGAGCGTGACGCCCGTGTCGACGATGTCGGCCGACAGTTCCGGCGGAGCTTCCTCGAGCACGCGCCGCGTCTCCTCGCAGATCTGGCGCACGGGCTCGGACAGGGCCTCGCGGATCTCGATCGAGGTCACGACCGTCTTGCGCGGCAGGCCCTGGATCGTGTCGCGGCCCTTGACCTCCATCGAGAGTTCCTGGGCCATCGGCCACGCGGAGCCGATGGTGAGCTTGATCTTCTCGGCCGTCTGCTCGCCGATGGCGAGGTTGTGGTGGCGGCGCAGGTGGTTGACGATGGCCTCGTCGAGCTCGTCGCCGCCGACGCGCAGGCTGGTGGCGGACACCTCGCCAGCGAGGGCGAGCACCGCGATCTCGGTCGTGCCGCCGCCGATGTCGACGACCAGCGAGCCGCGCGCGTCGGTGACCGGCAGCTCGCAGCCGATGCCCGCCGCCATGGTCTCGTTGATCAGGAACACGCGGCGCGCGCCGGCGCGCTCGGCCGAGTGGATCACCGCGCGGCGCTCGACCGCCGTGATGCCGTAGGGCACCGCGATCACGACCTGCGGCTTCACCCAAGTCTTCCCCTCGTGGACCTTGGTGATGAAGTAGCGCAGCATGCGCTCGGTCACCTCGAAGTCCGCGATCACGCCGTCGCGCAGCGGGCGGATGGCCTCGATGTTGCCCGGCGTCTTGCCGAGCATGGCCTTGGCGGTGCTGCCGACGGCCATGCCATCGAGCAGCACCTCGTTGGTGCCCTTCTTGACGGCCACGACGCTCGGCTCGTTCAGGATGATGCCGCGGCCACGCACGCACACGAGCGTGTTGGCCGTGCCGAGGTCGATGCCCATGTCGACCGAAAAGCGGCCGAGGGCCCATTCAACCGGCTTGAAGACGCTGCCCATGGTTGGATCACTCTTGGAGAGGGTCGCAGCGACGCGCGCGCGACCCCGAAACCAGCGGGAAGAGGTGTGCGAAAACGCCGAAGTCGACGACGGGCGACCCCTCGCACGTCCACGCGCCTCGGCTTTCCCGATTCTAGGCACACGCGCCCTCGAAACGCTCGCGCGCGCTCGGATCTTTTTGACGCGGCCTTCGCAAGAAAAGGCCGTGGTGGCGCGGAAAAACCGCGCGCCGGCCACCGAAGCACCGCGGCCGGCGCAACCCTCAGGT
Source organism: uncultured Planctomycetota bacterium (assembly GCA_903892045.1). Lineage (GTDB taxonomy): Bacteria > Planctomycetota > UBA1135 > UBA1135 > F1-120-MAGs118. Next base: position 1,747 of record CAITGX010000156.1, on the reverse strand, counting down.
TGCTCCGGCCGCGGAGGACTCGCTCGGGCGATCGCCCGCGCTTCCGAGGGCGATCAGAAGAAGATGCCCTGACCGAGTGCGCCGAGCTCGTGGTCGACGAGCACGATCGCGGCGACCATCACCAGCGCGGTGACGATCGTGGCGGCCTCGACGAAGCCCATGCCCTGGGCTTCCTCGACGACCTCCACGTTGGTGGTCTTGGAGGACTTGGCGGTGGCCTTCTTGTCGGCCTTCGCGGGACGGCTGCTCTTCGCCATGGTGGAACCTCTTGGGTTGGGGGCCGAGGCTTAGAGGCGGGTCGACGCGCTGTCGCCAGCGTTCATCGTGGCGCCGTCCTTGGCGAGCACGACGAGGGCGGCGCAGGTGTCGTCCGTGACGGTCTCGACCTTGACCTGACCCTTGTAGGTGGTGCCGCTGTAGATCTCGAAGGTGTGGCCGCGGGTGACGCCGGCGATCTTGCCGACGTTGAGGGCCACGAGACCCGGCTTGATGCTGTAGTCGACCTTGACGACCTGAGCCTGGATCAGCGGCATCGCCGTCACGTCACCTTCGGCGACGCCAGTGATGCCCTTCAGGGTGTCGTACTTGGTCTGGACCGCAGCGGTCTCCTTCTTCGACTGCGCCAGGGCCTTCTCGAGGCCGGCGATGTTCATGTCGGCGACCGTCTTGGCCTCTTCGGCGTCGCGCTGGGCAGCCTCGGCGGCCTCGGCCTCGCGCTCGGCGGCGCCGCGGGCCGACTCGGCCTCGGCCTTGGCTTCGAGAGCCGCGGTCTTCTCGCGGTCGATCTTCTCGAGCTGGTTGCCCATGCCGGTCACCGACTCGCTGATCTTGGCGATGTCGGCGCGCAGGCCTTCGTTGGCGCGCTTGGCGGCGTCGAGGTCCGACTGCAGGCGCTCGGCGTCGCTCTTGTACTGGCGGCTCTCGGCGAGCGCGGCGTCCTTGGCCGAGCGCTCGGTGTTCGTGCTGCTCTGGGCCGAGTCGAGCTGGCTCTGCAGCTCGGTGGACTGCTTCGAGAGCTTGGCGATCTCGGCGTCCTTGGCCTTCTTCAGCTCCTCGGTCTTGTTGAGGCTGTTCGCGGCCCACCCGAGGAAGGCGCCGGCGAGGACCAGGTTCAGGGCGAGGAGGATCTTACCGATGGTGCTCATACGTCTCCGGAAGAAGCGGGGGTTCCGTTACAGGCGTGTTGGTCCGCTCAGCGGGGCTGTCCGAGGCGCCGACCGTGGGGACGGGGTGTCCGCGTCGCGGGGCGCTCGAACGGGGGGTGGGACAGTGGGGCGGGAGTATAGGGGCGCGGCTTCGAGAGGGTCAAGATCGCGCTGGCACTCTCCGCGCGGACCGGCGGCGAGCCGCTCCGCGCCCTTCCTATCCCTCGTCCTCGGCGGGTAACCGCGGACCGGGGGCCCCGGACTTGGATCCCTTGGCGCCGGGCTTGGGCCCGGCCTTGGCGCCGGACTTGCCGCCACCCTTGCCCCCGCCGCGCAGGGCCGAGAGCAGCACCAGCACCGGGAGCACCGTGAACAGAGCGAACCACAGGCGCTCGAGGCGCACGAAGGGCGTGCGCTCGGGCACGTCGCTGGCGCGGCCGGAGGCCTCGAAGGGCGTGCGAGACGCCATGGGCACCGGGACGGTGGCGAGCAGGTAGCCGCGCACCATCTCGTCCTCGCCGATCGAGTCCACGAGGCGCGCCACGTCGCGGCCGTCGGGACCGATCACGATCGAGGTTCCCGACTGGGTGGCGCGCACCACC
>CAITGX010000155.1 GCA_903892045.1 uncultured Planctomycetota bacterium | reverse complement strand
TCGACTCGACGTGCGCCGCGGCGCTGGCGCTCCCGCAGGCCGCGCTGCGCGTCGCTCGGCTCTCGCGCAGCTAGTCTGCGCAGTTCGCGCGAGTCAGGTCCAGCTCGCGGATTCGTCCGCGAGCGCGAGCGGCCGAGGACTGCGCGCGAGCCCTGCGGCGCGGGCGCTCATCGCGAGCTCGCGCAGCGCGGCGCGACCGGCGGGCGTGAGCGCGCGCGTGTCGGCGGAGACGTAGAGCTCGACGTGCTGCCAGATCACGGCGTCGTCGTGCTCCTGGGCGTGCGCGCGCATGGTGGCGAGCGCGGCGGTGCGCTGGGCGTCGGCGCAGGCGAGCGAGGCGGCGATGGCGCGCGTGGCGCGCTCGCAGCGCTCGCGGCCGAGGGCGCGGCGCGCGAGGATGCCGCCGAGCGGCAGGGGCGAGCCCGTGGTGCTCTCCCACAGCGCGCCGAGGTCGAGCTCGAGGCGCAGGCCCTGCTCGCGGTAGGTGAAGCGGCCCTCGTGGATGCACACGCCGAGGTCGGCCTCGCCGCGGCGCAGGGCGGGCATGATCGCGCTGAAGACCGCGTGGCGCAGCTCGCCGCGGCCGGGCTGCAGGAGGCGCCAGAGCAGGGTGGCGGTGGTGTGCTCGCCGGGTGCGAGGACGCGCGGGTGAGCGGGCAGGGGCGCGTCCGGGCGCGCGAGCACCACCGGGCCGACGCCGTAGCCGATGGCCGAGCCCGCGGGCAGGACGAGCGTGTCGGGGCCGGCCTGCAGCGCGGCGGCGAAGCTCGCCTTCGCGACGTCGAACTCGCCCGCGAGCCAGCGCTCGTTCAGGGTCTGGACGTCGCACAGCTCGACCTGCCAGTCGAAGCCGTGGGCGTCGCTCGCGCGCGCGAGCAGGCCGTGGAAGGCGTAGGTGTCGTTGGGGCAGGTCGAGATGCCCACGCGCAGGGGCTCGCGGCTCATCGGGCGAAGCCGTGGTCGGCGTGGAGCAGCGCGAGGGCGCGCTCGCGGGCGGCGGAGAGCGCGGCCGGGATGCGCCAGTGGTCGGGGCGGCGGTCGCCGACGGCGTTGGAGATGCCGCGCACGATGCAGAGCGGGATGCCGGCCATGGCGCAGGCGGTGGCGACGGCGAAGCCCTCCATGTCCTCGGCGTCGGCGTCGGGGAAGCGCTCGCGGCGCAGGGCGGCTTGCCGCGCGTCGGCGGAGGCGGCGGTGGTGGTGAGCAGGAGACGCGCGCGGTCGGGGGCGGTGCTCGCGAGCGGCAGGCGGTCGAAGATCGCAGGCGCGCCGGTGTCGCTCGCCGGCCACTGCGGGAAGCCGAGCGCGCGCGGGGCGATCAGGCTCGCGCCCTCGCCGACGCCGATGCCCTCGATGGCGCAGGCGTCGAACTCGAGCGCGCTGCCGACGGGGTGGCGGGCGGTGTCGTAGGCGCCGGCGATGCCGACGAGCAGCACGCGGGCGGGGCGCAGGCGCGCGAGCAGCGTGGCGGTGCGGGCGGCGGCCGCGACGGGGCCGAAGCCGCAGGTCGCGACCAGCGCGAGGCCGGGCGGGAAGCCGCCCTCGTCGGAGAGGCGGCGCAGCTCGAGCTCGGTGGGGACGAGCAGCAGGGTCGGGTCGCCGCGGAGGCTCATGGGAGAGATGGTCTAGCCCGCGGAGGCGGCGCGGGGAAGGGCATGGGGGCCAGGAGCGCGCGGGAGGGCTGGGCGCTTGCGGGCACGGCGGCTCGGGGCGGTTGGTGGGGCGGGGCGGTTGGTGGGGCGGGGCGGTTGGTGGGGCGGGGCGGTTGGAGGGTGCGACGGGAGGACGGGGGCG
>CAITGX010000154.1 GCA_903892045.1 uncultured Planctomycetota bacterium | reverse complement strand
GGCAAGGTGAAGGCCGTGCGCGTGCATGGCAGCGTCGAGAAGGCGAAGCTGCCCGCGTTCAACGTGCTCGGCATCCTGCGCGGTGTCGGCACGCCCGAGAATCCCGCGCTCGCCGAGGAGGCGATCGTCTTCAGCGCGCACTACGACCACGTCGGTCTCGCGCGCGGCGAGGCGAAGCCGGGCGACGACGTGATTCGCAACGGCGCGGATGACGATGCCTCGGGTTGCTCGGCCGTGATCGAGCTGGCGGAGGCGCTCGCTGCGGGCCCCAAGCCTGCGCGCTCGATCGTGTTCCTACTCGCGACGGCCGAGGAGATCGGGCTGATCGGGACCGAGTGGTACATCGAGCATCCGCTGTTCACGCTCGAGAAGACGGCCTGCAACCTGAACTACGAGATGGTCGGCCGACCCGACGCGCTGGTCGGAGGTGCCGGAAAGCTCTGGCTCACGGGCGACGAGCGCTCCAACCTCGGCGTTCGGCTGCGCGAGCTCGGCGTGCCCGTGGTCGCGGACCCGCGCCCGCGGCAGAACTTCTTCCAGCGCTCCGACAACTACGCCTTCGCCCGGCGCGGCGTGGTCGCCCAGACGCTCTCGACCTTCGATCCCGAGACGCACAAGGACTACCACGGCGTCGACGACGAGCTGGAGCGACTCGACCTCGATCACATGGCGCAAGCCGTGCGCGCCTCGCTGCCCGGCGTGCGCGCGCTCGCCGACGGCACGCTCACGCCCGCGTGGAATCCCGGCGGGGACCCGTCCAAGCGCTGAGCGCTCCGGTGCGACTCGTGGCCTCCTGGGCTAATCGATGACGCAGTAGCGGAAGATCACCTGCGGGATCTTCGTCTCGGGGTCGTAGTGCCACAGTCGCACGGTCACGCGTTGCGGCGTGGTGGCGGCCTCGATGACGCCGAGCGGATTCGCATCGGGTTCGGAGTCCTCGAAGACGATCTCGCCGTCGAGCTCGACCTGCAGGTCGATGTCGTCGCCGAGCGGTGCGAGCGCGGTGAAGACGCCCATCGAGCCCGCCGGGACGTCGAGCACGAACTCGGTCGTCAACTCCAGCTCGACGATGCGTTCCATGCGGGTGGTGCCCACGATGCCCGCCGCTTCCCAGACGGGATCGAGCAGCTCGTCGAGCAGCATCGACAGCTCCTCCGGCGTGAAGGCCCCGGCGGGTTGCCGCGCGTCGGACAGCACGCGCGGCTTGGGGCCCTCGAGCAGCAGGCCGCGGAGCTCGACCTGCGCGCCCGGTGGCATTCCCTGCGGCATGCGCAGGCGAAGCTCGAGCGTCGCAGCGTGCGGACTCTCGAGAAACAGCACCGGCACCGCATCCGGGGTCTCGTCCGATGCGACGATGGCGCCGTCGAGGCTTGCGAACAGGTCGATGTCGTAGCCATCTGGCGAGCTCGCCGAGAACATCAGCGACGCGCCGGGCTGCACCGCGAAGCGCCACGAGGCCACGGAATCCTCGAGCGAGGCGAGCGCGACCTGCGTGCGGAAGAACGTCCGGTCCTCGTCGAGCCGAGCGAAGGCGGAGAGCTGGGGCTCGTAGCGGTAGACATGGACCGTGCAGTCGGTCTCGCCGAGCAGGAGCTCCGCGGCCGCGAGGTCGAGGCGCACCGACAGCGGCTCCTCGTAGGGACCGAGCCATACGATGGGGTAGTAGTCGGCCTCGATGTCCTCGCCGAGGATCAGGTCCGTGCCGTCCACGCTCACCCGCGAGTCGATGTCGCTGCCATCCGTGGCCGCTGCGAGGAAGCCGTAGCGGTAGCCGGGCTCGAGTTCTGCCTGCAGGCTCCCTGGTCGCTGCTGCGAGACGCGCAGGGAGCTGCGCAGGACGGTATTGGATGCGTCGAGCGTCGGCACGCCGTCCTCGCTCGAGCGCGCCAGCGCCGCCTGCGCGAGGAACTCGTCGGGAGGGATCAGCAGTCCAGCGATGCGCCGCGACCAGCTCTGGTCGCGCGCGCGCTGCACGGCCACGAAGTCGTCGCGCAGGAGCTCGCGCGCGAGATCGACGCGCTGCCCATAGGCGAAGCCGAAGCTCGTGCGCTCGCCATTCATGGAGAGGTTGTTCTCCGCGGCGGAGATCAGGCCGATCACCTGTCCTGAGCGGTTGAGCATCGGACTGCCGCTCGCGCCGCCCACTACGGGCCCGCACCAATGGATGAGATAGGACTCCGCCCATGGCGAGCGCTGGAAGAAGAAGTCCGTCTTCGCCGTCACGTGACCGGGGACGGCGTGCGCCGTGGGAAAGCCGGAGATGTTCTCGTGCGGAAAGCCGAGGTAGACCACCGGCTCCGAGAGCGCGGGCTGGACGTTGGCGGGATCCGCGACCGGCAGCGGCAGAGCGGTCGAGCCGGACTTCACGTCGCAGATCGCCACGTCGGCGATCGGAATGAAGTTCATGGAGCGCGCGGAGCCCGGATCGCTCTCGGCGCGGACCACCACGCGCTTGAGCCGCGCATTCCAAGGCGCGTAGGCAGGGTGAATGCGGATCCCGTCGGCATGCAAGGCGAGCTCGTCGCGATCGCTCCAGGAGCGCTTGGCCGCGAGTCGGCCTTCGTGCGCCTTGGCGAGCAGCGCCTCCGCCACGTGCGCATTCGTCGCGAGCTTGCCGTCGGCGATCACCCAGCCCGTGCCGAGGAACTCGAACGCCTCCGGACCCGCCTGGCTGCGGCGCACGATGCCGAGCATGTACACCGAATCGAGCGAGCGCTCGAGCACGCGCGCATACTCGGCGTCGCTCTTCTGGGGCGGAGTGGCGGGCGACAGGAACGCGAGAGCGAGAAGCGCGTGGAGCATGGATTCGTCCCGGCCGCAGGATGCGGCCCTCATTCGAGACTAGACGCCCTGCAAGGGCGCGTCCATCCACCTAGCGGTCGAGCTCGATCGCGAGCACTCCGTCGACCGCATGCAGCGCGTCGAGGAGGCCAGGGAGCTCGGACTGCGTGCGCACCACGATGTCGTAGAAGCGGTCCTGCTCGATGCCACCGCGCCGCGTGCCCACGCCCTTGCAGGTGAACTGTGCGGTCCGCGCAGCGAGCACGGACTCCAGCTTCGTCCAATCCGCGAACCCGGCCGTGGCACGGATCGCCAGTGTGTGAGAGCTGCGCACGAAGCACATCGACGCCGCAGCGCCCACCGGGAGCGCGAGGATCGGGAGCCAGAAGAAGCCCGCGCCAGCAGCGAGGCCGACGGCGACTGCGAAGACGACGAAGGCAGTGTCGCGCGTGTCGTCGACGACGGTGCGGAAGCGGACGATCGAGAGTGCGCCGACGATGCTGAAGGCGCGCGCGACGTTGTCGCCGACCACGAGCGCCGTCAGGCACAGGAGCACCGTCAGGAGTACCAGCGTGCCGGCGAGCGAGCTGTCCGCGGGGCGTCCGGAGCGCACGCGTGCGCGAGCATGGATCCACGCGACGGCGAGGCCGAGCAGCAGTGAGCCGACCAGCCGCACGAAGGCGGCGCCGAGCTCGACATCCGTGTCGCTGGCGAAGGCGCGCGAGAGCTGTTCCATGCCGCGATCCTAGCAGCGCACGGCGCGCGGCTCACTTGTCCGCGAGCTTGACCAGCTTGAGCGAGTCCTGGCGCAGGCGGATGCGACCCGCCGTGGCGCGCAGCTCGAGCACGAGGTCGACGTCGCCCTTCTCCTCGACGACCTCGAACTCGAAGCTGAGCTCGCGGGTCGCGCTGCCTTCGAGGAAGCCCTCCGCATTCACGCCGGAGATGCGCAGCGCCGCGCCGCGCGACGGCGCTCCGTCTTCCACCAGCGCGTCGACGCCGTCCGCCTTCAGGGTCGTGCTGAGCTTGTAGCGACCGCGACCGAGCAGGACGCTCTTGCGGAAGCCGGCGATGCACCGCCCACTCGGTCCGCACTCCACCACGTACCAGTCGACGCCATCGTCGGTCTCGGAGCCGACGTTTGCATCCTCGACTTCCGAGTGCGTGCGCCAGCCCTTGAGCGTGACGGCGACGCCCGGCTTGAACACGAGCGGCTTCGGTTCGGGCGCGTTCACTTCCTCGAGCAGGAAGCGATGACGCTCCGCGATGCGCTCGACCAGTCCTTGGTAGTGCTCGCGCTGCACGGCCGCGGCATCGCCCTCGAGCTTCTTGAGCGCCGACTCGATGCGCTCCTGCACAGGATCGAGCTTGCGCGCGAGAGCCTTGGGCTCGACACGCGGCAGCAGGTCCTTCAGCTCCTTGCGATAGAGCTTGCGCCACTCCGGCCGCTTCATCACCGAGCTGCCGAGCATCGAGGGCGGCATGTCGAGCGTCGAGGCCCACGGGTCGCCGAAGAGCTGGTCCATGCCGTGGGGCAGGAAGCGCGCCTTGCCGCCGGGCACGAAGTAGAGCCGGTAGTTGTTGGCGTTGATCGTGTAGCCGTCCCAGTGGCCGCACAGCTGCTCCAGCGCCATGAAGCGCGTGAACGCGGGGACGTCGACGAGCGGCTCGAGCGCGGCCCAGCGCTTCACCATGTCGCTCTCGCCGCAGGCGGCACCGATCGCGGCGACGTCGCTGCCATCGGCGACCCCGTCCCCGCCGTCGAGCTCGAGCGCAGCGTCGAGATCCTGGCAGAAGCCACCGTCGTAGAGGTTGCCCTTGCTGTCCGTGAACCAGCGCGCGAGGAAGCGCTTGTCGAAGCCTTCCTTGAGCACGTAGAGGCCCATGTCGCGCTCGTTGATGCGGACGCGGGCGTGCGTCACGCGCACCGCCGGATAGCCCGCCGCGCGAAAGACCTCGGAGCCGAGCCAGTCCGAGAGCAAGCTCGGATCCTGCGCGGCGTTGTTGAGGTGGAACTTCTCCAGCCCGTGGAACAGAGTCGTGCCCTCGAACTTGTCGAGCTTGACAGTGAGCGCGGGCCGGTCGTCGTAGTCGCGGTAGCTGCCGGCGGCACCCTTGAGCTTCACACCGCCGCCCGTGGCGAAGCGCTTGCCGTCGACCCACAGCTCGAACGGCGCGTAGGCGCGGGGTGCATCGCGCAGCGCCTGCTCGGCTTCGGGCGCGAGCACGAGTCGCAGCTCGTGGATCTCGCCCTTCTGGAAATAGCTGTCACTGCCGTCCTTCGACGGCTTCTGGGCGAGCGCCGGCAACGCGAGCGCGAATGCGAGGCCCAGTGCCGCCGACATTCGCGCCCTCGCAGTTTCTCAGAAGGGCTTGGTGTACACGCAGTACACGGCGCCGATCACGGCGATCGCCGAGACCAGCGCCAGCGCGCTGGCGAGGCCGGGCTTGCGGAACGCCATGCCCGTGGTGCCCGCGAGGACCAGCCACGCGACGAGCTTCACGACGAGCCAGCCCGGGAAGCCCTCGACGCCGAGCTTCGCGTGCAGGCCAAAGCCGGCGACGACGGCGACGAGCGCCGCGATGCCGTTGACGGCGAGCACGAGGCCGCGGCGCTCGGGCACGGGGTTGGCGAAGGCGGAGAAGGTGCTGGCGACGAGCACGAACGCGGCAGCGACGTGCAGAACGGAGTAGACGACGGGATCCATGGCGAGCATTGTGCGCGGCGCCATGGGTGGCGGTCCACGCCCAACTTCCCGTCCCAGCGAAGTCGGGGGCGGTCCGAGCTCCCGTCGCGGCCCTGGTGGGGGAGTTTCTCCCCCAAGGAGCGCCCGATGCGACCGCTCCGCGCCTCCCTCGCATGCTCCGAGCAGGGGCGTATTCTCGGGCCATGCTGCTGCGCTCGATCGCTCTCGCGTTCCTTCCCCTCGTCGCTCCCGCCGCAGCCTGTGCAAGCGCTCCGGCGCAAGTCTCGGCCGTCGCGCAGATGCCCGCTCGCGTGATCCGCTACGAGGAGGACCGCGACGCGCTGCGGCGCTACTGGCGCATCTCGCTCTCCGAGCTCGGCTCGGCCCGCATGCGGGCCTTCTTCGAGAGCGAGCTCGCGTCGCTCGACGGCGTCGAGTTCGACACGCTGTCGCAGGAGGATCGCGTCGACTACGTGTTGCTGCGCACCGAGGTCGAGAACGAGCTGGCGCTGCTCGAGCAGCGGGCCGCGCGTCGCGCTCAGACTGTCGCGCTCGCGCCGTACGGGCCGCGGCTGCTCGCGGTGCTCGAGCCGGGTCAGCGTCTCGAGGCCGTGCAGGCCGAGAAGGTCGCGTCCGAGTTCGATGCGTTGCTCGCGGAGGTAGGCAAGGCGAAGAGCGAGCTCGCGGATTCCGCGCGTGCGGAGAAGCGCTCCGTCGTCGTGCGCGCGTCACGCGACATCGAGGGTCTGCGCGACGCGCTCGCCGAGTGGGTGGGGGAGCGCGATGGCTACGACCCGCTCTTCGGCTGGTGGGTCAAGAAGCCCGCGGACAAGCTGCGAGAGGCGCTCGACGCCCACGCGCGCTGGCTGCGCAACGACATCGCGGGCCTCGCGGAAGGTGACAACGAGACGATCGTCGGCGATCCGATCGGTCGTGACGCGCTGCTGGCGGAGCTGCGCGGCGCGATGATCCCGTACACGCCCGAGGAGCTGCTGCAGATCGCGGATCGGGAACTTGCTTGGTGCGAGGTCGAGCTCGCGAAGGCCGCACGCGACATGGGGCTCGGCGACGACTGGCGCGCGGCCCTCGAGCGCGTGAAGCAGGACCACGTCGCGCCCGGCGAGCAGCCCGCGCTGATCCGCGAACTCGCCGAGGAAGCCACGCGCTGGGTCGAGGAGCAAGGCCTCGTCACCGTGCCGCCGCTGGCGAAGGAGACGTGGCGCATGGAGATGATGACCCCCGAGCGGCAGCTGGTGAACCCGTTCTTCACCGGCGGCGAGGTGATCAGCGTGTCGTTCCCCACCGACGGCATGGACCACGGCGACAAGGCCATGAGCCTGCGCGGCAACAACCGGCACTTCTCGCGCGCGGTCGTGCACCACGAGCTCATCCCGGGCCATCACCTGCAGCAGTTCATGACCAGCCGCTACGCCACGCATCGCGCGGTGTTCGCCTCGCCGTTCTGGACCGAGGGCTGGGCGCTGTGGTGGGAGCTCCTGATGTGGGAGCGCGGCTTCCAGCAGAGCCCCGAGAACCGCATGGGAATGCTCTTTTGGCGCACCCATCGCTGCGCGCGCATCCGCTTCTCGCTCTCGTTCCACCTCGGACTCTGGACTCCCGAGCAGTGCATCGACTTCCTGGTCGAGCGCGTGGGTCACGAGCGCGAGAACGCGGCTGGCGAGGTGCGCCGCTCGTTCAACGGCTCCTACGGGCCGCTGTACCAGATCGCGTACATGGTCGGCGCGCTGCAGCTGCGCGAGCTGCATCGCGAGCTCGTCGTGTCCGGCGAGCTGGGCGCGCGCGAGTTCCACGACGCGATCCTGCAGGGCGGCAACATGCCGATCGAGATGGTGCGCGCGCGGCTCGCGGACACGCCGCTCGAGCGCGACTTCCGCACGCGCTGGCGCTTCTACGAGAGCCTGCGCTGAAGCGAAATCGCTGCACGCGATCGGCCCTGGCGACCCCGCCATGGCCACTCGCGCGCGAATTGTCGCGAAACTCTCGCGCCGCCAGCCGATCTGTCCTACAACCTTCCCGTCGAGCCGACGCGGCGGATACCGCGCGGCACAACGCTTCCACCCGCGGAGTTGCAAGTCGCGGGGAACGGCCACGGATGGATCCGCGGCCCTCGAAGAAGGAAGCCCTCCCGGTTCGCGTGCCGTGCCGGGGCCCGCTGCAGACCTCCCGCCCGCGCATGAGCGCGAGCGCGACGGCGCGGGTGCTCGAGGCGCGAGACAAACCGAACCGGATGCGCGGCGAACCCGCGCTCGCAACACCAGAAGGGCGCGGCCCATGGCCGCGTCGTACCCACGCTCCATGACCAACTTCCAGTCTCTTGGCCTGATCGAGCCTCTCCTGCGCGCCGTCGCGGACGAGGGCTACGTCGAGCCGACCCCGATCCAGCTCCAGTCCATCCCGCTGCTCCTCGAGGGCCGCGACCTGCTCGGCTGCGCCAAGACCGGCACCGGCAAGACCGCCGCCTTCGCGCTCCCGATCCTCCAGCACCTCTCGAAGGCTCGTCGGCGTCCCGATCCGCGCACTCCGCGCGTGCTCGTCGTCGTCCCGACGCGCGAGCTCGCGGCCCAAGTGGCCGAGAGCTTCACCACCTACGGCGCGCGCCTGCAGGTCTCCGTCGCGGTGATCTTCGGCGGCGTCGGCCAGGGCAGCCAGGTCGCTGCCCTCTCGCGCGGCGTCGAGGTCCTCGTCGCCACGCCGGGTCGCCTGCTCGACCTCAAGTCGCAGGGTCACGTGCGTCTCGAGCGCGTGGAGGTGCTCGTCCTCGACGAGGCCGACCAGATGCTCGACATGGGCTTCATCCCCGATGTCCGCCGCATCCTCTCGGCCGTGCCGAAGCAGCGCCAGACGCTGCTCTTCTCCGCCACCATGCCGCCGGTGATCGCCAAGCTCGCCGAAGGCATCCTCTCGAATCCCGCGAAGGTCACGATCACGCCGCCGGCGACGACGGCCGAGCTCGTCGAGCAGTCGGTCTTCCTCGTCTCGCGCGCCGCGAAGGCCGGGCTGCTGACGAAGCTGCTCTCCAAGCCCGAGGTCGAGCGCGCGCTGGTCTTCACGCGCACCAAGCGCGGCGCCGACCGCGTCGCCAAGCGTCTCGTGCAGGACGGCATCGCTGCGCAGGCGATCCACGGCAACAAGTCGCAGGGCCAGCGCGAGCGCACGCTCGACGCCTTCCGCGAGGGGCGCACGCGCATCCTCGTCGCGACCGACATCGCCGCGCGCGGCCTCGACATCGAGGGGCTTTCGCACGTCGTCAACTACGAGATCCCCAACGTCCCCGAGCAGTACGTGCACCGCATCGGTCGCACGGGCCGCGCGGGCGCGAGTGGCATCGCCATCTCGCTGTGCGACGGCGAGGAGCGCGCCTACCTGCTCGACATCGAGCGCACGATTCGCCGCTCGATCCCGGTCGCCGGGAAGCTCGAGGGCGATCACGGCCCCGTCGGCGCCCCGCGCGCCCCGCACGGCCAGCCGCGCTCGAAGCCGTCCGCGCCGCCGCGTTCCCACGCGCCGCGCCCGGAAGGTGCACCGCAGCGTCCGGGCGGCAGGCCCGCGCAGCGTCCTCACTCCGGTCCCGCGCACCGCAACGGTCCGCCGCCGCACGGTCGTCCCGCGCAGCGTCCGGCGCCGGCGCGTCCGCACGGCGGCTCGGGCCACAAGCCGCACCACGCACCGCGCCCGGCGCCCGCTCATTCGTCGACGTCGTCGCACGGCCACCACGGCGGCGGCTTCGGCGCAGGCGTCTGAGCGGCGCTCGCACCTCCAACGCACACGGCGCTCGCAGGGACTTCTCCGTTCCTGCGAGCGCCGCGCGCTTGGTCGAATGCCTCTTCGCTCTCAGTCCGGCTGGAACGGCAGGTACTCGGGGAACCACATGGCGTCGCGGACGCGCTGCTCGAGGTTCACGAGCAGGCGCTTGTCCGCGAAGCCCTGCTGCACCGCACGGCGAATCACGGCGCAGGCGACATCGGCCGAGATCTCGCGGATGCGGCCGAGCTTGGGGAACAGCGAGCCTTCGGCGAGCTCCTCGTCCGTGACGTTGGATGCGAGCGAGCGCGCGGCATCGAGGAACATCTGGTCGGTGATGCGCGAGAGCTTGCCGACCCAGGCGCCGAGGCCGACGCCGGGGAAGATGTAGCTGTTGTTGCACTGGCCGATGCGGTGGCTGCGGCCACCGAGCTCCACGGGAGCGAAGGGGCTGCCCGTGGCGACCACGGCGCGGCCTTCCGTCCAAGCGAGCGCGTCGGCGGGCGTGCACTCGGCCTTCGAGGTCGGGTTGGACAACGGGAAGATCACGGGGCGCGCGTTGTGCCGTCCCATGGCACGCACGATCGGTTCGGCGAAGAAGCCCGGCGTCGCCGACGTGCCGACGAGCAGCGTGGGGCGCGCGTTGTCGATCGCCTCGAGCAGCGTGATCTTGCCGCGGTCGGCGACCTTCCAGTCGTCGATCTCCTCCGCCGCGCGGGCGAAGTCGCGCTTGAAGCCCTCGAGCTTGGGGCGATCGTTCACGACGAGTCCCTGACTGTCGACCATGAACACGCGCCGGTGAGCGGCCTCGCGGCTCATCCCTGTTCCATCCATGAGCGCCGAGACGAACAGCGCGGCGATGCCTTGGGCCGATGCGCCCGCGCCGCCGAGCAGGAGGCGCTGGTCCTCTAGCTTGCCGCCGCTGATGCGCAGCGACGCGAGCAGGCCGGCGACCGTGACGGCGGCCGTGCCCTGGATGTCATCGTTGAACGACGTGAGCTTCTCGCGGAAGCGCTCGAGCTGGAAGAGGGCGTTTTCCTTCAGGAAGTCCTCCCACTGCAGCACGGCGCGCGGATGCACTTCCTGCACCGCCGCGACGAACTCGTCGACGAAGGCCTGGTACTCCGCGCCGCGCACGCGCTTGTGGCGCAGGCCGAGGTACAGCGGATCCTTGAGCAGCTCCTCGTTGTCGGTGCCGACGTCGAGCATGATCGGCAGCGTCGTGTCCGGCGGCAGGCCGGCGCACAGCGTGTAGAGGCACAGCTTGCCGATCGGAATGCCCATGCCGCCGATGCCCTGATCGCCGAGGCCGAGGATGCGCTCGCCGTCGGTGACGACGATCACGCTCGGCTCCTTCATCGGGAAGTTGCGCAGCACCTCCGCGATGCGGCCGCGCTGGTCGTAGCCGATATAGACGCCGCGGCTTTGGCGGTAGATGTGCGAGAAGCGCTGGCAGGCCTCGCCGACCGTCGGCGTGTACACGATCGGCATCAGCTCCTCGATGTGCTCGTGGAGCAGGCGGAAGAACAGCACCTCGTTGCGGTCCTGCAGCGTGGCGAGGTGCACGTAGCGACCGAGCGGTGAGCCGGCGGCGAGGTTGTTGCCGTAGGCGCGCGACAGCTGCTCCTCCATGGTGGAGATGCGCGTCGGCAGCAGGCCGTGCAGGCCGAGTTCCTCGCGCTCCTCGCGGGAGAAGCCGGTGCCCTTGTTCGTCAGGGGCTCGAGCAGCAGCTCGCGTCCGCGCTTGCGCACCGCGAGGTAGGGCTTGCCGTTCTTGGGATCGACCTTCTGCGTGTAGTCCATCGAGTGCTTCATGGGGCGGCGCAGGTTCGAGGACCTGTCCGACCCCATCTTCGGGGGGCTTTTCATGCCCTGCACGGTGCTACCTAGGGCGCCGAGCAGGAATGCGTATTCGAGCGGAAGAGTCTACGGAATCCTGCGCAGGGTTTGCACGCCCGTTCAGCGCGGGCCCGCCAGCCATTTCACCAGCGCGAGATCCTCCGGGCCGCTCGCGCTTCCATGTTGCGCGAGCTCCTCCAGCCACTCGAGGGCGAGTGCGGCGCGGTCGGGAGCGCTCTCGAGCGCGCCGCGCAGCTCGCTCTCCTCGTGGCAGCTCGAGCAGCAGCGTGCGTACACCTCGCTCGGGGGAGCGCTCGCCGAGGGTCGGGCCTCGCGCTCGCGAACCGCGACGACGAACAGCGCCGCGGCCATCCCGAAGATGGCAGCGAGCGTTCCGACCGTGCGTGTCACGTCGCGTTGCAGCATGTTCACACCATGTCGAATCGTTCCGTGTGCGTGTTCGCCGCGGGAAGACCCAGTTCGAGCAGCGTCTCCTGCACGACATCCATCAGCGCTGGCGGGCCACACACGAAGGCGTGCGTTCGTCGCAGATCCCAGTTCACACGACGCTGGAGCAGAGCGTGGTCGATCCGTCCCAGCTCGCAGCCATCGGATCCGTCGCACACCTCGTGCACTCTCACGATCTCGAGAGCGAGCTCGTTGCGCAGACTCTCGAACTCGCGTTCGAACAGCGCATGCTCGCGGTCGCGACTTGCGTGCACGAGCAGGATCGGACGTCGGTCACCGCGATCGCGCAGCGAGAGCAGCATCGAACGCAGCGGCGCGATGCCCGTGCCTCCGCCGACGAGGATCAGCCGCTCGGCAGCCGCGCGGTCCGGCGTGAACGCGCCGTAGGGTCCGTCGAGCCAGGCGCGCGCGCCTGGCACGAGCTCTTCGATGCAGCGCCGCGACCAGTCGCCGCGCGCGCCGATCGCGAGTTCCACCGAGCGACGCTCGCTCGACGACGCGATCGAGATGGGGTGCTCCTGCGAGCTCCACCAGCGCGGCGATGTGCGCAGCCAGACGAACTGGCCGGGCTCGAAGCGCAGTCCAGCGTGACCTTCAGGCTCAAGCGTGATGCGCCCCACATCGGCGCCCTCTTGCCTCGTGTCGGTCACTCTCCACGGCCGTCGCTGCTCGCGCAGCGGACGACGCACGCGGTAGTCGAGCGCGATGACGGCGAGCAGTCCTCCGTGCAGTCCGATCGCCCAGCGCACGCTGGTGCTCGCCGTGTACGCCTGCATGCCGAGGGAGTGAACGAGCATGGCGGGCAGCACGATCGTCGCGAGCGCGCGATGACCGAAGAGCCAACGCTCGTAGCGCACTCCCATCCTGCGCCGAGTCACGGAGAGCGCGACGAGCGCGAGCAGGGCCCACGCGGCGAGGGCGCCGGCTCGCAGGGCCGGCGACCCGCCGAGCCCGAGCAGCTCCGTCGGGCGCAGCGGCAGCAGGACCACATGGGCGCCGACGAGCACGACGCCCGCGATCCCCATCCTGCGATGGAAGAGCATCAGTGCGTCGCTGCCGAACGGGATGTTGACTGGCCGCAGCCGCGCGACGAGCGCGAACTCGAGCGCGACGACGCCCAGCGCCAGCAGGCCCGCGGCGGAGGCCAGCTCGATGTGCCACGGGCGCTGCGCCGCGATGGGGTCCGCGAGCGCCGCGGAAAGCAGCGGCAGCAACACGAGCAGCGCGTAGGCGCCGAGGATCGCGACAGCCCTCACGCCTGCCTGTAGGACCGCGCGCAGGGCGACTCCCGATCGTCGAACTCCGTAGGCGCCTCTGGCGCGGCCATGGGCGCGGCGGCGAAGATGCGGTCGATGTCCGAGCCCGTGCCCCCGCAGGATCCCGAGCCGCAGCGCCGTCGCCGCCCGCGCTACAAGGGCACGCACCCGCGCCGCTTCGAGGAGAAGTACAAGGAGCTCGATCCGGCTCGCTATCCCGAGCTCGTCGAGCACGTGCGCTCACGTGGCCAGACGCCCGCGGGCCAGCACGTGCCGATCCTGGTGGACGAGGCGCTCGCCGTGCTCGAGGTCCAGCGCGCCCTGCGCGGGGTCGACTGCACCTTCGGCTTCGGCGGCCACTCAGAGCGCTTCCTCCGCGCGCTCCCCGTCGCTGGCGAGCTGCTCGCTCTCGACGTCGATCCGCTCCAGCTCCCGCGCACCGAGGCGCGGCTGCGCGCGCTGGGTTTTGCCGAGCCACGCCTGCGAGTGCGGCGCACCAACTTTGCCGCGCTGGGCTCCGTGCTCCACGAGGTCGGTTGGAGCGACGGCGTCGACTTCGTGTTCGCCGACCTCGGCGTGTCCTCGATGCAGATCGACGACCCGGCGCGCGGCTTCACCTTCAAGCAGGACGGCCCGCTCGACATGCGCATGAACCCCTCGCGCGGCCTGTCCGCGGCGCAGTGGCTCGAGCGCGCGAACGAGGCACAGCTCGCCGCCGTGCTCGTCGAGAACTCCGACGAGCCCCACGCCGAGCGCGTCGCTCGCGCCCTCACCCTGCGCCGGGGACACGTCGCGACCACGCTCGCGCTCGCGGAAGCCGTGCGCGCCGCCCTGCCGCCGCGCCTCGAGGCCGATGAGGCGGAGCGCAGCGTCCGACGCGTCTTCCAGGCGTTGCGCATCGAGGTCAACGACGAGTTTGGCGTGCTCGACGCGCTGCTGCGACAGCTGCCGGACGTGCTGCGCAGCGGGGGGCGCGCGGCCCTGCTCACCTTCCACTCCGGCGAAGACCGCCGCGTGAAGAAGGCCTTCGAGCGCGGCCTCGCGGAGGGTCGCTACGCAGCCATCTGCGACGAGGTCGCGCGACCGTCGCCGGAAGAGAGGCGCGCGAATCCGCGCGCCGCGCCCGCGAAGCTGCGCTGGGCCCGGCGCGCGTGAGGCTCTGGCTTACCAGCGCGGGCGACCGCGGCCGCCGGTCTCGCCAGCGGCTTCGCGCCAGCTCGTGCGGGGGCCGGGCAGCTCCTTGGCAGCGGCGACCTTGATCGTGCGACCGCCGAGCTGGGTGCCGTTCAGCGACGCGATCGCACCGGCGGCCTCTTCAGGACTGCCCATGTCGACGAAGGCGAAGCCGCGGGAGACGCCGCTGTCGCCGTCGCGCTTGAGCATCACCTTGGCGACGGTGCGGCCGCCGGCCGTCAGGGCCGCTCCGAGCTCGGTTTCGGTGGTCTCGCGGGACAGGTTGCCAACGTAGATGCGCGTCATGTTCAGGTGTCCGATCGGTGATGGTGCTGCAAGCTGACCGATCGAGGCGACGTGCCCGGGACAGGAGAGCTGGCGAAAGAGGCGCAGCACGGTACGGACGAAAGCGTCGGCGTGCGCGATCCATCTCGTGAAAACTGTGTCGAGAAGCTCGAATCCAGACTTGGCCATGCCCGATTGCTGGACAAGTCGAGCCTGATTCCCGATTGATTTTCTCCCGCTCGATCCTATCCTTTTGGCGCTCGCGCACTGATTTCCCCAACTCTCTCCTCGCTCCTAGGCATCCGTACAAGGGATTTGAAACTGACATGGCACAACGACTGAGTCCTGAAGACCAGATTGCGGCGCTCGAGCGCAAGATTCAGACCATCAAGAAGAAGGCCGAAGAGAAGCGCCTCAAGGCGAATCCGGCCGTCAAGCACATTCGCGCGGCCCTCAAGGCCCTCGACAAGGGCATGGGCTCCTGCTCGGAGACCGCGATCCGCAAGGAGCTGGGCGAGGCCCGCGCCATGCTGGCGGCCTGCCTGTCCCTCGCTTCGGCGGGCTCGAACGTGCAGGTCTCCTCGGGTTCCGAGGGTTCGGCCCGTCGCTCGGCCCCGGCCGCGATCAATGTGAATATCCGCCCTGACCAGATTCTCGAGTACGTAATCAAGAATCCGGGACTGCGCGGTGAACTGATTGCCGACGCACTCGGCACGGATACGAAGTCGATGCGCGCTCCGATGAAGAAGCTCATCGAACAGAAGCGCATTCGCACCACGGGCCAAGCCCGTGCGACTGCCTATCACCCCGTGTGATTCGGCCGTAGTTCGACGCACTGTGCAGGGCCGGGGCTATCCCGGCCCTGCTGCGTTTCGGGGCAGCGGTTCGAGATTCGCGCGGTGCGCTCGACCGCTCCGAGGCGCAGAACGGCCGGCCGCTCGAAGTCGCTCGACTTGGGTGAGTCTCCGGGAGTGCGATCGGGGCCTGCGGCGAGCTGGGGCGCCCGTTGTCTCCGCGGCTGCGCAGTCGGGCCCGAAAAAGTTGCGCGCTTTTCGGACCCGAGACAGGGGGTGTTTTCAGGAATGCGACTTCATAGCGGGCCGACTGGGGCGCCGCGGACGAAGGGGCATTCCACAGGAGCCACCACCCATGACCCAGACGTCCGCCGACCGCATCCGTGCCTCGTTCCAGCTGATCGCGCCCAAGGCCAGCGAGGTGATCGAGAGCTTCTACGCCAACCTGTTCGCTGCCGCGCCTGCCGTGCGCGCCATGTTCCCCGAGGACATGAAGCAGCAGAAGGCGCACCTGCTGGCCGCCGTCGGCCTCGTGGTGAAGCACGCCGACAACCTCGGTGCGCTGCGCGAGCCGCTGCTCGCCATGGGCCAGCGCCATGCGGGTTATGGCGCCCATCCGACGCACTACGCTGCCGTGCGCGAGGTGCTGCTCGCGACGCTCGCCCAGCATGCCGGTCCCGCATGGACCGCGCAGCTCGAGGATGACTGGCGCGGCGCGATCAACGCCGTCGCGAAGGTGATGATCGAAGGCCAGCTCACGTCCACGTCGCGCGTCGCGTGACGTCGGCTCGCTAGAAGTCGAAGAAGCGGAACGCCTGGTGCGGGTCGACCGCGTCAGGCCACGGGATCGGCTCGCCGGTCGTCGCGTCGAGCGACATCTGCGCTCCCATCGAGCGCAGCTGCTCGGCGAGGATGCGTGCGAGCTCCCTCACGCGTGCGCCATCGCTGGTCGCGAAGTTCAGGCTCTCGCCCACATCGTGCGCGAGGTCGTACAGCTCAAAATAGTGCTGGGCATGCCAGTAGATCAGCTTCCAGTCGCCGACACGCACGGCGCTGTAGGGCCAGATTCCAGGTCCGCGCGCGCCCCAGAAGTGCGGCTGGTGCCAGACGAGCACGCGCCCGGACTCGAGCGATCCGCCGTCGAGGATCGGCGCGAGATCGAGCCCGTCCCGTGCGACTCCATCGTGCGGGACTTCCAGGCCCGCGGCGGCGAGCAGGGTCGGGAACAGGTCCGTGCTGATCACGGGCTCCGACGTTCGCTGCGCCGCCGCGATGCCCGGACCGCGCACGACGAGCGGCACGCGCGTGCCGCCCTCGTAGGCCGAGCCCTTGCCACTGCGCAGCGGAGCGTTGTGCACGTGCGGCTCGCCGCCGCGTGAATGAGCGGAGAGGCCGCCGTTGTCCGACGTGAACACGACCAGCGTCTCATCGGCGATGCCCCGCCGGTCGAGCTCCTCGAGCACCGCACCGAGCGCCGCGTCCATGGTCTCGACCATGCTCGCGTAGGCCGCTTCGCGCGGGTCGAGGTGCGCGTAGTTCGCGACGTACCTCGGGTTGGGCTGGATCGGCGTGTGCACCGAGTACGGCGCGAAGTTCAGGAAGAACGGCTGACCGCTCGCGAGGGCGGCATCGACCTGCTCGACGGCCTCGATGGCGAGCGCCTCGTCGAGGTAGATGTCCTGTCCGTGCCAGCGCTCGAGTCCGGGGACGTTCCAGACCGGATCGCCGTTGCGCGCGGCCGCAGCGAAGTTCTCGGTGCCGTAGAAGCTCGCAGGCGCGCCTGCGCCATGACCGCCGACATTGACGTCGAAGCCGAGCGTGCGCGGATCGCTGCCGGGCGTGCCGAGCGCGCCGAAGTGCGCCTTGCCGACGTGGATGGTGCGATAGCCGTGCGCCTGCAGGAGCTCCGCGAGCGTCGTGTCCTCGGGTTGCACGCCGTTCACGTCCCACGCGGGAGGCGCGAGGCCCGGCCACGGGGCGGACGTGTCGCTGTCCTTGCGCAGCGTCCAGTACGTGATGTGCGAGCGCGCGGGCGCGATGCCGGTGTGGATCGCCGCGCGCGTCGGCGTGCACACGGGCGCGGCGGCATAGGCCTGAGTGAAGACGAGTCCTTCGCGCGCGAGCCGCTCGACGTTCGGCGTGCGGTAGCGGGCGTTGAACTCGGTCGGCTGGGCTGCGAGCGGAAGCGAGAGGTCCTGCCAGCCGAGGTCATCGACGAGGAACAGGACGATGTTGGGCGCACGCTTCGGCGCCGGAGCGAACGTCGCGCAACCGCCGAGCGACGCGAGGGCCGCGCACGCCGCCGTCGAGGCTCGCGTCCAGCGCTCCATGGCTCACTTCGCCGCGAGAAAGCTCTCGATCGTGGCCTTGAGGCGTTCCTTGCCGTCGAAGCCGACCTCGCGCAGCAGGATCTTTCCGTCGCGGCCGATGTAGCAGTTCGTCGGGAAGGCGCCGACGTACAGCGCCGCATTGACCTTATCCGAGCCGAGCACCACGGGCCACGGCAGGCCCTGACGCCGAGCGTGCTCGATCTCGCGCTCGCGCTCGGCCTCCTTGTTGAGGCCGATCACCGCGAGATCCGCGCCGTGGGCCGCGTAGAGGTCCTTCAAGTGCGGGATCTCGACGTTGCAGGGGCCGCACCACGACGCGTAGAAGTTCAGCACGACGACCTTGCCGCGCAGCGCCGAGAGCTTGACGTCGTTGCCCTGCAGGTCCTTGCCGATGACGTCGCCGAGGATCTCGATCGCGTCCTTGCCGACGAGCTTCTCCGCGAACTCGCGCTCGAGGCGCTCCTTCTCGACCATCTCGCGCCGGCGCACGACGTTCGCCACGAGCGCGCGCGCCTCGGCGGCGAGGTAGGAGCCGGAATCTTCGTAGCGATCCGCGAGCGCCTGCGCCTCGCGCTCCATCGCATCGAGGTCTTCCGCGCGCCACGACTTGCGCTGCAGCGTCGTGAACTCCGCAAAGTCCGCGCGCAGCCGCTTCACGGCCTCGTCTCCGATCTGGCGGATCGAGCGCAGCTCGAGCTCGCTGCCGAACTCGCCCACGCGCAGCGGATCCGCGGAGAACTCGACCTTCCAGCTCGTCTTGCTCGACGCGACCGCGCGCTTCGTCGTGTCGACGCGCAGTACCTGCGTGTGCTCGAGCAGCTTCATCGACTCGACCATCGCGTGGGCAGCGGGCAGGCCGTTCGCCTTGGCCGAGAGTTGCAGTGCGCCGCTCTCTGCGGAGCAGGACCACTCCTGCGTGGCCTTGAACTCGAACTGCGTCGGGAGCACGACACGTGACGTCAGGCTCGCGTTGCCGGGCACGATGCTCACGGCCGCGGGCGGCAGCGGCAGGTCGCCGAGCGCCATCAGGGCCGGCGCGCCCATCGGCATGCCGGGCATCATGCCGTTGCCGAGCGGAGCGCGCGTCCAGTCGGGACCGAGCTCGAGGATCGAGAAGGTCGTGGAAGCCGGAACCGTGCGGACCTTGCCGCCGACGAAGCCGCTGCCTTCGGCGAGCGTGTGGAACAGCGCGACTTCGAGCGTGCCCTTGTCGCCCTGGCCGAGCACGATCGCGCGCAGCTCGACCGGCAGCGTCATGCTCGACACCGCGTCCTTGTGGGTCGCCTTGCCCGAGTAGGTGAGCTCGGTGCCGGCGGCGAGCTCGAGCACTTCGGCCGCGACCTGCGCGGTGGGGGACTGGACCGAGACGAGCAACACGGCAGGCAGGAGCTGGAGCATGCCCGAGAGACTAGCGTCGGGCGCGGGCACCGACTGCAAGGAGCCGGTACTTCCCGCGCTCTCAGTGCTCGGGCTGCGGCTGGTTGTCCGGCGTCGCCCCGTCGAGGGTCCGTCCGCCGCCCAGCACGAGCTCGAAGATCGGGCTCGTCATCAGCGTGGTCACGATCGCCATGATCGCGAGCATCGCGAAGATCTCGGGCGAGATCACGCCGCGCTCGAGGCCGATGTTGATGATGATGAGCTCCATCATCCCGCGCGCGTTCATCAGCACGCCGATGCCGACGGCCTCGCGATTCGAGATTCCCGAGATGCGCGCCGCACCCCAGCAGGCCACGCCCTTGCCGACGATCGCGGCTGCGAGCACGCCGAGCGCGATCAGCCACAGCCCGCTCGCATCGAGCAGCCCGAGGCGCGTGTTGAGGCCCGAATACGTGAAGAAGAGCGGCAGGAACAGGGCGACCGCGAGCGGCTGCGTGCGCGCCACGATCGACTTCGCCACCACTCCGCGCGGCATCGCGGCGCCCATCACGAACGCGCCGAAGACCGCATGCAGGTGGATGCGCTCGGTCCACCACGACCCGAGGCACATCAGCGCCAGCAGCATCGCGTACTCGCGATCGGAGAGCTTGCCGCGCTCATCGACTCCGCGCGCCCAGCGCCGCAGCAGCGGCCGCACGACGCCCATCACGAGCACCGCGTAGCCGAAGCCGCCGCCGATGGAGAAGGCCGCGTCGGTGAAGTCGCCGGTGAAGCTCGCGAGCACGACGGCCAGCATGCACCACGCCGCCGCGTCGTCGATCGCTCCCGCGCCGATCACGACCGTGCCCATGGTCGTGCCCGTCAGGCCCTTGTGCTGGATGATGCGCGCGAGCATCGGGAAGGCCGTGATGCACATCGACGCGCCCATGAAGAGCATCGCCGCGGTGGGAGAGATGGACTGCGGGAAGAGCTCGGTCTTCTCGTACAGGAGCCAGCCCACGAGCGCACCGAGCGCAAAGGGCACCGCCATGCCGGCGAGCGAGACGCTCACCGAGGTGCCGACGCGCTTGCGCACGATGTCACCGCGGAACTCGAGCCCGATGATGAACATGTAGAGCGCGAGCCCGACCTGCGCGACCGGGAAGAGCACCTTCATGCTCTCCTTCGGGAACAGGAACGCGCTCGCCTCGGGCGAGAGCGCGCCGAGCAGCGAAGGCCCGAGGCACACGCCGGCGATCATCTCGGACACGACCGGTGGCTGCCCGAGCCGCTCCGCGACCAGCCCCACGAGCCGGCAGACGATCAGGATCGCCCCGAGCTGGAAGAGGAACTGGACGGCGAGCTCGAAGGTCGACATGGCGAGGACAGCGTGGTGGGAGCTTATCGACCGCCCCCGCCCGTCTCCTACGCAGCTCGAACAAGGCTGGCCCCGCCTGTTCCGGGGATGGGCCAGCCGGGAGCGTCGCCGCGCCACCGGACCCGTCCGCGGGGCATGAATGCCGGCCCGCGGTCCGCGTAGGGCCCGGCATGGGAGCGAAAATCGTCTCGAACGACTGGAAAGCGCGCCGCTGCGATCCCATTCCCGGACATGACAGTTTCGCCCCGCGCGCGGGGCGCCGTCCTGCCCTGAAATCCTGACTCGAGGACCCTGACCGACTCGCCGCACTCTCTCTCGGAGCCCCCCCCATGCTGCAGCCCGAATCGACGCCGCTCGCCCTGCCCGACGATCTCACGGTCTACTGGACCGGCCACGCTCTCGAGCGGCTGGAGGAGCGCGGCATCTCGCGCGCGGCGATCTTCGAGGTGCTCCGCAAGCCCTTCCAGACGGGTCACGCGGAGGCCGGCGCGCGCTGGTCCCTTGCCAGCGTGATCGCGGGCGCGCGGCGCATCTGGCTCAAGGTGATCTGGACCGAGGCCGGCATCGAGGACGCGATCGTGCTGACGGCCTACTGTCCGGTGCGCGCGCGCGGCTCGCGAGCTGCCTGAGCGCGCCTCGCGGCGGAAAGAAGTTCCACCCTGCTGCCGATGCGCGGCGAGCTCGCGCGCTCGCACGTCTCGGCGCTGCACAGCGTGCTAGGGTTCAGCGCGGGACGAACGTCGACCCGCAGCGACCTTCTCTCCAGCGGAGTCCCACGCCTTGCAGCCTCGTCTCGTCCTGTCTCTCTTCGCTCTCGCCCTCGTCTCCGCCTGCGCCGCGGCGCCGGTGCGCGGTCCGGCGATCGAGATCGAGCCTTCGCACGGGCTGCGCGCGGCCCACGCGCGCCTGCTCGAGGATGAGTCCACGCTCGAGGTCGAGCTTCGCACGGCCTTCGTCACGCTGCCGGGCCAGCGCCTCGTCACGGTCGAAGGTCTCGCCGCCGACGGTCGCGTGCTCTTCACGCGGGAGGCGAAGGCACGCGCCGGTTCGATCGACGCGCGCTACCACCGCGAAACTCGCTCCCGTGCGCGCGTCGAGCTCCCCGAGCTCTCCGAAGTCGCTGGCCTGCGCGTTCGCGCGGGCCGCTAGTCGCGCACCGGATCAGGGACAGACTCGCAACGCGAGCGCGTTCGAGAAGTTCACGTTGCCCGAGCTCGCGGCGGGGTCGCGGCTCCAGTACTGGGCGAACAGCGCGACGCCCGGCTGCAGCGCCGGGTCCGCGCCCGAGCGCAGCCAGGCGTTGAGATCGAACGAGAAGTTGCCGCTGCAGTCGCTGCCACTCGTCGAGCCGCCCGAGAACTGCAGCGCCGTCCGTCGCAGCGGAGGCGCGACGCACAGCCAGCCCGCGGCAAATGGCGCAGGCTGCGGCGCGAGTCCGTAGAACAACAGGCCGGACTTCTGGCTCACCACGCCGCGGCACAGGAGCTCGAACGGCTGCGGCGACGAGGCGCTCGGCGTGCCGCTGGCCCAGATCTCGGGCTGGCAGCCCGCGGAGTTGCGCTGCGAGACGCAGTAGCTCGTGGCGCCGCCATCGAACGCGACGCGCAGGTTGTCGGCGCCCACGGTCCACATCTGGAAGATGAAGAACATGGTCGGGTCGCCGAAGAACCACGACGCCTGCGTCACGTCGGTGATGACGCGATTCCAGACCTGCGCGGGAGCGGCGGTCGCGTTGGGATCGACGTTCCAGCCCGGCGGAAGCGTCGTGGACTGGCTCGGCACGGACGCGCTGTAGCCGTGCCACAGGCCATCGACGCAGGGGATCGTGCCGGGCAGCAGCGTGTAGACGTAGGTGTCGTCGAAGAAGTTGGACGGCGTGCCGTTGTTGTTCGTGAGCATCAACGCGAGCGGGCGCTGGCACGAGCTCGGGAAGTCGATCGCGAAGGTCTGCAGCTCGCAGCTCAGCGCAGTGACGCCCTGCGCGCGGTAGTTGCCCGTGAAGACCGAGCCGCCCGACGTGCGCAGCTGCGGCGCGAAGGTGTCGATGCCTTCGGTGCGCAGGTACGAGCCGCGCGGCGCGGCTCCGCTCTCGATCGTCTGATTCGGTCCGCCCCACGCCCAGCCGCCGACGAAGCCTGACTGGAAGTCGGTCTCGAACGTGCTGCCGCAGGACTGGGCCGCGGCGTGTGACGCGAGCATGAGTCCGAGCGAGCAGGCGAGGAGCGGGCGCGAGAGGGAGCGATGCGAGTGCGAGCGCATGCTTCGAGCTTAGCCTCCGCCCCTGAGTCTGGGGGGAATCCAGCGCGGCGCCCGAGGTTGCGAGTCCCTCCATCGCCGGCCGCGGGACTTTCTTGCCCGCCGCAGTCGCTCAGAAGTCGGCGTGCAGCCGCAGCGTCAGGACGAGCGCGTCGTCGAGCGTGGCGTCACCGCCCGGGTTCGCGATCCACTGCACGTCGGGCTTGAGCGCGAGCCATGGCCGCACCTGCCAGCGATAGAAGCACTCGCACGCGGTCTCGCTCGACGCGCTCGTGCCGAGCGCCTCGGAGAAGCGCACGCGCGACCAGTACACGCCGAAGGCGTCATCGGGACGCTCGAAGCAACCTGTGGCGACGACGCCGGCGGCCAGATGCTGCTCGACTTCGGCGACGGCGTCGTCGGCCTCGCCCCACTGGGTGAAGCTCGCGATGCTCGCGCCATCGACCCGCGCGAGCTCCTGCTCGAGGATCGCGTAGTTGCCGCCGGTGCCCGCCTCGCTCCCGCCGTCGAAACGCGCGAAGTCGCCGTCGTGGTGCCACGTGCCGAGTGCCAGACGACCCGCGAGACCTTCCTCGCCGACGCCCCAACTCACGTTGCCTTCGCCGATCGCGAACAGGTCCGACGGCGTGCCGAACAGCGTGCTCGGGCCGCGACTGCCCGTGTGGAAGCCCGCGTTCGCGGCGCCGTCGAACACGCCGACGCCGAGCGAGAGCGCCTCGCTCGCCTGCCAGAACAGTGCGCCGCCCGTCGACGGCTCGGGATACGTCGGCAGCGCGAAGATCGTCGGGCTGAAGCCCGCGGAGGACTGCACGAACTCGCCCGCGTGGCTTGCCGCCGCGAAGTCGACGTTGACGTCCGCCTTGCCGAGCTTGAGCCGCCACGCGCCGTCCGCGAACGTCTGCTCGTAGAAGAGCTGCGCGAGCTGCTCGATGTGGCGATCGTTGGCGGTGTTCGAGAGCACCTGCCAGTCGCCGGCGAGGTCCGACACGTTGCGGCCGTTCGTCGCGTACGCGTTGGCGAACACGAGCGCGTTGTCGATGCCCGCGAGCGCGCCGAGGTCGAAGGTCGCGCTCAGGTCGAGGTAGGAGTTCATCACGCTGCCGCGTTCGAGTCCGCCGCGCTCCACGCGATGGGCGTCGAGCCACAGGCTCGCGGTGAACGCGATGCCCTGCTCTTCGAGCCGCGCGCGCAAGCTCGTGTCCGCGTCGCTGGGGGAGTCGAGCTCTCCCTCGCGTCGCTCCAGCGGCAGCTCCACCAGCTCCGTCGCGCCCAGCGCCTGGCTCTCGAGTGCAGCGTCGGTCTGCGCGTGTTCCGCGGGCCGCTCCGCCACGACCGCGGCCGGGGGCGCAGCTGCGCTCGCGAGCGTCTGGACTCCGGCATCGCTCGCAGATGCCTCGACGGCTCTGGCTGCGCTCGCGAAGAAACTCTCCGCGCTCTCTCCGGAGGTCGCTGCCAGCTCCCTCGGCGGTTCCGTGGGCACTCGCTCCGGCGACTTGGGCCGGGCGGCAACCTTGGGAGCGGCTCGGCCCGGTGCGCGGGGCGCGCTGGCCGTCGGTCCCGCCGCGCGCAGGGAGGGTTCGGCCTCCTCGAACAGCGCACGCTCCATGGGTGCGCACGACGTGGATGTCAGGCAGACGGCGGCGAGGGCGATGGGGCCGAGGGTGACGGACAAGGGAACTCTCCAGTGGGGCTAGGCCCGGCCCTATCGCGTTCAGTTCTGAAACATCTTGAGAGTGTCTGCGAAGAATGGCGTAGCTCGTCGGGTCCAGCTCGGCCCGGCTACCCGACCATGGTCATTCTTGATGTCAGCAAGGCCCTCCGAGGGCCACGGCAGGCTTGCGCTTCCCGGCAGGTCGGAATTCTCTTCTGAAACGCAGTTGCGGCGCTCTCGGCCACCCGGCTCCGCGTCGCGCGGCAAGTTCCGAGCTTCCCCGTAACGCCTGCGCGGCGCATCGGATTCCGTACCCATGCGCCGGATGGGCTGTGCAGC
This sequence comes from uncultured Planctomycetota bacterium, assembly GCA_903892045.1. Taxonomy (GTDB): domain Bacteria; phylum Planctomycetota; class UBA1135; order UBA1135; genus F1-120-MAGs118. The sequence continues at coordinate 7,732 of CAITGX010000154.1, read as the reverse complement.
AGCGAGGCCCCGAACGTCCTCGAAGCTCACCCCACAAGCGCCCTCATCGCAGAGAATCTCTCCATGCACCCGCTCCTCGCCTTCGCCCTCCTCGCCCAGCAGCTCGTTCCCGCCCAGCTGCCGCCGGCTCAGCCCGACCCCTACGGCGGCGAGCCGGTGAGCGTGCCGATCGAGCTCTCCGACGACGTGCCCCTCCCGGTCCCCGCGGTCATCGAGCCGGGTCCGGATGGCGACCGCGTGGTCGAGCCCGCGAGCGGCGATCCGTACTTCCTCGCCTTCACGGCCGGTCGCCACTACCCGCCCGCCGACGAGCGCATCGACCCGGCGCTGATTGCGTCGCTGCGCACGGACTACGGCGATGGACGTCCGACGCACGAGACCTACGCCTTCGTGATGTTCTCGCGCCGCATCACCGAGGCGCGCATCGACGCGCTGCGCGCCCTCGGCGTGCGCGTGCTCGAGTTCCATCCGCACTACTCGCTCAAGGTGGCGCTCGCGCCGGAGGCGCTCGACGCACTCGCGACGCTCGACTTCGTGCGCTGGGTCGGCGTGCCGCGTCCGTGGCAGAAGGTGCATCGCGCGATGGGGGCCGCGCTCGGAGAGCTGCGTTCCGGCGAGTTGCAGGAGGCCTACGTCAGCGTGTTCGACTCCGACCTCAACCCGGCCTCGACCGCGCGCGCGGTCGGCACGCTCGAGGCGGGCGGCCCCGACGGCGTCGTGCGCATCGACGATCCGGCCCTCGCGCCCAAGGCGTGGATGTCGAACGGCTGGCAGCAGCGCGTGCTCGAGTCCCTCGGCCTCGAGATCCTCGAGTACGTCGAATCGATCCGCGCCTTCCGCGTGCGCCTCGCCCCGACGCAGGTCGAGCCACTCGTCGCGCTCGATTTCGTGCAGTTCGTCGAGCCGCAGGGCGTTCCGGAGCTCGCGCACGACGAGTCGATGCCCATGGTGAACGCGGACTACACGCGCCAGTTCTTCAACGGCGGCAGTCCCGCGATCGTGGGCGAGGGCGACTCCGGCATCGAGTACTCGCACGCGGATCTCACGGGCTTCTACTGGGTCGGTGCCAACCTCTCGAGCAGCCCTGAGCCGACCACCGATGACCCGTGCGGCCACGGCACGCACGTCGCCGGCACGATCATGGGCCGCGGTGTCGTCGACGCGAGCCACACCGGCGCGGCTCCGGCGGTCGCGGGCACCATGACTACGCGCTTCTTCAACACCAAGATGTTCCATGGCGTCGGCTGCGCGTACGGCGGCGCTTCGATGGCGACGGTGTTTGGCACCTTTGACTCGGATTACACGGACGGCTTCGGAAACGTGACGCCGCGCCCGCACGTCATCAACCAGTCGTGGGGCACGACCGCGCCGAGCGGAGGCGCGTTCGGGACCGAGGCCGATTGCCGCACGATCGACGCCTCTGTGTTCAGCTTTCCACAGCTGCACGTGTTCTCCGCGGGCAACGATGGACCCGCAGCGAGCACGCTGAAGATCGAGGCTTCCGCGAAGAACGTGTTCACGATCGGCGGCGTGCGCGACTACGCGCTTGGCGCCGAAGATCCGGGCGTCATGTATTCGGGCTCGAGCCGCGGCCCGCTCGCGGATGGGCGCTGGAAGCCGAACCTCTCGGCGCCGGCGAGCTCGATCCTCTCCTGCGACTCCGGAAATCTCACGGGCTACGTGGCGAAGACGGGCACGAGCATGGCGTCGCCGCACGTCACGGGCGTCGCCGCGCAGCTCATGGAGCGTCACCCCTTCCTGCGTCACAACCCGACGGCCACGGGCGCTCTGCTGATGGCGAGCGCGATGACGAAGGACAACATCCTGCTCTCGACTCCGACCGCCACGCACCTCGACAGCTACGGCACTGGTCGGCTCGAGGCCTACAAGGCGCACTACGGCGCGGGCTCGGTGTTCTTCTGGGGCTGGGCCCAAGGCACGGTCAACGGCACCTACGTCGATGTCGCCGTGCCCGCCGGAGCGACGCGCATCGCGGTGTGTCTGTACTACCACGAGGCGGCGGCCTCGGCCGGCGCTGCGACTGCGCTCGTCAACGACCTCGACCTGTGGATCGACAGCCCCATTGGTGGCATCAGCGCGACGACCAACACGGGCGAGTACTCGGCCCAGCAGTCGACGCTCGACAACACCGAGATCCGGCTGATCGACAGTCCGCCCGCCGGAACCTGGCGCATCAAGGTGCATCCTCAGAGCGCGACGAGCAACTCGCGCGTCGGTCTCGCCATGCTCGTGCACAGCGACGACACCACTCCGGACGGCACGCTGACCGCCACGGCCTCGAGAACGGCGATCCAGCCCAACGAAGCGGTGAACATCACGGCCACTGCCTACAACCCCGAGTACGTCGCTTCCGCGGTGTTCCTCGACATCACGTCCGCGGGCGACACGCTCGTCTCCGCGACGGGCACGCTCGAGGGTGGCGCGAGCGTCAACTACCTCGACAACGGCCAGGACGGACGCAACATCCTGCTCGGCAACATCCGCCCGACCGGTTCTCGCGCGGCGACGTGGAGCACGAGCTGGGCGACCGAGGGCTTCAAGAACTTCACGGTCGACGCACGCTCGGACAACTGGGTCGACAAGACCGAGGTGGTCGCGCTCGTCGTCGACGGCACGCCGCCGCCGCTGCCGACCAACTTCGTCTCGAGCACGCACCCGCTCGGCACATGGGTGAACTCGAACGCCTTCACGGTCTCGTGGACTCAGATGCAGGATCCGCTCTCGGGCATCAACGGCTACAGCGTCGTGCTCGGCCCGAGTGCGCTCCTTCCCGACACGACGATCGACTCCAGTGCGCTGCCGACCTTCAGCGGCACGCTCCCCGGCAGCTGGGGTCAGTTCTACCTGAGCGTCCGCCCGACGGACCGCTCGCGCAATTGGCCGGCGACCTTCGCGAGCTACGGTCCGATTCTCTACGACGCATTGAAGCCCAGCTTCCTCACGGGCGTCTTGTCGCCGACGCACCCGCTCGGCAGCTATCGCTGCAACGGCATCGTGACCATGACTTGGAACCCGATGACCGACGTCGGCGGCTCGGGCATCGCCGGAGCCTCGTGGCTGTGGAACCAATCCAGTTCGACGGTGCCCGATGCCACGCTCGAAGGCAACGCTTCGGCCACGAGCTTCACCACGCTGCTCGGGCCCTCGACGCTGCCCTGGTACTTCCACATCCGTCCCTACGACAACGCGGGCAACGGCGGGAACGTGTACAACTTCGGCCCGATCTACATCACCAGCGCGACTCCGGTGACCTACTGCACCGGCAAGACGAACTCGCTCGGCTGCGTGCCCTCGATCTCGAGCACCGGCACGCCGTCGATCTCCTTCGGCAACCTGCAGGTCCAGTGCAGCAACGCCCTCAACCAAAAGTCGGGCCTGCTGTTCTTCGGCTCCGCCACCAACGCCGCGCCGTTCCAAGGCGGCACGCTCTGCATCTCCGCGCCCTTCGTGCGCACCCCGACGCAGCTCTCCAACGGCGCCGCCACCGGCAACTCCTGCACCGGCAGCTACTCCTTCACCTTCACCCCGCAGGTCTACGCTTCCGCCGGCATCGTCCCCGGCGACACCGTCTGCGCCCAATGGTGGATGCGCGACCCCGCCTCGCCCTCCACCACCGGCCTCTCCAACGCCCTGCGCTTCACCGCCTGCCAATAGCCCCCTCGCGCATCCCACCCATCCCCGCCGCCCCTCTGGCCCCCAAAAGGCCTGCGGGGCGGCGCTTGTCGTTCGCTTCACCTGTTCCGTTCAGGCCGAGCCCGCCGCGCCCGCTACCGTTCCCTCGTCGAGCAGCTGCAAGTACCGCTGGTACGCGTACACGCGCCCGCGCCGCTTGCCCGTCAACTCCCGCACGACGCCCTGTGCTTCCAGTGCCTTCATGACGGCGGTCACCGTCGGCACGGTCAGTCCCGTGCGCTGCGTCACGGTGAGGACCGTCTGGATCGGGTGCTGCTAATCTCGACCGCTCGCCTCAACGATCCTCCCTGCCCGCGTAGGGGGCTCGCGGTTCGAGTCTCGGTCGAGGTCGGGCGGATCTGTCTAGGAGGGAGCGCACGGCACTGTGCATCGCGTGGGACGGGGAGGCTAACCGGAACCCTCGAAGATGAGTTCGCAAACTTCTGCAAGACCGACCACCGCGCTAAAAGTGAAGTTCCTGGGGCTGGCACCCCGCGGTAGGGGGCACCTTGCCTCCCACGCGAGTGCAACTCCTTGAGGTGCCAAGGCGGCGACGGCAGTCAGGCGGGTCTGAGCTGTGGACGACATGGCGAGCCCTCCGAAGATGTGGCGCTCGATCGGCGGGCTTGTCTAGCTGTAGGACGTACGCAATCCTCGGCCGCTCCACTTCGCACCAGGAAGCCCATGCGCACCGTCTACGCTTGCTCGCTCACCTTCTCGCTCCCGATCGATGCCGTCTGGTCAGAGGTTTCGGCCTGGATCACAGGGTGGTACGGCTCCAAGCATCCGGATGTTCAGCTTCCAGCTGGTTGGGACACTGACAACGCAATCCACCTGACACCGGCTCAACGCCACTCTCTGGAGGTGAGTTGTTCCAGTTCAGCGGCCAGCTCCGAACAACTTCGCGAGGTGCGCTGGCGCTACCCGGACCAGTACGATCCGTCGCTCATCTGGGCATCCGACATCAGTGTCCATGAAGGCGGCGGGGAGGTGAGCTTCACACTCGCACTGCGCCTCGCGAGCTTCGAATTCGAGCTTCTCCCGGCGCGATTCGAGCTAGGTACCCCGAGGATCGTCCGCACGCTCGTTGCACTTGGAAGTGCGCGGGTCGGTTCGCAGGCGCTCCTCCCTCAGTTCTGGCGAGTGGAGGCGTTGGACGTCCCCAAGCTCAAGGCGCTGTTGCTAGACCGTCAGCGACGCTTGCCTGTGGTCGTGATGAGTCCAGATGCGTTCACGGAGCGCCTCAGCGCGGACCCTGCCAAGCTCGCCTCGACGCTGGCCGGAACGGCGACCGTTGCGGTACTGGCATCCAAGTGGGCAGCGTTCGCGCTCACCGACGAGTTAGGAAGGCAGTTCTCGTGCTTCAACGGCGCGGTCCGCATCTACTGGCCGCGCTTCACATTGTCCGCCGATCCCTTATTACACCGCTTGTGGCTGGCGGAGCAAATCACTCGTCTGGCTCCGGGGCAGAATTTTGCGTTGGAACTTCTCCGAGTAGTTGCCCCGGCCGCAGCCTTCAGGTTCGTCGAGCCCGAGAAGATGCGTGCCTATCGGCGACGTGCGGAACAGGAGCGTCTGGAGGCACTCAAATCCCAGTTGTCCGAGGACTACACCGAGGTCTACCGGCATTGGGACGACGAGATCAAGAAGAACAAGGAGTTGCGTGCGCACATCGAGGCGCTGACAACCGAGAATGCCACGCTCCGTGAGAACATGAACGCGGTCTGGACAGTAGCTCCTAAGACTGAGGAGAGTGTGAGTAGCGAGGCGTTTGACCGGGGGTCGCCCGACGTTGCAAGTGTCGAAGCGGCCGTTGATGAGGCCCAGCGACGAACTACGCATCTGCACTTCCTACCGGATGCCCTAAAGTCAGCGAAAGACTCGCCGTTCAAGCAGCCGCAGAAGGCGCTCAGCGCCCTGCTGGCGATCGACGAGGTTGCTCGTGCGTGGCTTCTCTCGCTCGGCGGCTTGCGAGAGGCATTCAAGACACTGGGCTTCGACTACGCGGATGATATCTCGTCGACGACGCGGGGGAAGCACGGCAAGGAGTACACGTACCGCTACGAGGGCGTCAGCACATCATTCGAGCCTCACATCACGATCGGGGCCAAGCAACCCGACAAGTGCCTCTCCATCCATATGCACTGGGATGCGGAACATCGCCGGGTAGCGATCGCACACGTGGGCCGCCACAAGTCGAACACGAAGACCTAGGGACCGGCTCGCTTTCGCTGGGTCTCGCGGACGCCGCACCGCGGGTGACGTTCTTACGGACCAACGACTCTCACGTCACTCGGAGCCAGCCGGGACCAGCCCAAGTTCGCCGAATGGCCGCTGCCGACGGGCATGCTCTTTCGCGCGCTCACGGCACGCAGTGGGAGGTGCGCTTGGGAGGTCGGAGTTCGCGCTTCGCCCGTTCGCACCCTAGGAAACTCGCGGACACAACGGAGATCGTGTGATGTGGATCGTTGACCCCCGTGTGGGATTGCTGTCGGTCGTCGTCGCCGGAGACTCGGCGACGGGGGAACACTCGACAGACTCGGTTGTGATTCGAGCCAGAAGTCGGAGGCACCTGAGGTTGCTACAGGACCGCTGTCCGTCGCTCGCCGGGGCGGAGATCGTTCGGTCCGGTCCGGAGAGGGACTACGCTTGTCGCATGACCGTGCCGCGGTCTGCCTGGGTGGCGGCGATGTCGGTCCTTGCCGAGACGCTAGACGCGAAGAACGTGAAGTCTTCCGCCCATCGCTACGAAGCGGCGCTGGGGCGAGACTTCGTCAGCGCCATGCACACGGTCCACGCCACGCTCGCGCGCGTGAAGGACGCGCCACCGGCCGCCAGGTAGGGTCGAGGGGCCCCCCCGGTGTCAGGGTAGTTGTCGCCTCGCCGGCTGAGGGGTCCCGGGCGGCGCTTGTCGTTCGCTTCACCTCTTCCGTTCAAGCCGAGCCCGCCGCGCCCGCTACCGTTACCTCGTCGAGCAACTGCAAGTACTGCTGGTACGAGTACACGCGCCCGCGCCGCTTGCCCGTCAACTCCCGCACGATGCCCTGTGCTTCCAGTGCCTTCATGACGGCGGTCACCGTCGGCACGGTCAGTCCCGTGCGCTGCGTCACGGTGAGGACCGTCTGGATCGGGTGCTGCTGCAGCGCGTAGTGCACACGCAATGCGGAGCCAGAGATTCGGCCGAGCGTCCCGATCCGATCGCGGTCTTCCTTGAAGAGTCGAGCTAGCCGCTGCGCGGTCGCGACCGCGCCCTCCGCTGTCTCCTTCACTCCATTCAGGAAGAACGAGAGCCAGGCCTCCCAGTCACCCTCCGTTCGCACGCGCTGCAGCAGCTCGTAGTAGCTCGTGCGGTGAGTCTTGAAGTACAGGCTCAAGTAGAGCAGCGGTTCCTGCAGCACTCCGTCGGCCACCAGAAGCAGCGTGATCAGCATGCGGCCGAGGCGACCGTTGCCGTCGAGGAACGGGTGAATCGTCTCGAATTGCACGTGAGCGAGCGCGGCCTTCACGAGCGTGGATGTCCGTTCCGTGCGATCGTGAAGGAAGCCCTCGAGTGCGCCCATGCACTCGGAGACTCGCGTCGCAGGCGGCGGCACGAATGCGGCGAGACTGGGTCGCGCGCCGCCGATCCAGTTTTGCGTGGTGCGGAACTCGCCGGGCCGAAGCTCGCTTCCACGTCCGCGCGACAAGAGCTCACCGTGCACCTCGCGGATCAGTCGGTTCGAGAGGGGGAAGCCGGCGCGTAGGCGCTGCACTCCGTGCTCCAGCGCGCGCACGTAGTTCGAGACTTCGCGCGTATCGTCGACCGGCACTCCGGGGGCCTGCTCGATCTCGAACAGCAGCAAGTCCGAGAGCGAGGACTGCGTGCCTTCGATCTGCGACGACAGCACGGCCTCCTTGCGCACGAACGTGTACAGGAACAGCGCCGTGTCGGGCAGCAGGCTCGAGACGCAGTCGAGGCGGCCGAGCGCGAGCAGGGCCGCGTCCATCTCCTCGCGCAGATCGGGGTCGATCGCGAGGCTCGGCCTCGGCGGCAGCGGGT
>CAITGX010000153.1 GCA_903892045.1 uncultured Planctomycetota bacterium | reverse complement strand
CGCGCGAGGCCACCCGCAGGGGAGCCTCCGCGACAGGCCTTACGCGAGCGCCTTGAGGGCCGCCTTGACGGCCGCCATGTCGCGCGCCTCGCCGGTCTTCTCGGCGGCGTTGGCCGCGCAGAAGGCGACCTTGCCGTGCTTGTCGACGATCACCGTCGCGCGCATGCTGATGAAGCCCGCGGGGTGGATCAGGCCGTACTTGCCCGCGACGTCGAGCTTGACGTCCGCGAGCAGGTCGTGGGCCAGCTTGAACTGGTTGCGCCAGGCCTTGTGCGACCACGTGGAGTCGCGCGAGACGCCGACGACGACCGTGTCCGGGGCGTTGAGCGTCATGTCGCCGGCGACGGAGCAGTTCTCCTTCTCGCAGGTCGGACTCCAGTCCAGCGGGTAGAACATCAGCACGACGTTCTTGCCCTTGTGGGCCGCGAGGCTCCAGTCCTTCTCATCTTGGGTCTTGAGGGTGAAATCCGGGGCAACGTCGCCAACCTTGAGCGCCATGGGGGTTCCTTCGGGGGTGACTTCGAACGGACACGCGCTGCACCGCCGCGCGGCACAGCTCAACTTTCGGGGCCAACAGTCTAGGTCCCGCCCGGGGCGCTTTCGAGCCGCTGGTCGAGCCAGCGGGCGAGGGTGAAGTCGAGGTCGGTGAGGCCGCCGGCGGAGTGGGTCCAGAGGCGGATCGAGAGCTCGCCCCAGCGCACGAGCAGGTCGGGGTGGTGGTCGGCAAGGTCCGCGAGCTCGCCTGCGCGCACCGCGAGCGCGAGGGAGGTGGAGAAGTCGCGCGTGCGGATGCGGCGGACGAGCTGCGCGCCGTCGAGACTCCAGTCGGGGTGCAGGGCGCCGAGGCGCGCACGGGCGTCCACGAGCGAGAGCGGCGGGCGATCCTTCGGCCAGGGAGCGAGGCGCTGCGGTTGCGAGTCCATGCGGCCATCGTGCCGCGTCCCTAGACTGCGCGCCATGGCCCCCACTCCGAAGATCGCGCTCACGATCGCTGGCTCGGATCCTTCCGGCGGCGCTGGCATTCAGGCGGACTTGAAGACGTTCTCGGCCCTTGCCGTGTACGGGGCCGCGGCCATCACGAGTCTCACGGCCCAGAACACGCGCGAGGTGCGCGCAATCCACGACGCTCCGTGCGAGTTCGTCGCGCACGAGCTCGACTGCGTGTTCGAGGACCTCGACGTCGCGGCCACGAAGATCGGAATGCTCTCGAGTTCCGCGCTCATTCGCACCGTGGCGCAGCGCCTGCGCGCCCACGGAGCGCGCAACGTCGTCGTCGATCCGGTGATGGTCGCGAAGTCGGGAGCAAAGCTGCTCGCGGACGAGGCGGTCGCGGCGCTGCGCAGCGAACTCGTGCCTCTCGCGAGCGTGCTGACGCCGAACCTGCCTGAAGCGGCCGTGCTGCTCGAAAGCGACGAGGCGAGCGTGCTGCGCGAGCCGGAGCGCGCCTGCGAGCGGCTGCTCGCCCTCGGTGCGCGCGCGGTGGTCCTCAAGGGCGGCCACGCCGGCGGTGCGTCGTCGGACGACCTATGGTTCGACGGTCAGAGCTTCATTCGACTGAGCGCGGTGCGCACTTCGAGCCGCAACACACACGGTACGGGCTGTACCTTCTCGGCAGCGATCGCGGCCTTGCTCGCGCGCGGAGAGTCGCCCCTCGCGGCCGTCGAAGGCGCCAAGCGCTACGTGAGCGCGGCGATCGCCGGCTCAGCGGACTGGAAGCTCGGCCACGGTCACGGCCCCGTCCACCACTTCCACGCGCTCTGGAACGACGAGGAACGCGCATGATTCTCGCGACACTGTTGCTCGTCGGCGGAGGCCTGCTCGACGCATTTCCCAGCGGACCGGCACAGCCACCCCGCGCAGGCGGCGATTGGCTCCTCGACGCGCGCGAGGCTCGCGCGAGCGCATGGAAGAGCGACGAGCGAACGCTCACGCTCTCGAACGGACTCGTGGCGCGCACCTGGCGCGTCGAGCCGGATGTCGCCTGCATCGGCTTCGATGACCTCGTGTCGGATCGCTCGCTGCTGCGAGCCATCGAGCCCGAGCTGCGCGCCGTCGTCGACGGCTCCGAGGTGCGCGCGGGCGGCCTCGTCGGACAGGTCGACCGCGCCTACCTGCGCCCCGCGGATCTGGAGCGTCTCGCGCTCGACCCCGGGGCGTTGCACTGCAGTGCGGTACGACTCTCCGAGGTGCCCGCGCCCTTCGAGTGGAAGCGCGTGCGGCACGCCGCCGCGCTGCCGTGGCCCCCGCCTGGCAAGCGCCTCACGTTCGAGTTCGCCGGGCCCGTGAGCGTCGAAGTGCACTACGACCTCTACGACGGAATACCCCTCGTCTCCAAGAGCGCGACGGTGCGCAACCGAGGCGAGCGCGAGGTGCAGCTCGACTCGCTCGAGGTCGAACGGCTCGCGTTCGTCGAGGCCGAAGGCACGGTGGAGCCGCAGGAGTCGTGGCGGCGTCCGGACCTGCACATCGAGAGCGACTTTTCGTTCCACGGCATGTCCCATGTGTCGGCCGACGTGACGACGCGCTGGCTGCCAGATCGCGCCTACTCGACGCAGGTCAGCTACGGGCTGCATACGCCGTGCCTGCTCGTCTCGACCTACCCGAATGGACCGGGCGCGCGCATCGCGCCGGGAGTGAGCTTCGAGAGCTACCGCGTGCACGAGCTCGTGCTCGACGGCTCGGACCGCGAGCGCAACGGCCTCGCGCAGCGGCGCATGTACCGCACGCTCGCGCCGTGGGTCACCGAGAACCCGCTGATGATGCACATCCGCGACGCGCGCACGGAGGCCGTGAAGCTGGCACTCGACCAGTGCGCGGCCGTCGGCTTCGAGATGGCGATCCTCTCGTTCGGCTCGGGCTTCGACGTCGAGAATCGCGCCAGCGAGAACCTCGCTCGCGCCAAGGAGCTCGTGACGTACGCGCGCGAACGCGGCGTCGAGCTCGGCACGTACTCGCTGCTCGCGAGCCGCGCGGTCGCTCCGGAGCACGACGTACTCGACCGCGAGACCCTGAAGCCCGGCAAGGCGTACTTCGGCAACTCGCCCTGCCTGTGCAGTGCCTGGGGCGAGGGCTATTTTGCGCAGCTGCGCTCGTTCTACTCCGCGAGCGGCATGAGCGTGCTCGAGCACGACGGCTCGTACCCCGGCGACACCTGCGCCTCGACTTCGCACCCCGGCCACCGCGGCTTCGACGACTCGCAGTGGGCGCAGTTCGAGCGCATCCGCGGCTTCTACGGGTGGTGCCGCTCGCAGGGCATCTTCCTCAACGTTCCCGACTGGTACTTCCTGAACGGCTCGAACAAGACCGGCATGGGATATCGCGAGACCAACTGGTCCCTGCCGCGCGCCGAGCAGCTGCTGCACGCGCGCCAGAACATCTTCGACGGCACGTGGACCAAGGCGCCGACGATGGGCTGGATGTTCGTGCCGCTCACCGAGTACCACGGCGGCGGCGCGGCGGCGACGCTCGAGCCGCTGCACGAGCACCTCACGGACTACGAGCAGCACCTCGCGACGAACCTCGGAGCAGGAGTTCAGGCCTGCTGGCGCGGGCCGCGGCTTTACGACACCGACGCCACGCGCGAGCTGGTCGCCAAGTGGGTCGCGTGGTTCAAGCGTCACCGTGAGGTGCTCGAGAGCGACCTCGTGCATCTGCGCCGCGCCGACGGGCGCGACCTCGACGGCTGGCTGCACGTGAACCCGCGGGGCGAGGAGCGCGCGCTGGGGATGCTGTTCAATCCCCTGCCCGTGGCGCGCACCAAGGAGCTCGAGATCCCGCTGTACTACGCGGGGCTCGCAGCGACAGCGAGCGTGCAGGTCGAGGAGGGACAGGCCACGACGGTCACGCTCGATGAGCGCTCGCGCGCCCGCGTGAGCGTGACGGTGCCCGCGGGCGGCTTCACCTGGCTCGTGTTCCGCGCGCCCTGAAGGCGCACGTGCTCACTGTGCGCCAAGCGCAGCCGCACGCGACGGCATCGCGCAGCACGAGCCGCCTGCGCCGGGCCCGAACGCGCCCACGAAGGCGTCGTTGCGCTCGCGGTTTTCGAACGCGCGCGCGAGCCGCGTCTCGTTCCACGCGAAGCGCTCGCTGTTGCCGACGATGCGGCCCGCGATCGGCGTGAACGGCTGGTACCAGACGTCGTAGGGCATCTTGCAGCACTCGCGATCGGGCAGGAGTCCGCCAGAGAGCTGCAGCGCGGTCCCCGCATTCGCCGTGTAGCGCTCGCCGTCGAACTGGATCTCGACAGGAACGGTCTCGACCGCGACGAGCTCGCCCAGCGACTCGCCGTGGCGCGCTCGCGCCCACTCGACGATCGTCTCGCGCTGCTCCTCGCTCGCCTGCGAGTCGACGTACAGCACGCTGCGACGCGTCGCACCTTGCGACAGGTTCTCCGAGGAGGCCACCGCGGCCATCACTTCGAGCCCCGCGAGGTCGACGCCCGCGACACGCCCGCTCTCGAAGCGCCACGCGAGCAGCGCCTCGCGTCCCGCCGTGACGAGCTCCGAGTTGTAGTGGCAGGCGCCCGCGAAGACGCTCGCGGTGCGCGCCTCGACATAGGTGCCCGCCGGCTCGATGTCGGCCTCGGGCGTCGTGAGGGAGCAGCAGTCGCCACACAGGTAGCGCATGCCGACGGCGGCGGAGGTGGCGAGCGCGAGCGTGAGGAGGACCTTCATGGCGCTCTCTAGGCTAGCCCGTTTCCGGCCGGCGTGAAGATCGGACGGAAGCAGGAGCGCTCGGCGGTGCAATCCACGGGGTGCACGCCGTCTCCATCGGGCCCGACGCGGTCGCAGGTGCGGTTGCACCAGCAATCGTTGGAGTTGTCGACCATGTCGCTCGCCTGCATGGGCGCGGACTGCAGGAAGAAGTACTTCTTGCTGCGGATCTCGGCGCAGATCGGGCTCCGGAGGGATGTCGGTTCCATGCTGTTCCTCAAGTACCGGCGAGCTTGCGCAGCGCCTTGGTGACCAGCCCCTGCGCGAGGGGCACCTTGTATGCGTTGTGCGCGAGCGGCTCGGCACCCTCGAGTGCGAGCTTGCCCGCGAGCGAGCACGTGTCCGCGTCGATCCTGCGACCGACGAGCGCCTTCTCGGCCTTCTCGCAGCGCCAAGGGATCGGGGCCACGCCGCCGAGCACGAGCCGCGCCTCCGCGATCTTGCCGCCGTCCATGCGCAGCGCGAGCGCGACGGCCGCCAGCGCGAAGTCGTAGCTCGAGCGCTCGCGGAACTTCACGTACGTGCTCGTCCAGCCGGCCATCGCCGGAACCTCGACGCGCACGAGCACCTCGTCGGGGGCGAGCACGTTCTCGCGCGTCACGGCGCCCTCGCTCGGCAGCGTGAAGAAGCGCTCCAGTTCGACCGTACGCTCGCCCTTCTTGCCCTTGAGCGTCGCCGTGGCGCCGGCCGCGACCAGCGCGGGCGCGAGGTCGGACGGATGCACGATGTAGCTCGGGCCGCCGCCGAGGATCGCGTTGTACTTGTTGAGGCCGCCGTAGGCGAAGCACTCCGAGCCGCCCTTCTTGATGCACACGGCCTGCTCGTGGCGGTAGTACCAGCAGCGCGGGCGCTGGCACAGGTTGCCACCGACCGTGCCTTGGTTGCGGATCTGCACGGAGCCGACGGCTCCCGCGGCCTCCGCCACCATCGCATGCGTGCGCCGCAGGCTCGCGCTCTGCTCCAGCTCCGCGAGCGTGACCAGCGCGCCGAGCTCGTAGCGCCCGTCTTGCTCCGCGAAGATCGACAGCCCCGGCACCGTCTTCAGGTTCACCACCTGATCGGGCGCCACGAGGTACTCCTTCAGCTCCCCGAGCAGGTCCTGCCCGCCGGCGAGCAGCTTCACGCGGTCGCGCACCTTCTGGTCGCGCGGGCCGGGCAGCAGCTCGACCACCTGATCGAGCGTGCGCGGCGCGATGAACTCGAAGCTCTTCATGTGCGCTCCTCCTAGCCCTTCTTGAGAGCCGCGAGGCCCATCAGGATCTTGTCGGCCGTCATGGGCATCTCGCGCAGCCGCACGCCGCAAGCGTTGTGGATCGCGTTCGCGATCGCCGAGTGCCCCGGGATGATCGCGGCCTCGCTCATGCCGATGACGCCGCGCGGGTCGTCCTCGAACACGGCCTTCATGGCCGGAATGTCCGCGGCCCCGGCGATCTTGTAGTCCTCGAAGTTGGCGTTGAGGAACAGCCCGAGGTCGGGGTCGACCACGCGCTCCTCGAACAGTCCGTACGAGAGGGCCTGCACCATGCCGCCCTGCAGCTGGCTCTTCGCCGCCATCAGGTTGAGCACGAGTCCGCAGTCCTGCACGGCGACCATCTCGAGCACCTTGACCTCGCCGGTGAGCGTGTCGACGCTCACCTTCGCAGCCTGCGCGCCGCCGATGTCGTTGCCAGCGAGGTGCGCCTGCCACTCGCCCTGCGCGGAGAGGCCATTGGGACCGAGGGCCGCACAGGCATCCTTCCACGCGATGCGCTTCGAGGGGCTCGCCGCGACGCGGATCTCGCCCGGCCGCACCTCGAGCTCGCTCGCCGTCGCGCCGAGCAGCGGGGCCACCTTCTCGAACAGCGCGACGCGCGCGTTGTGCGCCGCGTGCTTCACGCTCGGCGCGAGCGAAGGCGCCGTCGTGCTGCCGCCCGAGGCGTTGGCGCTGCCGAACGTCGAGCGTCCGATGCGCGCGCGCACAGCCTCGAGCTCGAGCCCGAGCTCCTCCGCCACGATCGTCGCGCAGTACGTGCGCGTGCCGGTGCCGAGATCCTGCGTGCCCGAGAGCACCTCGACGGAGCCGTCCTGCGCGATGCGCACCTCGACCTTGCACTGGCCGTTGCCGCCGCCGCCCCAGCGCGCGATGGCGAAGCCGATGCCGACCTTCACTTCCGCGTCCGAGCGATCGGGCGCGCTCTTGTGCGGATGCGCCTTCCAGCCGATCAGCTCTGCACAGCGCTCGAGCTGGCGCATGTAGAGCTCGCGCTTGCCCTCGGGCAGGTTGATGCGCCGGAACTCGAGCAGGTCCATGCCGACCGCGTAGGCGCACTCGTCCATCACGCCCTCCATCGAGAAGGACGCCTGCGGGTGTCCCGGGCCGCGCATCGCGCGGCTCGAGTCCATGTTCGTGTGGATGCAGCGATCCTCGACGAACACGGCGTTGTCGCGCGCGTAGATGTAGGGCAGCGGATGGCCCGAGCCCTGCCCCACGCCGCCGTGGCGCGTGACGCGCGCCTTGAACGCGAGGATGCGACCGTCCTTGCCGACGCCCGCCTCGATCTCGTGCTCGCCGCCCGAGCGGTTGCCCGCCGCATGGAACTCGCTCGAGCGATCGAGCATCAGGTGCACCGGGCGCTTGAGCTCCTTCGCGAGCAGGCACGCAGCCTCGCCCTCGATGCCCATGCCGAACTTCGAGCCGAAGCCGCCGCCCATGTGCTCGACGACCGCGGTGACTTGATTGGGCTTGAGCCCGAGCCGCCCCGCGGCGTCGCCGGGGATGGTGAACGTGCCCTGCGTCGAGGCGTACACGGTGGCCTCGTCGCCGCCGCGATAGTCGACCACGACGCCGTGCGACTCGAGCGACGCATGGTGCTGCACGGGGATCTTCCACGTGCCCTTCACGCGCACGGGCGCCTGAGCGAGCGCCGCGTCGATCTCGCTCGTGTCGGTGTTCTTCGAGAGCACGCGCACGTTGCCGCGGCTGTTCACCTTGGGCGCGTTCTCCGCGGCCGCCTTCTCCGGCGTGACCGCGAAGCCCTGCTCCTCGTAGCTCACGACGATCGCGCGCACGCCGTCCTCCGCGAGCTCCGGCGTCGTCGCGGCCACCGCGGCGATCGGACGTCCGAGCCAGCGCACCTCGCCCTCGCCGAGCTCGACCACCGCGAGCACGCCAGGAAGCTTGCGCGCGGGCTCGAGGTCGAGCTTCACCTTCGCGGCCGGCACGCGGCTGCGCAGCACGCGCGCGTACACCATGCCCGGCAGGCGCACGTCGTGACTGAACGTGGCGCGGCCCGTGACCTTGTCCGGGCCGTCGACGCGCGGAACCTCGCGCGAGACGAGGCGCATCGACTCGCGCGCGCCCCACTGCGGGCCGCCCGTGTCGTCCGCGACCTCCTCCCAGACCTCCGTGTCGATGCCGTTGACCGCCTTGGTCACGCGCAGCCACTTCTTGCCGGGCGCGGCAGGACGCGGCGGCTTCTCGTCCTGGAGGCGAATCGGATCGAGCGCCATCACTTGCCTCCCTTCGCGCGCAGCTTGCGACCGGCCGCGAGCGCCGCTTCGAACACCTGCGGATACGTGCCACAGCGGCAAAGGTTGCCCGAGCACGAGCGCTGGATCTCGTCGAGCGAGGCCGCGGGATTGCGCTCGAGGCAGGCGCTGATCGACATCACGAAGCCCGGGGTGCAGAAGCCGCACATCGAGCCGTCGTGTGCGCAGAACGCCGACTGCAGCTCCGTGAGCTCTCCGGCCGGAGCGAGCCCCTCGATGGTCGTGACCTTGCGGCCGACGGCGTCGACCGCGAGCGTCATGCACGAGTAGACCGGCTTGCCGTCGAGGTGCACCGTGCAGGCGCCGCACGAGCCGCGATCGCACACGAGCTTGGCGCCGGTCAGCGGCGGCGTGCAGTGGTTGCGCAGCGTGTTGAGCAGCGTCGTGCGCGGCTCCACGGCGACCTTCTGGCGCGCTCCGTTGATGTCGAGCTCGAGCTCGACCGTGCCTTCGAGGCGTACCGGCTCGAGGCTGGCGCTGCGCGCCGCGGCCTGCACCGCCTCGCCGACGAGGCCGCCCGCGGCGACCACGCCAGCGCCCTTGAAGAACGCTCGACGCGACAGGGAAGGCTCGCGCGACGCTGCGTCGTGCGGGCTCGTTGCATCCGACATGAGAGGCCCTCGGGCTCTTGGCCACGCGCGCGGCGGACGAAGTGCCCGCGGCGAGAGCGGGGATTCTACGCAGTGCGAGTGCCCCGGCAAGCCGAGCCGGGCGGCTCGGGAACTCAGCCGATCGAGGCGCGCTCGAAGCCGGCCGCGAGCCCGCGCCAGTCGACGCTCTCGCCCGGACGCAGGCGCGGCACCGGCGGGCGATCCACCGCGCGCAGGGCCTCGACGTACTTGTAGGCCGCGCCCGTGTTGAAGATCACAATCTCCTCGTGACGGGCGATCTTGCCCGCCGCGACGAGCCGCACGAGCGCCTCGAAGCACACCGCGGTCTCGGGGCAGATGGCGACGCCCTCGAGCTCGCCCACGCGCCGCATCCAGCGCAGGATCGAGGCCTCGGGCACGCCGAGCGCCTCGCCGCCACTGGCACAGATGGCGTCCAGCATAAGGAAATCGCCGATGGCGCCCGGCACGCGCAGCCCGCTCGCGATGGTCTCGGCCCCCACCCACGGCTCGGCCGTGCGCTCGCCACGCTCGAAGGCCCGCGCGATCGGCGCGCAGCCATCCGACTGGCACGAGTACAGCCGCGGGGCGCGGCGATCCTCGAGCCAGCCGATGCCGCACAGCTCCTCGTAGGCCTTCCAGATACCGATCAGGCCGGTTCCGCCGCCGGTGGGATAGAGCACCACCTCGGGGAAGCGCCAGCCGAAGTGCTGAGCCAGCTCGAGCCCCATGGTCTTCTTGCCCTCGAGCCGGTACGGCTCGCGCAGGGTCGACAGGTCGAACCAGCCGAAGACCTTCTGGCCCTCGCGCAGGAGCGCGCCACAGTCGCTGATCAGGCCTTCGACCTCGACCACGCGCGCGCCGACGAGCTCGCACTCGAGCTTGTTCACTTCCGGCGTGTCGGCGGGCATGAAGACCCACGCCTCGATGCCCGCTCGCGCCGCGTAGGCCGCCAGCGCGCCACCCGCGTTGCCCGCCGTGGGCACGGCCACGCGCCGGATGCCGAGTTCCTTGGCCTTGCTGATCGCGACGGACATGCCGCGCGACTTGAACGAGCCCGTCGGCAGCCGCGACTCGTCCTTGAGGAACAGGTTCTCGAGCCCGAGCTCGTTGCCGAGCCGGGAGAGCTGCAGCGTCGGCGTCGCGAGCTCGCCGAAGGAGACGATGTTGGCGTCGTCCTGCACCGGCAGCAGGTCGCGGAAGCTCCACAGGCAGCCCGCGTTGTAGTAGGTCGAGTCGCGCTCGACCTCCTTCGCGATGCGCTCGAGGTCATAACGGGCGACGAGCGGCCGCCCCGCATGCGTCGTCTGCGGCAAGCGGAAGTCGTGGCGGGTTCCGTCCCAGGGTGACTCGAGATGCGTGAGGTACGCGCCCATCGTGCGAGGTCGTGGCGAGCGGAAGTGCGTAGCCCGCGACGTTGCGCAGATCCGAGCGCAGCGCCGGTCGCGGTTCCAGAGGGCACGTGAGGGCTCGCCATCGAGACCCCAGTTCCTCCGAGAAAAAGCGCCTGTTCCTGCCGTTCGCCGCGCGACGAAAATCCGCTCGTCGAGGCACCTCAGGTACGCCGTGGTGCGCAGGGCGCTGGAATCCGCTCGCGGCGCGCACCAAGGGGCGGCAGGTCGACCGTCCTTCCGCCACCGGAGTCCATCCCATGACGCGCCGCTTCCCGAACGCCCCTACCCTGGCCCTCGTCGGAGTCGAGGAGCGCGACGCCGCCGACCACGCCGTCGTCGCCGCCTTCCGCCACGCGCCCGCGCTCAAGCTCGAGGTCGAACTGGTGCACGCGAGCAGCGTGCCGCTCGACTACTTCTCGCACGTCGATCCGCTCGGCGTGAAGAAGGCGCGCGGCTACGCAGCGACGCGCTGGAACAACGTGCTGCAGGCGGCCGGGGTCGTGGGAGCGGCGCTCGAGGACACGCTCGAGATCATCCCGGGCAGTCCCGCCCATGCGCTCGTGGAGCGCGCGCTGGTGCGCTCAGCCGGGGTCATCTTCGTCGGCCGCCATGAGCGCCGCGGCCCCTTCGACTTCGGCGACGTCGTCCGCGACGTGGTCTCGAGCGCGAACTGCCCGGTGTGGGTCCAGAGTGGCGCGCCGCGCGACGTGCACCGCATCCTGTGCGGCATCGACCTCGGGCGCTCCTCGCTCGCCGTCCTCGCGCTCGCGCGCGACGTCGCGCTGGCCATCGGGGCCGAGCTGCACGTCCTGCACACGTTCCAGCGACCGGAGCTCGGCTACGTGCTCGGCTACCCCGTGCAGTTCCCCTCGAGCGTCGTCGACGACGCCCGCGAGCGCGAGCGGCGCGACTTCGAGCGCTTGCTCGCGGCCTTCGACTGGAAAAGCCTGCGCTACGTCGCCGAGTTCCTCGAGGGCGAGCCCTTGCGCGAGCTCCTCGACCAGCAGCGCCAGCACGACTTGGTCGTGATCGGCACGCACGGTCGCGGCGCGCTCGCGCGCACGCTGGTCGGCAGCGTGGCGAGCGACCTGCTGCGACGGGCGGAGACGCCCGTCCTCGTGCTGCGCAACGCCGAGGGAACCTGAGCGGCTACTTGCTCGAGGCCAGCATCAGGTCGCTGACGAGCTTCGAGAAGCGCGGCGCGTCCGG
>CAITGX010000152.1 GCA_903892045.1 uncultured Planctomycetota bacterium | reverse complement strand
TCTCGTGCGCCACGCCGGCTGCGAGCTTGCCCGTCGCAGCGAGCCGACGCTCGGTCATCGCGGCCTGCTCGGCCGCGCGCGCCTGCTCCGTCGCGTCGCGCACCTCGCGCTCGAGCCGCGCGTTGAAGTCGCGCACTTCGCCGACCATGCCATTGAAGGCCTGCGCGAGCTCGCGCAACTCGCCTTCGCGCGCCGGCGGCTCGACGCTGGCCTCGAGATCGCCCGCGGCGACGCGGCGCGCGGCGACGGTCAGCCGCGAGACCGGCGTGAGCACCTCACTGCGCAGCACGAAGTACAGCGTGGCCGCGATCAGGAGCGTCGTCACACCGAACAGCAGCAGGAAGGTGCGCACGAGCCGCGTCGTGCGGCCCTGATCGCGGTCGATGCGATACCAGCAGGTCCCCCACACGCCGCCGGGCATGTCGATCGGCAGCACGCGTCCGCCCGCGACGTCGTCGACGGCGCGACCGCTCTGCTGCGCGAGGTACATGTTGCTGTAGACCGTGGCGGCGTCGAACTCCGGCCCGCGCCGGGACGAGCCGAGCGGATTGAGCGCGATGCCCTGCGGCACCACCGAGCCGTCGGAGGCAAGCGCGAGGTTGCCGTCGAGGATCAGCGCGTCCTCGAAGCGGCTCCACTCCTCCCAGCCGAGGATGCGCGCCGCGTTGAGCCCGCCCTCGGGCCGGATCTGCGAGCGCAGGTTCCCCACCAGCCCACCCGCGAGCTCGAGCGACTCCTGCTCGCTCGTATGGGCGAGGTTGCGCCCGAACAGCGCGAACTCGACGCCGAAGGCAGCAGCGTGGATCGCGAGGATCCACAGCAGCACGCGCTGGCGCAGGGAGAGCGTCACCACGCGTCCCATGCTCGCGCCCCGGAGGGCGCGCGTCAAAGGCGGCCGCTCAGCCGCCCGCGGAAAGCTGGCTCATGATCGTCATCAGCGGCATGAACAGCGCCACGACGATGAAGCCCACAACCACGGCCATCACGATCAGGAGCGCCGGCTCGATCACCTTGAACAGGGCATCGATGCGCCGGTCGACCGCGATGTCGTAGGCGTCGGCGACCTTGAGCAGCATCTTGTCGAGCTCGCCCGTGGCCTCGCCGACGTCGACCATGTTGACCACGAGGTCGTCGAACACCCCGCTCTCGCCCATCGGGCGCGCGATGCCCTCGCCCTCGCGCACCACCTTGCGGATCTGCTCGACGCCCTCGACGAGCACGTCGTTGCCGGTCGTGTCGCGCACGATCGAGAGCGCGTCGAGGTGCGGCACGCCGGCCTCGATCAGGGTGCCGAAGGTGCGCGAGAAGCCCGCGATGTTGGCCTTGGCGATCACCTGCCCGAGCACGGGCGTGCGCAGCAGGAGCTTGTGCACGCGATAGCGGTACGGCCCGCCGCGGCGCATCAGCGCGAAGTGCCCCATCACGAGCGCGAACGGCACGCCGAACACGACGTACCAGTAGCTGATCGTGAAGCGCGAGGTGTCGAGCAGGAGCCGCGTGATCGACGGCAGCTCGGCGCCGAACGAGTCGAAGATCTCCTCGAACTTGGGGATCACGAACACGATCACCGCGCTCACCACCGCCACCGCGACCACCGCGACGACCGCCGGATAGATCAGCGCGCCCTTGATCTTGGCGCGGATCGTGGCCGCCTTCTCGCGGAAGGCCGCGAGGCGGTTCAGGATCGCGTCGAGCACGCCACCGGCCTCGCCGGCCTTCACCATCGACGAGTACAGCGTGTCGAAGCACTGCGGATGCTTCGCCATGGCTTCCGAGAGCGCCGTGCCCGCGGACACGTCCTCGACCAGCGCCGCGAGCACGTTCTTGAACGGCCCGGGCCGCGTCTGGCCCTCGAGGATCGTCAGCGCCTTGACGATCGGGATGCCGGCCGCCGAGAGCGTCGCGAGCTGGGTCGTGAACTCGGTCACGAGCTGCGCGGGCACGCGCCCGCCGCTCTTGCGCGCGGCCGCGGGTGCGCTGGAATCGCCGCCCTCGCTGCGGGCGGTCGCCGGTGCGGTGCGTTGGAGTCTCTTGGCCATCTTCGATCGTCTTCGGGGGGATCCTAGAGGAACGTCTCGCGCAGCACTTCCTCGATCGTGGTGCGGCCCTCGGTCACGGCGACGAGCCCGCTCTGGCGCAGCGGGCGCATGCCGTTGCGGATGGCCGCCGCGCGCAGCTCGGCCGTGGAGCCGTCCGCGAGCACGATGCGACGCAGCTCCTCGTTCATGAGCATGACCTCGTACAGGCCGGTGCGCCCGCGGTAGCCCGTCTGGTGGCACTGGTCGCAGCCGCGCCCGTAGTAGAACGTCGCGCCGCGCAAGCCCTCGCCGTCGGGACCGAGCTCGCGCAAGAGCTCGTCGTCGGGCTGGTAGCTCGTCTTGCAGCTCGAACACACGCGCCGCACGAGGCGCTGGGCGATGACCGCCTCGAGCGTCGCCGTGATCATGAACGTCTCGACGCCGATGTCGACAAGGCGCGTCACCGCGCTCGGCGCGTCGTTGGTGTGCAGGGTCGAGAGCACCGTGTGGCCCGTGAGCGAGGCCTCGACCGCCGTCTGCGCGGTCTCGGCGTCGCGGATCTCGCCGACGAGGATCTTGTCGGGGTCCTGGCGCAGCATGGTGCGCAGCACCTTCGCGTAGGTCACGCCGATCTCGTCGTTCACCGGCACCTGCACGATGCCGTCGATGTCGTACTCGACCGGGTCCTCGGCCGTGATGATCTTCGTGCCGGGCTCGTTGGCCTCCTGCAGCATCGCGTACAGCGTGGTCGTCTTGCCCGAGCCCGTGGGACCCGTGATCAGCACGATGCCGTGCGGGAGCGCGACGAGCCGGCGCAGCAGGTCCTCCTCGTCCTTGTTCATGCCGAGGACGGAGAGATCGAGCTGCACCGCCGAGCGGTCGAGCACGCGCAGCACGCAGCCCTCGCCCGCGATGCCCGGCAGCGTCGCCACGCGCAGGTCCACCGGCCGGCCGTCGATCGAGAGCTCGATGCGACCGTCCTGCGGCATGCGCGTCTCGGCGATGTCGAGGTCGCTCATGACCTTGATGCGCGCGACGAGCGGCACGGCGAGGTGCTGGGGCGGCGCCTCGACCTCGTACAGCGCGCCGTCGACGCGGTAGCGGATGCGGAAGTCGCCGTCGTAGACCTCGAAGTGGATGTCGCTCGCGCGGTCGCGGATCGCGCGGTGCAGGATCGAGTTCAGGAGGCGCACCACGGGCATGCTCGCGGCCGCGGCAGCGGCATCGGAGCTCGAGGCGGCCTTCGAGGCGGCCGCGATCGCGTCGGAGATCGAGCCCTGCTCGCCGTACTGCTCGCGGATGCGGCTGCGCAGGAGCTCTGCGTCGCCGATCACGCCCTTGACGTCGAGCCCCGTCTGGAAGCGCAGGTCCTCGAGCACCGCGGTGTTGAGCGGATCGCCGATCGCGACCGTCAGCGTGCGCCCCTGCACCGCGAGCGGCAGGACGCCGTAGGCGTGCGCCGTGTCGCCGTCGACGAGCGCGAGCGCGGCCTTCTCCGGCACGCCCTTCGACAGGTCGACGATCTCCATGCCCGCCTGCTCGGCGAGCGCGAGCGCGATGTCGCTCGACTTGGCGTGGCCGAGCTCGACGAGGATCTGCCCGATCAGGCCGCCGGTCTTGCGCTGCTCCGCGAGCGCTTCCTGGATCTGCCCCTCGCGCACGACGCCGCGCGCTTTCAGGATCTGGCCGAGGGGACGCCGTCCGGCGCCCTGTCCGGGGCCGAGCGGACTCACAGGCGCGCCTCGAGGTCCTTCGGGTCCTGCGCGGCCTCGAGCGCCGCGGAACGCTCGACCACGTCGCGCTTGACGAGGTCGTAGAGGTAGTCGTCGAGGGTCACCATGCCCATGCGCCGCGAGGTCTGCAGCGTCGAGGCGATCTTGTTCGTCTCGTTCTTGCGGATCAGGTTGCCGATGGCCGGGGTCATCAGCATCACCTCGAAGCCCGCCACGCGTCCCTTGCCGTCCTTGCGCGCGAGCAGCACCTGGCTGATCACCGCCACGATCGACACCGAGAGCTGCGCGCGCACCTGCTCCTGCTGGTTGGTCGGGTAGGCGTCGATGATGCGGTCGACCGTGCGCGCGGAGCCCGTCGTGTGCAGCGTGCCGAACACGAGGTGGCCCGTCTCGGCCGCGGTGATCGCCGCCGAGATCGTGTCGAGGTCGCGCATTTCGCCGACGAGCACCACATCCGGGTCCTGGCGCAGCGCGCGCCGGATCGCCTCGGGGAAGCTCGGCACGTCGGCGCCGAGCTCGCGCTGCGTGACGATGCCCTTCTTGTGGCTGTGGTAGTACTCGATCGGATCCTCGATCGTGATGATGTGCGCGTCGCGATTCGTGTTGATCCAGTCGATCATCGTCGCGAGCGTGGTCGTCTTGCCCGAGCCCGTCGGGCCGGTGACGAGGATCAGGCCGCGCGGGCGTGTGAGCAGCTCCTTGCACGCCTCCGGCAGTCCGATCTGGTCGAAGGTGAGCAGCTTGCTCGGGATCAGGCGCAGCACCGCCGAGAGCCGGCCGCGCTGACGGAACACGCTGGCGCGGAAGCGGTTGCCCGTGGGGTGCGCGATGCCGAAGTCGGTCGTGCCGACGTGCTCGATCTCGGCCCACTGCTTGTCGTTGCACAGCTGCCGCGCGAGCACCGCCACCGCCGCGTCATCGAGCTTCTCCGCGCCCGGCAGGGAGACGAGGTCGCCGTGGATGCGCACCACCGGCGGGCGCCCGGGGTTGAGGTGCAGGTCCGAGCCTCCGCGCTCGATCACCGCCGTCAGCAGGTCCATCGCTTGCACGTGCAGGTCCTCTCGCTGTTCCTCGCGGCGCCCTAGCGCCGCTCCTCGCCCACGCGCGTCACGCGCAGGATTTCCGTCGTGGTCGTGGAGCCCTGCAGCACCTTGCGGGCCCCGTCCGAGATGAGCGGCTTGAGCTTGCGCGAGGCGAGCGCAGCGGTGCGCACTTCCTCGAGGCTCGCGCCGCGGAAGGTCAGGTCGCGCAGCACGTCGTCCATCTCGAGCAGCTCGAAGATGCCGACGCGACCGCGATAGCCGCCGCCCTCGCACTCGCGACAGCCCTTCGGCGAGCGCACCGTGCGGCCGCGGTAGAGCGCCGGGTCGAGGCCGAGCGCGCGCAGCTCCGCCTCGCTCGCCTCGTGCTCGGTCGCGCACTTGCACAGCTTGCGCACGAGGCGCTGGGCCATCACGGCCTGCACCGCCGCCGAGACGAGGAACGGCTTGACGCCCATGTCCGCGAGGCGCGTGAGCGCGCTCGGCGCGTCGTTGGTGTGCAGCGTCGAGAAGACGAGGTGGCCGGTGAGCGAGGCTTGGATGGCGATCTCCGCCGTCTCGAGGTCGCGGATCTCGCCGACGAGGATGATGTTCGGCGCCGCGCGCAGCATGGCCTTCAGCACGCGCGCGAAGGAGAGCCCGATGCGGGGCGTCACCTGCACCTGATTGATGCCCTTGATGTGGTACTCGACCGGATCCTCGGCCGTGATGATCTTCACGTCGGGCCGGTTGAGCTCGCCGAGCGCCGCATACAGCGTGGTCGTCTTGCCCGAGCCCGTGGGGCCGGTGACGAGCACGATGCCGTTGGGCCGCGAGATCACGCGCCGGAACCACTTGTAGTCGTCCTCCTCGAAGCCGAGCTCCTTGAGGCCGATCAGGTTGGCCGAGCGGTCGAGCAGGCGCATGACCACGCTCTCGCCGTGGTTGGTGGGCAGGATCGAGCAGCGCACGTCGACGCTGCGGCCCTTGAGGTCGAGGCCGATGCGCCCATCCTGCGGCTTGCGCTTCTCGGCGATGTCCATCGAGGCCATGATCTTCAGGCGGCTGATCAGCGGGCTCGAGAGGTGCGGCGGGTGCTCCGCGACCACGCGCAGCACGCCGTCGATGCGGTAGCGCACGCGCAGCACGCTGCCGGTCGGCTCGACGTGGATGTCCGAGGCGCGCATCGTGAGCGCGTCCTGGAACATGCGCGACACCAGCCGGATGATCGGCGCGTCGTCGCCCTCGTCGCCCGACCCCGGCTCGGCGCCCATCGAGCGCGCCACGCTCTCCTCGGGGGCCGCCCCGTAGTGCTGCTCGAGAGCTCGCCGCAGGGCGCTCGGAGCGGCCATGGCACAGGCGACTTCGCAGCCGAGCTGGAACTGCAGCTGGTCGACCACGATGCGCTTGAGCGGATCGTCGATCGCCACGATCAGCTTGCCGCCCTTGTCGAGCACCGGCAGCAGGCCCTGGGCCACCGCGAACTCGCTCGGGATGCGCGCGAGCACCTCGGGGGCGATCTTGCCCTTGGTCAGGTCCACGAAGGGCAGGTTGTGGACCTTGCCCTGAGCCCGGGCCACGGCCACCTCGTCGACGAGCCCCATGCGGACGAGCACCTCCGGCAGGGCCTGCCCGCCGCGCGCGGCGACTTGCGCCTCGCGCAGCTGATCGGCCGTGAGGGTGCCCGCGGCGACGAGATACTCTCCGATGTCCTGAGCCATGGAAGCGGCGGGAGTCTAGTCGTTTCCGCACACTTCGGGGACAGACCGCCCGCCGTTTCCTGTGCGAACTCGAACAAGCCGCACGGCTCGCACCCTCCCCAGCAGCGCGGCCCGCTCCCCCTCGCGCGAGGGGAAGCGGGCCGCGGAACGCGAACCGAGCGACTCGAGCCTAGCCGCCCTTGACGCCGCCGCCGACGGGCTGCGGCAGGGGCTGGGGTGCCGGCGGAGGATTGCCCCCGACGCCCGGACGGCAGACGCCCGAGAAGAGCACCGGGATCTCCGGCTTCTGCGGGTGACCGGTCTTGATCATCATGCGGCCCTGGAACGAGCCGTCGACGGTGTCCGGCAGGCCGTTGAGCGTCAGCTCGATCGTGGCGCTCTTCTTGTCGTCCGAGACCTTGACCGCGTGGCTGAAGTAGGCCGCCTGCGGGAACTCCGGCTTGGTGTCGCTCGGGCCGACGAGGCGGATGTCGAGCGTGTCGGCGAAGCTGAAGTTGGGGTCGAAGGCCGTGATCTTGAGCGTGCGCGGCAGGACCTGACCGGGGCGCACGAGGCCGTAGGACAGGTACTGGGGCTCGAAGGAGATCAGGCCGTTGACCTTGGCCGTGACCATCACGGTCGCGCCGTAGGTCATCGCGGAGGTGTGGCCGTGGCCGTCATCGGCCGAGTGGCCGGCGATGGCCTCGTCGCTCTTGAGCTGGATCGGGTAGCCCGTGTTGCCTTCCTTGGCGCCGGGGCCGAGGGTGACCTTGACTTCCCAGACGCTGGCCTTGCCGTTGGCGTCCGGCTCCTTCGGGGTCATCGCGACCTTCATGCCGTCCGGCAGCGGGCGCTGCTCCATCGAGAGCAGGAAGTTGCCCGGCTTCTTGCCGGCCACGGTGAAGGTCTTCTCGACCGTGTCCGCGGTCGACATCGTGCCGAGGTCGAGCTGCGGCGGGGTGATCTGGAAGTAGGTGTCGACGCGGGCGTTCAGGCCCAGCGTGACGACTTGGCGCGGGTCATTGCAGGTCACGTTGACCTTGCTCGACGCCTGCTGGTGCTTGCCCTGCGTATTCAGCTCCGCCAGCAGCTCGAGCTGGGCGCCCTTCGGCAGCGGATCGCCGAACTTGTAGACCTCGAGGGTGCCGTCTTCCTTGCGGATCTCGAGCTTGGCGACCGTGCAGCCGCAGGTCGGCTTGGCGCTCTGGATCACGAGCGGCTCGGTGCCGGTGCTGCGCATCTTGAAGATGTGCGAGAGCTTCTCGCCTTCGATCGCGTTGCCGAAGTCGTGGTCGAGGGCGTCGACCTCGAGCCGCGCGGCCTGATTCGTGACGGGCTTCTGGTCGCCGCCGCCTTCCTGCGGGCGCGGCACGGGCGACGGGAGCGGGGTCGGGGCCGGAGCCGGCACCGGCGGGTTCTGGGCGCTGAGCGCGGAGGCGCTCGCGCCGAGCAGCGCGCTCAGGGCGAACGTGGCGAGAAGGGAGGTGGTGGTTCGCGACTTGGTCATGGGTCGGTTCTGAGAATCGATGGCGGGACGGGCGAGATCGTACCCGGCGGGGCCCGCTGGGATCGACCGTGGCGTTTCGGTCGCCCCGGGGCCGAGCCTCAAGGCGAGCGGGCCACCCCTCCCCAGATCGGGGAAACGGGCCACCCAGCCCAGGTCCCTACGGACTCCGCCGCGGCGCTGCTAGCGCGAAGTGTCCAAACTTCGCGCGCTCCGGGCCTGCGGGGAGCCGCGCTTGCCCGCTAGCATCCCGCCCATGCGCCTGCGCGCCCGCCCCCTGCTCCTCGCCCTGTGCCTCGCGGGACTCCCGCAGGCCTGCCGCTGCGCGGACCCCGCCGCGCTCGTGTCCGCGCGTCGCGACAGCCCGCGCGCCACGGTCGAGGCCTTCCAGCGCTACCTCGAGGCCGACCTGTACGAGCAGGAATATGGCTGCTTCTCGACCGGCTTCCGCCGCGCGAACGGGCTGTCGCTCTTCGGCTACAGCGAGTTCCGCGACCGCCTCGAGCGCGAGCAGCCGTGGTTCGGACTGATCGCCTCCGCCAGCGTCACCCGCGAGCGCTCGCTCGGCGCCGGAGTCCACGTGGTCGAACTCTCCACCCTCGGCCGCACCCTGCGCGTGCGCCTCGTGCGCGAGGAGTTCTTCCGCGTCCGAGCCGCGGACGGCTACGCCGACGGGCGCGCAGACGTGGAAAAAATGGTGCGCATCGAAGCGCGGCCCGGCGGGGGCGAGGAGTGGGTGCTCAGAGTACCCCGCGAGGCGTCCGAAACGAGCGTTGGCGACCTCACGTCCGTCACGCTCGAGCGGTTGTGGCTGATCGACGGGGTCGAGCTCGTCGAGTCCCCTTAACCGACGGTCCTTCACGGGGCCGCGACCGCCATGCGCCCCACCCACCGCCCCAAGTCTCGCTCCGCCCACCACGCGCCGCGACCGCGCGCGCGCCTCGTGTACTCCTTCGGGGACGGCCACGCCGACGGCGACCGCACCATGAAGGACCTGCTCGGCGGCAAGGGCGCGAACCTCGCCGAGATGAGCCGCCTCGGACTCCCGGTGCCCCCGGGCTTCACGATCTCGACCGAGGTCTGCACGCACTTCTACGCGCACCGCCGCAGCTACCCCGCGAACCTCGAGGCCCAGGTGCGGCACGCGCTCGCGAAGCTCGAGCGCTCGCTCGGCAAGCACTTCGGCGACGCCGCCGACCCGCTGCTCGTCAGCGTGCGCTCCGGCGCGCGCGTCTCGATGCCCGGGATGATGGACACGGTCCTGAACCTCGGCCTCAACGACGAGACGGTCGAGGGCCTCGCGCGCGCGAGCTCGAACCCGCGCTTCGCGTGGGACGCCTACCGCCGCTTCGTGCAGATGTACGCCGACGTCGTGCTCGGCATGAAGAACGGCAACGGCGACGAGCGCAGCCCGTTCGCGGTCGCGCTCGAGCGCAAGAAGCACGAGCGCAAAGTCGAGCTCGACACCGAGCTCACCGCCGACGACCTGCGCGAGCTCGTCACCGAGTTCAAGTGGATCGTGCAGCAGCGCACCGGCCACAAGTTCCCCGACGATCCGCTGGCGCAGCTGTGGGGCGCGATCGGCGCCGTGTTCGGCTCGTGGGAGAACGACCGCGCGCGCGCCTACCGCGAGATGCAGGGCATCCCCCACGACTGGGGTACCGCCGTCAGCGTGGTCGCGATGGTCTACGGCAACCTCGGGCCCGACTCGGGCACGGGCGTGGCCTTCACGCGCGATCCGGCGAGCGGCGAGAAGCGCTTCTACGGCGAGTACCTGATGAACGCGCAGGGCGAGGACGTCGTCGCCGGCATCCGTACGCCGCAGCCGATCGCGACGCTCGAGAAGAGCTCGCCAGGCGCGTGGAAGGAGCTCAACCGCATCCAGAAGCTGCTCGAGCGCCACTACCGCGAGATGCAGGACATCGAGTTCACCATCGAGCGCGGCAAGCTCTACATGCTGCAGTGCCGCACCGGCAAGCGCACCGGCCTCGCCGCCGTGCGCATCGCGGTCGACATGGCGAAGGAAGGCCTGATCACGCAGGACGAGGCGCTCTTGCGCGTGCCGCCGGAGGCGCTCGACCAGCTGCTCAAGCCGATCTTCCGCCACAGCGAGCTCGAGCGCGCGCGCAAGGAAGGCCAACTGCTCACCAAGGCGCTCAACGCAGGACCGGGCGCCGCCAGCGGGCGCGTCGTTTTCCGCGCCGAGGACGCCACCGAGTGGGCCGCGCGCGGCGAGACCGTGATCCTCGTGCGCCTCGAGACGAGCCCCGAGGACATCCGCGGCATGCAGGCCGCCGTCGGCATCCTGACCGCGCGCGGCGGCATGACGAGCCACGCGGCGCTGGTCGCGCGTCAGATGGGCAAGGTGTGCGTCGCCGGCGCGGGCGAGGTCGACATCCCCCACGGCGAGCGCGTGATGCGCGTGCGCGGCCGCACCTTCCGCGAAGGCGACTGGATCAGCCTCGACGGCTCGACCGGCGAGGTGTTCGCGGGCTCGATCCCGACCCAGCCCTCCGAGGTGATGGGCGCGCTGTTCGGCGGCAAGAAGGGCGGCGCCCTGTGGGACGCCTTCCAGAAGCTCATGCGCTGGGCCGACGCCACGCGCGAGCTCGGCGTGCGCGCGAACGCGGACCAGCCCGACCAGGCCAAGGTGGCGGTCGCCTTCGGTGCGGAGGGCATCGGCCTGTGCCGCACCGAGCACATGTTCTTCGAGGGCGATCGCATCGACCTCGTGCGCGAGATGATCCTCGCGGAGACGCGTGCGGAACGCGAGGCGGCGCTCGCGAAGCTCCTGCCGCTGCAGCGCGCGGACTTCGAGGGCCTGTTCATCGAGATGGCGCCGCGCCCAGTGACGATCCGCTCGCTCGATCCCCCGCTGCACGAGTTCCTGCCGCACGAGCCCGCGGCCATCGCCGCCCTCGCGGCGAAGCTGGGCATCGCCCCGGAGCGCCTCGCCGCCAAGGTCGAGTCGCTGCACGAGCTCAACCCGATGCTCGGTCACCGCGGCTGCCGCCTCGGCATCAGCTACCCCGAGATCACCGCGATGCAGGCGCGCGCGGTGTTCGAGGCGGCCTGCGCGGTGCGCAAGCGCCTGCGCAAGACCGTCAAGCCGGAGTTCATGATCCCGCTCGTCGCCACGCGCCGCGAGCTCGAGCTGCAGGAGGAGATCGTGCGCACGACGGCCGAGCTCGTGTTCGCCGAGCAGGGCGTGCGCGTGCCCTACCTCGTCGGCACGATGATCGAGCTGCCGCGCGCGGCGGTGTGCGCCCACGAGATCGCCGAGCGCGCGGAGTTCTTCTCCTTCGGCACCAACGACCTCACGCAGACGACCTTCGGCATCTCGCGCGACGACGGCGCCAAGTTCATCCCGAACTACGTGGCGCAGGAGGTGTTCGCCTCCGATCCCTTCGCGCAGCTCGACACCGAGGGCGTCGGGGCGCTCATGCGCATCGCCGTCGAGGGCGGGCGGCGCACGCGGCCCGGCATCAAGCTCGGCATCTGCGGCGAGCACGGCGGCGACCCGCGCTCGATCGAGTTCTGCCACCAGCTCGGCCTGCACTACGTCTCCTGCTCGCCCCACCGCCTGCCGATCGCCCGGCTCGCGGCGGCGCAGGCCACCCTGCGCACGCGCGCCAAGGCCCGCGTCAAGGCCGCCTGACGCGGCGTGCCACGCACCAACATCGACGGGGACCGCGACCTTCGCTGGCCGCGGTCCCCGTCCTCGTTTCGAGCAGCTCGTGGGCTACAAGTCGAGCTTGTCGGCCTGCAGGCCGTCGACCATGCGCAGCACGGTGCGAGCGACGCGACGGATCTTGTCGCAGTCGATCTTCTCGGCGTCGTCCGTGGGCTTGTGGTAGTCCTCGTGGACGTCGGAGAACAGGAACGCGACCGGGATCTTCAGGTTCTTCGAGAAGTTGATGTGGTCCGAGCGGCCCCAGTAGGCATCGCAGGACTCGAGCACCGGGAAGCCCTCGAGCGGCGCCACCTTCTCGGCCATGCGCACGAGCCCGTTGTATTCCGCGCGCGCCGACGTGGGCGTGATCATCAGCTTGTCGGGCGCGTTGCGGCCGATCATGTCGATGTTGAGGTTGCACAGCGGCTTGGCGCTGCCCGGCAGCCACGGGCTCTGCGTCCACGCCTGCGAGCCCCACAGGCCCTTCTCTTCGCCGGAGACCCAGATCAGCATCACCGAGCGGCGCAGCGGCGCGCGCGTGACCAGCGCTTCCGCGAGCGCGAGCAAGCCGCTCGTGCCCGAGCCGTTGTCGTCGGCGCCGTTGTAGATCTGCCCGTCGCGCGTGCTCGTGCCGACGTGGTCGTAGTGCGCCGAGATCAGA
This sequence comes from uncultured Planctomycetota bacterium, assembly GCA_903892045.1. Lineage (GTDB taxonomy): Bacteria > Planctomycetota > UBA1135 > UBA1135 > F1-120-MAGs118. The sequence continues at coordinate 26,377 of CAITGX010000152.1, read as the reverse complement.
ATCACCTCGTCCTTGAGCTTGGGATCCGTGCCGGGAATCCAGCCGCAGACGTTCTCGGCCATCACGCGCCCGCCGTCGCCGAGGTACGCGCGACGGTGCGTGGCGACGAGCCCGAGGTCCGCGCCCGCCTTGGGCAGCTCCGAGTCCTTCTCGGCGAGCTTCGGCAGCGCGCGAGCGGCAGCCGCGCGCGCGACGTACAGCACGGGAAGCTGCGGCTTGGGCGCGCCGCTCGCGTCGGTGCGCGGCCACGACACGTCACCGCGCCGCATCGCGGCCACCTGCCCATCGAAGCGCTCCGCGTAGGGCTTCTTCGAGTACTTGTCCGCCGGCACGAGCAGGAGGCCGAGCGCGCCGCGCTCGAGCAGGTCCGACTCGACGTCGCCGAACAGCTTGCCCTCGTCGAGCGCGAGCACCCACTTGCCCGCGACCTCGAGCTTGCCGATCGAGCTCTTGTCGCACTTGCCGCCATAGATCACCGCGCCCTCGAGCTGCAGGTCGCGCGGTGTACCCGGCGAGAACCAGTAGTCGCCCGCGAACACGCAGTCGACCTCCTGCTCGCCCGCGCGCAGGCGCAGCCACGTGTCGGACTCGCGCAGGCGCGGCGAGACGAGCGGGTACTCGAAGAAGTAGCCGGTCGGTGCGCCGGGCTCGACGCCGAGGCGCTCGAGCCGCGAGCGGATGAAGCGCGCCGCGACGCGCTGTCCGGGGCTGACCGTGTCGCGCCCGCCGAGCTCGTCGCTGGCGAGAAAGAAGATGTCGGCCTTGATCTCCTCGGCGGAAATCGTGTCGAGCGCGGCCTCGAGCGTGCCGCGCGAAGGCGCGCTCGCCGCCGCGGGTTCATTGCCCGACGCCGCGAGCGCGAGCCCGCACAGACCCAAGGTCGCAAGGAACGCCGCCACCATCCGTGTACGCATGCCGATGTGCGCGCGGGCCGTTTCGGGGGATTCCTCCGCGCCGCGCGACGCCCATGCTAGCGGCTGGTGGGCCCCATTCGGCGCCCGCGCCGGTCCTTGCGCGCTTCTTGCACGCATCGGAAGCGCCAACGCGGGAAAACCAACGCAGGAAAACCAGCACGGGCAAACGAACTCGGAAAAACGAGAGCGGGGGCGCCGCGCAACGGCACCCCCGCTCGTTCAGGCTCGACGTCGCCGCGCTCAGGCGCTGGTGACGACCCCGCCGGACTTCTGGGCCTCGAGGAAGGCCGCGCGCGCGCGGGAGAACAGGTCCTCGCGCCGGCCGACCTTGGGGTGCGGCATGGAGGAGATGCCGACGGCGATCGACAGCGGGTCGCCGACGAGATCGCACAGGCCCTGCGTGCGCGCCGCCTCCTGCACGCGGCGCGCCATGATCTGCGCGCCGTCGGGACCGGTCGAGGGCAGGAAGAACAGGAAGCTCGACACGTCGAAGCGGCCGAGGATGTCCGTGTCGCGCGAGGCGGACAGGAAGATGCCCGCGAGCTGGTGCAGCACCTTCTTCGAGCACTCGCCCTCGAAGCCGAGCATCACGCACGACAGCGGCGTGCCGAAGCGCTGCGCGCGCTTGAACTCCTCGTCGAGCTTGTAGTTGAGGAAGGCGTAGTCGAAGAGCTGCGTCTCGGGATCGACGAGCGCGGCCACCACGCTCTGGTCGCTCGCGCCCGACAGGTCGCGCAGCAAGGCGTCGGGGAAGTTCGCGCTCTTCTCGTTGCCGCGCGCAGCCTGCTGCAGCGCCGGGCGCTCGCGCTCGGTGGCGGAGAGCAGCTTGCGCAGGTCCGCGGCCGACACGGGCCGCTGCAGCACGCCGGTCGCGCCGCAGAAGTGCGCGATGCCCTCGGCCACGCGGTTGTCCTTCTCGACCACGATGTACGTGCGGCAGCGCGTCTTGCCGACGAGCTGACGGCAGACCTCGTAGACGTTGGCGCTGCCGAGCCGTCCGTCGAGCAGGAGCACGTCGCCGGCCACCGGCGGCTTGGCGAGCAGGTCGCCGTGCTGCTTGACCCAGGCGAACTCGAAGCCCGCGAGCCCGCTCGCCGCCGCCTTGATCGACGCCGAGAGGGATTCGTCTCCGGAAACCAGCCGCACCGTACGCAGTCCGTCGCCCATGGGAACTCCTTGGCGCGCAACCTTAGCGAGCACGGCGGTCGACTTGAAGCGCCGCCCTGCCCGCGGGCGCTCGCGCGGCCTCGATCGACCGGAAAATCATTCCGCCAGCCACTCGGCCGGCATGTCGTAGTTGGCGTAGACGTTCTGCACGTCGTCGTTGTCCTCGAGCGTCTCGATCAGCTTGAGGATCTTGCGCGCGTCCTCGCGGTCCGCGACCGGGATGCGGTTCTGGGGCACGTAGGCGAGCTCCGCCGAGACGAGCTTGACGCCCGGGAGCTTGTCGACGGCCGCCTTGAGCGCGGGGAAGGCCGTGGCGGCACCGTAGAGCACCACCGTCTCACCGTCGACCTCGACGTCGTCGGCCCCGAGCTCGAGCGCCACTTCCGTCCAGTGGTCCTCGCCCTTGCCGCCCGACTCGAGCGCGATCACCGAGCGCAGCGTGAACATGAACGCCACCGAGCCCGGCGCGCCGAGGTTGCCGCCGACCTTGTCGAAGATGTGCTTCACGTCGGGCGAGGTGCGGTGGCGGTTGTCCGTCAGGCACGCGACCATCAGCGCCACGCCGCCGGGCGCGTAGCCCTCGTAGACCACTTCCTCGAACGCGTCCGAGTCCTTCGAGCCCGAGCCGCGCGCGATGGCGCGCTCGATCGTGTCCTTGGGGACGTTGGCGGCCTTGGCCTTGTCGACCGCGTAGCGCAGCTTGAGGTTGGCGTCCGGATCTCCCCCACCCTGCCGCGCGGCCGAGATGATCGCGCGCGCGAGCTTCGAGAAGACCTTGCCACGCTTGGCGTCGACCGCGCCCTTGCGGCGCGCGATGTTCGCGGAATGACTGTGTCCTGCCATGGGTCGAGCACCTGACGACGAGGAGCGCGCGCAGGCGCCCCGGAAAGGACGCCGCGCGACGCTGAGTGCGCCGCGCGGGTCGTGAGAGACAAGGTCCGCGCGCTCGCGAAGGCGAGCGCGCAGCCCCAAGGCGCACTAGCGCTTCGAGAACTGGAAGCCGCGACGAGCGCCGCGACGGCCGTACTTCTTGCGCTCCTTCATGCGCGAGTCACGCGTGAGGTGACCGCCGCCGCGCAGGCCGGAGTCGAGCGCGGGGTTGACGGTCTTGAGCGCGCGCGCGAGGCCGAGGCGCACCGCGTCGGCCTGGCCGATCAGGCCGCCGCCGTCGACGGTCGCGAAGACGTCGTACTGCACGCCCTCGAGCAGCTTGAGCGGCGAGGTGGCGCGGTTGCGGTGCTCGAGCACGGGGAAGAAGTTGTCGAGCGGGCGACCGTTGATGAAGAAGGCGCCGGCACCGGGCTGGATGCGGACGCGGGCGGTCGAGGTCTTGCGGCGGCCGAGGCCCCAGATGTAGTTCGTCGTGGTCATGTGGCGTGTCTCGCCTTACTTGGAAGCCTTGGCGGGGGTGAGCTTCTGGGGATTCTGGGCCGTGTGCGGGTGCTCGGTGCCCGGGTAGACCTTCAGGCGGCGCAGCATGTCGTGGCCGAGGCGGGTCTTGGGCAGCATGCGGCGCACGGCGAGCGACACGATGTCCTCGGGGCGCTGCTCGCGAACATCCGAGATGTTCACGCGCTTCAGGCCGCCGGCGTACTTCGTGTAGTGCTGGTACTCCTTCGTCTCGCCCTTCTTGCCCGTGAACTTCGCCTGAGCGGCGTTGATCACGACCACGTGCGCGCCCGTCAGCTGGTCGGGCGTGTAGGTCGGACGATCCTTGCCCATCAGGTGCATGGCGATCTGCGAGGCCATGCGACCGAGAGTGTGCTCGGAGGCGTCGTACAGGATCCAACGCTCTTGAGCGTCGGCGGAACGGACGTGGGTGGACTTCATCGGAATAGGCTCGGGCGCTCGCGAAGCAGGGGTCTCGTGGCTTCAGAGCGGGCGAAGAGAGTAGCGAGCGGGCCCCCGCGCATCAACGGGGTAGTCCAGAGTCGCCAACTTCGGGCCCGATCCAGCGCAGCCAGACCGGCCGTCCGGCGGGCGCACCCGCGGAAAACACGCCCGGGGCCAGCCGGGCCACGAGCACCGTCACGCCTTGGGGCAGGGCCGGGTTGAGGGCACCGGGAGGGTCTCCCGGGCGGCCCGCAGGCAGGGCGGCTCCCGCTTCCCAGGGCCCGTGGGCCGTCCAGCGCCCGTCCCCGGAGCGCAGCCAGACCTCCTCGAAGGCGCCCCAACCGTTGACGCTTGCCGACACCCGTCGCGGGCCCGGGTCGACCGCGCTGGCCCGCCTCAGCAAGGCTCCGCGGGCAACGAGCGTGAGCTCCCCCACCCCGGCCGCCGAGAGCGCTCCAAAGGCCTGCACGCTCGCCGAGCGCGGCTCGACCTCGACCTGCAGGGGCAGCGCGGCAGGGATCACGAGCGAGTCGAAGCCGCTGTCCCACGCGAGCCATGGTCCGTCGCCCTCGCCTTCGAGCACGCGCAGCTCGCGCGTCGTCGCGGCGGCGCTCGCGAGCCACAGGACGAGCGCCACTCCGCCGCCGACGCCGACACCACACGCGAGCGCGGGGCGACGTCGCAGGGCCAGCGCGAGCACGAGCAGCGCCGCGGAAAAGACGAGCGCCGCGGGCTGGGGCTCGCGTCCCGCGACACCGTCGCCGCGCGCGACGGCCGGACGCGTGCGCAGACCGCTCGGGAGCGCGCGCCAGTGCTCCGCGAGCTCCGCCTCGCCTTCGCGCGTCCAGCCGACCCAGCGCGCCGAACCCTCCTGCTCGGGAAGCTCGCGCAGCACGAGCTCGGCGCCGTCGACTCCGGCGAACACCGGCACGCTGACCGTGCGCAGCTCGCCCGGCGCGAGCCCGAGCTCGAGGCGCGTCGAAGCCTGCCCCGGAAGCTCGACTTCGAGCGCCGCGAGCGGTCCGCGCAGCTCGACTTCGGCCTGACGGATGCGGCCGAGCCCCTGCGAGACGAGCGCGACCGAGAGCGCGAGCGCAGCAGCGAGACTCACGCGCGCGCTCCTTCTCGACGGCCCACGCTCCACGCGACAGCGAGCACCGCGGCTGCGCCGAGCGGCGCGAGCGCCAGCGAGTTCACGTCCGCGGCGCGCACGGTCGCCCGCAGCGCGCTCGCGAGCGGACTCGCCGCGAGCCAGCGCGCGCCGTCCGGCTCGAGGCCGCACAGCGCGAGCGCGACGGCGAGCAGCGCGGGCAGCAGCACGAACAGCGCCCCGCTCGCGAGCACCGCGCGCTCTTCACGCTGCGATTCCGGCGCCGCCGCGCCGACGAGCGCGAGCGAGAGAGCGCCCGTGCCGGCGAGCGCGAGCAGCGCGCTCGGGCGGAATCCCGCCTGCAGGTCGAGTCCGAGGCCCAGCGCGAGCGCCGGCAGCGAGAAGGCCAAGGTCGCGAGCGCCGCCTGCACGCGCGAGCGCTCGACACGTCGCTCTGGAACGAGCGCGCACGCGAGGTGCACCGCCAGCGTCCAGCCGAGCAACGACAGACCGCCGAGGCTCGCGCGCGACGGCGCATGCCAGGTGCCGAGGACCGGCGCCACGGCGAGCAGGTGAGCGAGGAGCGGGCGGGCGAGCTGCACGGCGAAGTGCGATGGCACCCTGCCGGAGGGCCCAGCGCAAGGGCCGCGCGCCCTACTTCTTCTTGGGCGGCTTCGGCAGGCCGCCGCGGGGCAGCACTTCCGGCACATCCCAGCGCACGTCGACCAGCTCCCAGTCGACCGGCGGCTCGCCGCTCTCGGCCAGCCGCAGTGCGCGAGCGAGCGACGCGCACTTGTTCTTCACCGGCAGCTCGCCAGGCGCGTCGAGGTTCGGGCTGCGTCCGAAGTGAATGCGCCGCGCGCCTTCGAGCAGCAGCACGGTGCCCGGCTCCTCGACGCTCGTGGTGCGCGCCGTGCGTGCATCGATCACCGCGCGCCCGAGTCGCACCCAGTCGTCCGCGGCGAGCTCGCGCTCGAGCGCAGCGGCCACGGCGAGTCCGTCGTGTGCGCCGGCGGAATCGAGCACGTTGCCCTCCCACGCCGCGCCGCGCACCTCATCCTCGAGCACGATGAGCGGCAGGAACTTGCCTTCGTGCCCCGGCGGCGTGCTCCACGCGCCCGGCAGCACGATGCCCTCGACCGACACGGCGAAGTACACGTCGCCGGAGCGCACGCAGGCCACCGGCTGGCGCAGCTCGATCGCCACGCGCAGGCCATCGGGCCAGAGCACGCGCGTCTCACCGACGGCGGCGACGATCGGCAGCTTGAGCAGCGTGTCCTCGACGAGGCGCACGTCCTCCGCACGCTCGGGATGCAACGGAGGCAGCTGGGCCAGCGTGGCCGAGACGAGCGCTTCCCAGCGCGGATCGCTCCAGCCCGGCCCGAAGTCGACGCGCGACGCGGCCGGGTCGACCGAGGTGAAGCTTGCGGCTTCCGCGTCGCGCACGAGCACGCGGAAGAACCACAGGATCGCGAGCAACGAAAGCACGAGCCCGAGCGCACCGAGCCGCGCCGAAGTCAGCAGCTCCTTCGAGGAGCGCGACTCGGGCGCGACAGGCGCGGACAGCGGTTCGGCAGACCCCTCGACCTTCGCTTCCACGGGAGTTTCGCCTGCGCGCGAGGCTCAGGTGGCCCGCGACGCGCGCGAGCTACCCTCTCCGGCGCGGCGGTTGGGCTAGTTGCGCGAGACGACGACCGGCGCGTGCTCGACGCCGCTCGTGACCTGACCGGCGCCCTTGCGCGACATTTCCTCGATGAACACGTCGATCACGGTCTGGATCTCGATCGCCTCGTCGCGCGAGAGCGTGATCGCCTTGGAGGCCGACTGCGCGTGCAGCTCGTGGCTCAGGAGGCGCGAGACGATCTTGAGGCCGGCGAGCGAGCGCTGGACCTGAGCGAGGTTCTTGGAGGGGTTCGAGGATTCCATGGCGAGGGTCCCGAGTGCGAGGAGAGGAACGGTGCGGCGGAAGGAAACATCGCGCGACGCGCGCGCGGTTGAACGGCAAGTCGGGAAGCGGAGCTTGGTATCCGCGCCGACGAAGGGTTAGATACCCCTATTCGCGCGCCGCCTCAAGCGTCGCGCGCGAATCCGCCGCACGATGTCCGACACCTCCGAGCAAGGCGCGCCGCTCCACTGGAAGGGCTACACCCTGAGCGCCTTCCAGTCGCGGGCCGTGGCCGCGATCCGCGCTGGAAAGAACGTGCTGGTCGGCGCTCCGACCGGAGCGGGCAAGACGCTGGTCGCCGAGTACGCCATCGAGGAGGCCGTGGCCCGCAAGCGCCGCTGCATCTACACCTCGCCGATCAAGGCGCTCTCGAACCAGAAGTTCCGCGACTTCAAGGCTCAGGGGATCGACGTCGGGCTCCTGACGGGCGACGTCACCCTCCACCCGCGGGCGCAGGTGCTCATCATGACCACCGAGATCCTGCGCAACGCGATCTTCGAGAACCCGCGCGAGCTCGAGGACGTGGAGTTCGCGGTGTTCGACGAGGTGCACTACCTCGACGACCTGCTGCGCGGCTCGGTCTGGGAGGAGTCCCTGATCTTCGCCCCGGCGACGATGCGCTTCATCTGCCTGTCGGCGACGGTCCCCAACATCTTCGAGCTCGGCAAGTGGCTGGCGGAGATCCGCCCCCACCCGATCGAGGTGGTCGAGTCCAAGGTCCGCCCGGTGCCCCTGCACCACCGCATCTGGTCCCTCTCGGGCGAGGTGGGCGAGGCCGACGACGTCGACCGGCTGCGCCGCAACGCCCAGGCAGCCTCGGGCGGGGGGCGCAAGCCTCGCCGAGGGGCCCGGGGCGGTCGGGAGGAGCGCCGCGGGGGCCCGCGTCCGCGCTTCGAGGACCCGGCCCTCGCCACCGAGCGCCTGCTCGACCTCGTGCAGGACAAGGGCGAGTTGCCGGTGCTCGTGTTCGCCTTCAGCCGCAAGGACTGCGAGCGCCTCGCCCGGCGCAACGCCCGGCGCGACCTGCTCACCCCCGCCGAGCGCAACCAGATGCTCGCGCTGCAGAAGGAGCTGCTCGCCAGCTTCCAGCTCGACGAGCGCGAGCTGCAGGGCGAGCTGCTCACCATGGGTCGGCGCGGCATCGGCTTCCACCACGCCGGCGTGCTCCCGATCCACAAGGAGCTCGTCGAGCGCATGTTCACCTCGGGGCTCCTGAAGATGCTCTTCACCACCGAGACCTTCGCGCTCGGCATCAACATGCCCGCGCGCACGGTGGTGTTCCACTCGCTCTCGAAGTTCGACGGGATCGAGATGAACTGGCTGCGCTGCCGCGAATACCTGCAGATGGCGGGGCGCGCCGGTCGGCAGGGCATCGACGACGAGGGCCTCGTGTACTCGGTGCTCGACGCCAAGGCCCTCGAGGAGGCGCCGGTCGAGCGCATCCTCACCGGCGGGCCCGAGGCGGTGATGAGCCGCTTCCAGCTCTCCTACTCGAGCCTCCTGCACCTCGTGCCCAGCCTCGGCCTCGAGCGCGTGCACGAGGCGTGGGAAAAGAGCTTCAACCGTTTCCAGCACCGCTCCGGCAGCCCCTCGGCCCAGGAGAAGAACCGCCGCCGCCAGAGCGCGGTCGTCGACGCCCACCTGCGCGTGCTCGAGGAGCTCGGCTACCTCGAGAACGGCGAGCAGCTGACCGCGCGCGGCAAGATCGCGCGCGTGATCAACGGCTTCGAGCTGCAGGCCACCGAGCTCCTGTTCCAAGGCACGCTCGAGACCCTCGGCGCCGAGGCCCTCGCGGTCGTCTTCGTGGCCCTGATCCACGAGGAGCGCCGCCGCGGCGGCGGCCCGTGGCTGGCGCAGTCCATGTACGGCAGCCTGCGCAAGCAGGTCGGCGACGTGATCGGACGCGTGGTGCGCATCGAGACCCGCCACGGCGTGCCGCAGACGCTCAAGGAGCCCGACTTCGGACTGACCCCCGCCGTGATCGCCTGGTGCGGCGGCGCGGGCATCGACGAGCTCGCCGAGCGGACGGAAGCCAGCCCCGGCGACGTGTGCCGGACCCTGCGCATGGCGATCCAGCTGATGCGCGAGGTGCGCCGGGCCATCGACCCCGACTGGGACGTGTTCGAGCGCCTCGGGGCGGCCATCGAGCTCGTCAACCGCGACGAAGTCGACGCACGGCGCCAGCTGGAGCTGGGCTGAGCCCGGTTTTTGGTCCGCCCGGCCCGTTGCCGAGCCACGGCGGCGCTCTAGAGTAGTTGCCTCCCGACGCGCCCCCGCCGGTCCCCCGGCACCGCATCGGGTCGCCTGTCAGGCCCCTCCCCTCCCGTCTCACGGCCCGTCCGACCCGCCCCCGATGGCATCGATTCACGCTCTGATCGCCGCCGCGCTGCTCTGCGCCGCCCCGCTCTCCGCCCAGTCGACCGTGGACGCCTCGGCCCCCGCCAAGGCCAAGCCCGCGAGCTCAGCCACCAAGGTCGAGCTCGAGAGCGAGGACAAGCGCAAGCTCGCGGCCTCGTTCTGGGCCCCCAAGGACCAGAAGGGCGCCGCGCCGGCCGCCGTGCTCGTCCACGACGCGGGCTCCGATCGCAGCACGCTCGCCGAGCTCGGAGAGCGCCTGTGGAAGCAGGGTTTCGCCGTCGTGGCGGTCGACCTGCGCGGCCATGGCGAGAGCCTCGGTAGCGACAAGGGCTGGGACGCCCTGCCCGAGGACGAGCGCGCCCGCGCGTGGACCTTCGCCCTGCGCGACGTGAAGGCCGCCGCCGACTGGATCACCGAGCAGCCCGGCGTCCACGGCTCGAACCTCTCGCTGCTCGGCGACCGCGCTGGCGCGACGCTGGTCACCCGCTACGCCCAGCGCGACGAGAACGTGCGCTGCCTCGTGCTGCTCGAGCCCAAGGAAGAGACGCTCGGCTTCAACCTCGCCAAGGACGTGGCCGCCCTCGGCGGTCTCCCGACCTGCATCGTGGCCTGCAAGGACACGAGCGCCACGGCCCAGTCGATCGCCGACTCCGGCGCGGCGGCCAACGAGGGGCACAAGTTCGTCGAGGTCCTGGTCGCCAAGGGCGCCGCCGTCGGCAGCGCCGCGGACAAGACCTGCGTGGTGAACATCGCCAAGTTCATGAGCGCCCAGGCCAACCCGCAGAAGGCCGGCGAGAAGAAGTAGCCCGGAGCGGGGCCCCGCGCGGGGCTCACCGTTCGCGACGCGCAGGGTCCCGCGGCTGGGGCCCTGCGGCGTTTTCTGGGGGTGCCCTGCCCGGTCGGGCCGCTCCCCCGCCGCGCTGCTCAAGCGGGCCGGGTGGCCCCTCCGAGTAGGATTTGCCCCACCGGGCCCCGCCGTGGTGAAGAAGCTCCTGCGCTCGCTGCTCCCGCCCGCTGCCCGCGCCCGCGTGCGGCGCTGGCTCGACGTGCTCGACACGGAGTGGCATTTCCGCTTCCAGCGCGCCGCGATCCGCGCGCGGCTCGAGCGCCTGCGCCGCATCCCGCGCGGGCTGCACGTGGAAGGCACCAACATCTGCAACGCGCGCTGCGTGTTCTGCGCCTACCCGCAGATGGAGCGCCGCAAGCAGACCATGTCGATGGAGGACTTCGAGCGCGTCGTCGCGCAGTACCTCGAGATGGGCGGACACCACGTGTCGCTCACGCCGATCGTCGGCGACCCGTTCGTCGACAAGCACCTCTTCGAGCGCCTCGAGCACTTGATGGGCCTCGAGCGCGTCGAAGGCATCAGCTTCTACACCAACGCGATCCTGATGACGCCGGAGAAGTCCGAGCGCCTGCTCGCGTACGCCTCGAAGCTGCACGTGCACGTCTCCTGGGGCGGCTTCGATCGCGAGACCTGGAACACGATCATGGGCGTCGAGAAGTTCGAGGCCGCGCGCGATGCGGTGCTCGCGCTGCTCGAGCTCAAGCAGCGCACGGGCTCGAAGCTGCGCTTCACGCTCGCGCTGCGCTGCCCCGACGCGAACTGCAAGGGCGAGCTGTTCGAGCGCATCGACGCGTTCCGGCGCGCGGGCCAGGTCGAGATCGCGCCCATGGCCGACTACGACTCGTGGGCTGGCAAGATCGCGCCGGCCGCGCTCGAGGCGGTCGGGCTCCCGCCGCGCGAGATGCCCTACAAGCGCGGCGCGTGCGAGCTGCTCTTCACCAAGCCCGTGGTGCTCGCCGACGGCCGCGTCAATGCCTGCGCCTGCCGCGACGTCGAGGCCGAGCTGATCGTCGGCAACGTGAACGACGAGCCGCTCGGGACGATCTGGGCCGGCGAGCGCATCAGTGCACTGATCGAGCGCCACGAGCGCGGCGACTACCCCGACGTCTGCCGACGCTGCACCTACTTCGTCAGCGTCTACAACTCGCGTCGCTCGCGCACCTTCGCGAGCGACGGCAAGCTCGCCGGCAACTGGGCCGAGGACTAGCGTCCCCCGCGCATCGTCGCGCGACGCGAGGTCCCCCGCGCATCGTCGCGCGGCGCGAGCTCCTCCGCGCGGAGCGAACCTTTTTCCGGGCCAGCGCGCAGGTTGTCGCGCGCCTTGGTTGCGCGTGAATCCCGTCGGCGCCTAGCCTAGACGGCCTCGCTCGCGACCCCGGCGCCTCCACCGAGGGCAACGCCGATCAAGGCCCGAGGCCTCCACGACCGAAGACCCCGCCCCAGAGCCCCCGCGAGCCCCACCCCATGAGCACGTTCCAACTGACCCACCTCGAGGAGCTCGAGGCCGAGGGCATCCAGATCATCCGCGAGGTCGTCGCGCAGTTCGAGAAGCCGGTGATGCTGTTCTCGATCGGCAAGGACTCGATCGCGATGCTGCGCCTCGCCGAGAAGGCCTTCGCGCCCGGCAAGCTGCCCTTCCCGCTCCTGCACGTGAACACCACGTTCAAGTTCAAGGAGATGATCAGCTTCCGCGACGAGTTCGTGAAGAGCCGCGGGCACCAGCTGATCGAGTGGATCAACCAGGACGGCGTCAAGTCGGGCATCACGCCCTTCAACGCGGGCACCCAGCGCTACACGCACGTGATGAAGACCGAGGCGCTCAAGCAGGCGCTCTCCCACTACGGCTTCGACGCGGCCTTCGGCGGCGCGCGGCGCGACGAAGAGAAGAGCCGCGCCAAGGAGCGCGTGTTCAGCTTCCGCGATCGCTTCCACCAGTGGGACCCGAAGAACCAGCGGCCCGAGCTGTGGAACCTCTACAACGGGCAGGTCGCCAAGGGCGAGTCGATCCGCGTCTTCCCGCTCTCGAACTGGACCGAGCTCGACGTCTGGCTCTACATCTACCGCGAGCAGATTCCCGTGATCCCGCTCTACTTCGCCAAGCCGCGTCCAGTGCTCAACCGCAACGGCACGTGGATCATGCGCGACGATGACCGCATGCCGCTCGAGGAGGGCGAGCAGCCCCAGATGCGCTCGGTGCGCTTCCGCACGCTCGGCTGCTACCCCTTGACGGGCGCGGTCGAGTCGCAGGCGACGAACCTGCGCGAGGTGATCGAGGAGATGCTGCGCTCGCGCACCAGCGAGCGGCAGGGTCGCGTGATCGACTACGACGAGGCCGGCTCGATGGAGCAGAAGAAGAAGGAGGGTTACTTCTGATGCTGCACGGAGAAGAGCTCGACCGCGTCGGCATCGATGGCTGGCTCGAGAATTACCAGCGCAAGGAGCTGCTGCGCATCCTGACCTGCGGCTCCGTGGACGACGGCAAGTCGACCCTGATCGGTCGCCTGCTGCACGACTCCGCGGGCGTGTTCGAGGACCAGCTCAAGACGCTCAAGAAGGACACCACGCGCTACGGCACGACCGGCGAGGAGATCGACTTCGCGCTCCTGATGGACGGCCTGCAAGCCGAGCGCGAGCAGGGCATCACGATCGACGTCGCCTACCGCTACTTCAGCACGCCGCGCCGCAAGTTCATCGTCGCCGACACCCCCGGCCACGAGCAGTACACGCGCAACATGGCGACCGGGGCCTCGACCTCGGACCTCGCCATCATCCTGATCGACGCACGCAAGGGCGTGCTCGCGCAGACGCGCCGCCACGCCTTCATCTGCTCGCTGCTCGGCATCAAGCACGTGGTCATCGCAGTCAACAAGATGGACCTCGTCGAGTATTCGCAGGCCATCTTCGAGCAGATCCGCCATGACTGCGCCGAGTTCCTCGGACGGCTCTCGATCCCCGACGTGCACTTCATCCCCATGAGCGCGCGCCGTGGCGAGAACGTCGTCGGTCGCTCGACGACCATGCCGTGGTACCAGGGCGCGCCGCTGCTCGACTACCTCGAGACCGTGCACATCGCCGGCGACCGCAACTCGATCGACCTGCGCCTGCCGGTGCAGCTCGTGCTGCGCCCCAACCTCGACTTCCGCGGCTTCGCGGGCACGCTCGCCTCGGGCATCCTCCGCAAGGGCGACGAGATCGTGGCGCTGCCGTCGGGGCGTCGCGCCTTCGTCAAGCAGGTGTTCGTGTCCGGCGCCGAGCGCGAGGAAGCGGGCCCGGGCATGGCCGTCACGATCACGCTCGACCGCGAGATCGACATCAGCCGCGGCGACCTGATCGCGCGTCCGAACAACGCGCCGCCGCTCGAGCACGGCGTCGAGGCGATGGTCGTGTGGATGAACGAGGCCGCGCTCGCTCCCGGCCGACAGTACCTGATCAAGCAGAGCACGCTGATGGCGCCCGTCGCCGTCACGGACCTGCGCTACAAGATCGACGTCAACACGCTGAAGAGCGAGGACGCCACGCAGCTCGGCCTCAACGAGATCGGCCGCATCCGGCTCGAGTGCGCCAAGCCGCTCGCCGCAGACGCCTACTCGAAGAACCGCCACACCGGCGCGTTCATCCTGATCGATCGCATGACCAACGCGACGGTCGGCGCGGGCATGATCCTCGACCGCACGCCGGCCGAGCAGGCCCTCGACCGCGAGCGCCGCTCGCGCGACGCGGGCACGAACCTGACGCCGGGCTCGGGCACGATCAGCCCCGAGGCGCGCGCCGCCCGCATCGGCCAGCGCCCCTTCACGCTCTGGCTCACGGGCCTGCCGCGCTCCGGCAAGAGCTCGCTCGCCCACGCGCTCGAGGCCACGCTCTTCGAACGCGGCGTGCAGTCGGTGGTCCTCGACGGCGAGTCGCTGCGCAAGGGCCTCTCGTCGGACCTCGGGTTCTCCGCGCGCGATCGCATCGAGCACGTGCGCCGCGCCGGCGAGCTCGCCAGGCTCCTGAACGACCACGGCCAGGTGGTGATCGCGGCCTTCGTGTCGCCCACCGCCGAGCAACGCGAGCGCGCGCGCTCCGCCGTCGGTGCCGAGCGCTTCCTCGAGATCTTCTGCGACGCGCCGCTCGCGAGCTGCGAGAGCCGCGACACGACCGGCTTCTACGTCCGCGCCCGCAAGGGCGAGATCCCGAACGTCCCGGGCGTCGACACGCCCTACGAGGCCCCGAGTGCCCCGGCCCTGCGCCTCGACACCGCCTCGACCTCGCTCGAGGCCAACGTCGCGCGCATCCTCGAGCTGCTCGCGAGCCGCATGCTCCTGCGCTGAGCCGTCGAACTCCAACGGACACGACGGGCGTCGCATCCCCCGGCGGGACGCGGCGCCCGTCGCTTCCTTCAGTCGGCGCGCAGCCGCGCGAGCTCCGCCTCGGCGGCGATCGAGCCGAAGGCATGCCACGCAGGGCCGCGCGCGCACTCCTCGAAGAGGGCGCGCGCGCGCTCGCGATCGCCGGCGAGCAGTGCGAAGTGCCCGGCGCCGAACAGGAACGTGCCGAAGTCGCTCGAATTCGGACCCGCCGTGCGGCCGCGCGCGGCGAGTGCGTCGATGTCGGCGCCATCGCGGTGCGCGAGGCACAGCGCGTGGTACGAGTCGTAGTCGACGATCTGCATTCGATCGCGGATCGCGGCGGCGACCTTGCGAGCCTCGTCCTCGCGCCCGAGCCGCCGCAGCGTGTTGCATAGCCACCACGTGGCGGAGCAGCGGTTGTCGTCGTTCGTAGAGAGCTCGAGACAGCGCCGCCACGCCGGCTCCGCGCGCGCGAAGTCGCCCTGAAGGAAGCGCGCAAGCCCGAGGTGGTAGTGGATGTTCGACTGCAACGTCTCGAGCAGGATCCCAGCGGCGTTGGGCTGTCCGTCGGGCTCGACGGTGTCGGGCCGGCCGCGCTCGAGCTCGGCGGCTCGCTCGAGATCGCGCGCCGCAAGCTCGAACTCGCGCACGGTGATCAGCCTGTGACCGCGGTGGCGCAGGAAGCGCGCATCCTCGGGAAAGCGCTCCACGCCGAGCGTGAACGCATCGATCGCCTCGCGAAAGCGGCCCAAGTAGCCCAGTCGCCGCCCCACCCAGATCAGGGCCTCGGGATCGTCGGGATGCGCCTCGAGGTCACGTTCCGCGGCCTCCAGCTGGCCCTGCCGCGTCGCTTGCGCAAGCGAGGCGAGCAGCGGTGGATAGAGCGCTGAGCCGAGCAGCGAGACCGCCTGCGCACCGCTCGGGACTGGGCGCAACGCGCTCACGTCGGCAGCGGCGGACACGCTCGCGGTCCCGTTCCTCGCCGCCGGCTTCGACAGCGCGGACTGACAGGAAAGCGAGAGGACGAGCGGAAGAAGTGCAAGGTACGCGCGCGACATCGAGACCTCCGTGGACCGCAGTTTGACTTCGCGGCGCCGCGCGCGCATCGTCTGCGCGGCGTGAATCCCGCACCTCCCCGTGCTGC
The DNA here is from genome assembly GCA_903892045.1 of uncultured Planctomycetota bacterium. Classification (GTDB taxonomy): domain Bacteria; phylum Planctomycetota; class UBA1135; order UBA1135; genus F1-120-MAGs118. The sequence continues at coordinate 10,748 of CAITGX010000152.1, read as the reverse complement.
GCCGGAGAACGGCTGGACCGGCGGCCAGTACAGCGTGCTGCGCGCGCTCTTCGGCCTCGCCGTCGCCGCGCGCTTCGCGCTGCGCGCTCCGGGAGCCGAGCCCGTCGAGGCCGCGCTGCACCTCGCCGGAGTCGCGTTCAGCCTCGCGTTCGCGCTCGGCTGGAAGGAGCGTGCGAGCGCCTTCCTGCTCGCGCCGACCCTGATCGCCGCCGGCTTCATCGGCGGCGAGCGCGGCCCGGGGCAGGTGCACTGGCTCGCGCTCGCGGTGCTCCTGCACCTCGCGGTCCCGCCCGCGCCCTTCCTCTCGCTCGATGCGCGCGGCCGCGTCGATCCGCGCGGCAACTGGACGCTGCCCAACTTCGTGCGCGCCCTCGCTGTCGCGGCTTGCGCGGGCTCGCTGGCGACGTGGTGGCTCTTCCGCAGCGAACCGCTGCTCGCCCCCATCTTCTACGCCCTGCTCGCCTGTGACCCGGGCTGGATTCCAGGCCTGCGAGCACACGGCCCCGAGCGCGTCTTCTATGACGGCTCCTGCGGCCTGTGCCACCGCAGCGTGCGCTTCGTGCTCTCCGAGGATCGCTCGCCCGAGCCGCTCACCTTCGCACCCATCGGTGGCGCGTGCTTCGCGCGCGAGTTCGCGAGCGCGACGGCTCGCGAGCTCCCCGACAGCGTGCTCGTGCGCACCGCGGACGGTCGCACGCTGGTGCGCTCGCGCGCGGCACGCCACATCGCCGCGCGCCTCGGCGGTCTGTGGCGCCTGCTCGCCACGCTCGGCGCCCTCGTGCCGGCGCCCCTGCTCGACCTCGGCTACTCCGGCGTCGCGCGCGTCCGCCGCCGCCTCTTCGCTCCGCCGACGGAGGCCTGTCCGCTGCTCCCGCCGGACCTGCGCGGTCGTTTCGAGCACTGAGCGAGGCTCGAAAGTCGCAAAAACAGTCGCGCGAGCCGGTTTCCACGCTTGATCGCGGACTGCGGCGGGGTCCAATCGCGGCTTGGGGCGATGGGAAGCGGAACTCTGGAACGCGAGAAGGGCATGGAGGCGCTGCGCGAAGTCGTCGCGCGCGTCTGGGGCTATTCCGAGTTCCGCCCGTTGCAGGCCGAGGCGATGCTCGCCAGCCTCGAGCGTCGCGACGCGCTCGTGGTGCTCGCCACCGGCGGCGGCAAGAGTCTCTGCTACCAGGCTCCGGCGCTCGTCCGCGATGGCCTGACGGTCGTGCTGAGCCCGCTGATCTCGCTCATGCAGGACCAGATCGCGGGCCTCGCCGAGAGCGGCGTGCAGGCGGCGATGCTCACGAGCGCGCAGGAGCTGAGCGAGAAGCGCGAGGTCTTCCAGCGCCTGCGCGCAGGCTCGCTGAAGCTCCTGTTCGTCTCGCCGGAGCGCTTCGTCGTGCCCGGCTTCATCGAGGAGCTGGCGCAGCTCGGCCTCGCGACGCTGGTGGTCGACGAGGCGCACTGCATCAGCCACTGGGGCCACGACTTCCGGCCGGAGTACCGCCGCATCGGCGAACTGCGCACGCTCCTGCCGAACGTGCCGATCCAGGCCTTCACGGCCACCGCCACGCCGCAGGTGCGCTCCGACATCGTGCGCCAGCTCGGGCTGCGCGAGCCGGAGGTGCTCGTCGGCAACTTCGACCGCGCGAACTTGACCTACCGCTTCCTGCCGCGCGCCGAGGAGGTCGAGCAGGTGCTGTCCGTGATCCGCCGCCACCCGGGCGAGGCTGGCATCGTGTACTGCCTGCGTCGCACGGACGTCGACGAGCTCGCGCCGGAGCTCGCGCGCGCCGGGATTCGCTGCCTGCCGTACCACGCGGGCCTCGGCGCGGCGACGCGCGAGGAGAACCAGGCGCGCTTCCTCGCCGAGGAGATCGAGGTCATCGTCGCCACGGTGGCCTTCGGGATGGGCATCGACCGCCCCGACGTGCGCTTCGTGGTGCACGCCGCGCTGCCGAAGGGCGTCGAGCAGTTCGCGCAGGAGACCGGCCGCGCGGGACGCGACGGCGGCCCGAGCGAGTGCGTGATGCTCTACAGCGGCGCGGACTACCACGGCTGGCGCAACCTGCAGGAGCGCAGCCACTCCGACGCGCGCGCCTCCGGTGTCGAGATCGATCCGCAGGAAGCCGAGCGCTCGCTCGCGCGGCTCTCCGAGATGTACGGCTTCGCGACCAGTGCCACCTGCCGCCACCGCTTCCTCGTGCAGCACTTCGGGCAGGAATGGAACGGCGGCGAGAACTGCGGCGCCTGCGACGTGTGCCTCGGGGAACTGCGCGCCGCCGCCGACGCCCAGCGCGTCGCGCAGATGATCCTCTCGTGCGTGGTGCGCTGCGAGCAGCGCTACGGAGCGGGTCACGTCGCGGACGTGCTGCGCGGCGCCTCCACCGAGCGCATCCGCGCCGCGGGCCACGACCGGCTCAGCACCTTCGGCCTGCTGCACGAGCGCCACCCGCGCGAGATCCGCCACTGGATCGAGCAGCTCGTCGGCCTCGACCACCTGCGCGTCGCACCGGGCCAGTACCCCACGCTGTCGCTGACGCGCACGGGCGTCGAGGTCATGAAGGCGCAGCGCGACGTGCAGCTCTACGACCTGCCGGTCCCGCCGCGCTCGCGCCGCGCGGCCCCGGCGCGCGTCGTGACGACGCGCCGCGGCAAGATCTCGTTCGAGCCCGATGGCGCGGGGAGCGGCCGCACCGCGGTCACCAGCGACGGCGCAGAGATCGAGCTCACGGTCGACGCCACGCTGTTCGAGCGCCTGCGCAACCTGCGCCGCCGCCTCGCGCGCGAGCGCGGCGTCCCGCCCTACCTGATCTTCGGCGACCGCACGCTGCAGGAACTCGCGGCGCTGCGCCCCACCACCCTCGACGAGCTGCGCGGCATCCGCGGCATCGGCCAAGCCAAGCTCGCGGACTTGGGCCCCCTCTTCGTGGCCGAGATCGTCAGCTTCCGCGGCTGACGGTCCCGGGCGTCCGGCCTCCGACACGCGCGCCTCGCCCGTGTCGATACAAGTGAGGCTCGTGAAGTGATGCAGCGGCGCTCGCCACCAGCTCGCGGCTCGTGGGATCGCGCACCTCCTGCCCCGCGTTTCGGGTAACGCTCCGCGAGTCCGTCGCTAGTGAACCGAGAAGCGCCTGTCCGCGTCTCAAGGCGGCACCGCAGCCGCCGTTTCGACTCCAGAGCCTCGCTTGTCCCGTCCCGTCACCGCGCACGTATCCCTGCTGACAGCGCTCGCCGCGCTGCTCGCGCCCGCGTGCTCGCGGTCGACGCCCGGGACCCCGACCGTCGTGCTGGTCAGCATCGACACGCTGCGAGCCGAGCGTCTCGGGATCTACGGCAACGCTGCCGACGTCTCCCCCAACATCGACGCTCTCGCGCGCGACGCCGTGGTCTTCGACCAGGCGCTCAGCGTCGCCCCGTGGACGCTGCCCTCCCACGTCTCCATGTTCACGGGGCTCGATGCGGTCGCCCACGGCGTCGAGTCGCCCGAAGACCGGATCCCGACTCGCGCGGTCACGCTCGCCGAGCACTTCGCGGCCCGTGGCTACCGCACCGCCGCCTGGACCGCGGGCGGCTTCGTCGGCCCCGGCTGGGGTCTCGAGGACGGCTTCGAGGTCTTCGACACGAACACGCCGTGGGTCACGGCCGACATGGGTTTCTCGCGCTACCTCTCGCGCGCGCTGGGATGGATGCGCGAGCGCGGTGACGAGCCGTGGTTCGCCTTCCTGCACAGCTTCGATACCCACGGGCCCTACGACCAGTCGGATCCCGCCCTGCTCGCGCGCTTCCGTGCGCGTCCCGTCGGCGAGTCGCCGCTCGATCATGAGTTCTTTCGCTCCACGTACACGCGCTATGCGCGCAGCATGGGGTTCGACCGCTACCAGCAGCTCGGCACCGCGCTCAACGACTACGACAGCGGAGTGGCGGAGGCCGATCGAGCCGTGGGTGCGATCGTGGCGGAGCTGCGCCGCTCGGGCCGCTATGACGAGGCCCTGATCGTCGTGCTATCGGACCACGGCGAGACCTTCTACGACCGCGGGCTGCGCCTCGGACACGGAATGCAGCTGTACGACTGCGTGCTGCGCGTGCCACTGATCGTGAAGCTGCCGCGCTCCGCGCAGGCGGGAACGCGCGTGAGCTCGCTCGTCGATCTCGTCGACGTCGCTCCGACCCTGCTCGAAGTCGCGGGGCTGCCGCGCGATCCGCGCATGCAGGGTTCCAGCCTCGCGGCCATCGCGCGCGGCGAGCGCCGCTCGCGCAGCTACTCGCTCTCGGGCACGCACTCCACCGCCACCCACGCGCTCGTCTACGACGGCTACAAGTACATCGGAGACAGCGCGATCCCGCCGCAACACTCGGTGCGAGTCCACATCCAGCCAGAGACGCCGCCGCTGCTGCAGAAGTACGTGCAGGGGGATGAATTTCCGACGCTCGACGAGCATGGCGACGAGATCGTCACGCACTATCCGAACGCCGGCGATCCGCTGGGCTACTTCGAGGACCTGACCTTCCGCGAGTGCCTGTTCGAGCGCGCGAGCGACCCGGACGAGCGCAGAAACCTCGCGGGCGAGCGACCTGCGGAACTCGAGCGCCTGCGCGCCGCCATGGCCTCGATCTTCGCCGCGTCGCGCGCGATCCACGAGCAGCTCGAGTCGGGCGTCGCCCAGCGAGAACTGAACGAGATCGAACTGCGCCAGTTGCGCGAGCTGGGCTACGCGGTCGGCAACGAGCCGGATGAGGCCCAGCGCTCCGAGATGGACAGCCAGCTCGCGGAAGCGCGCGCCAACCCGCCGCGGCCGCCCCCAGGGAACGACGCGCTGGTGGCCCTCGACCGCCGCGTGCACCGCGTGCGCCTCGCGCAGCGGGCCGAGGGCACGCTCTCCGCCGTCGAACTCGAGGAACTCGAGCTGTGCGCCGCGGGCGTGCTCGACTGGCTGGAATCCACCCAAGACGGGCGCTGGGCCCTGCGGGCCCTGTGGCGGCTGCTCGAGATCGAGTCCCTCGCCCGCGCGGCCGGCCACGAGCTCGACACGACCGAGCTGCACCGCCGGTTACGCCGCTTCGTGGCCCCGTTCCTGCGCAAGGCCGCGCCGCAGGAGGCCCCCGTGCAAGCCGAAGAGCAGCGCTGAGCCCCGCCTCCGGGCTTTCCTCCCGCCCCCCGCGCGGCGACAATGCGCGGCATGGGTGAGTACCAACTCGAGGTCAACGGGGACACGCAGCCGGTCTCCGCGCCGGACCACTGGACGTTGCTCGAGGTGCTGCGCTACCGCCTCGGGCTCACGGGTTCGAAGCAGGGTTGCGACAAGGGCGACTGCGGCGCGTGCACCGTGCTCGTCGACGGGAAGCCCGTGCTCGCCTGCCTGACGCTCGCGCGCGCCAGCGAGGGCCGCGCGATCACGACCATCGAGGGCCTCATGCCCGCGCACCTGCGCGCCGGCGGCACGGGCGCCGATCCGCTGCAGCAGGCCTTCGACCGCTGCGGCGCGCTGCAGTGCGGCTTCTGCCAGCCGGGGATGATCCTCTCGGCGCGCGCACTTCTCGACCGCTGCCCGCAGCCCTCGCGCGAGGACATGCGCGACGCGCTCTCCGGCAACCTGTGCCGCTGCACGGGCTACACGCAGATCTTCGAGGCCATCGAGTCCGCCGTGGCGGAGAAACTTCAGCTCCAGCCCAAGCTGCGCTCGTGGGAGGCCCAGCGCGCCGCCAAGGAGTCCACGCGATGAGCGCCCGCGATCTCCACGGCCCGGGTGCACCCTGGGGTCCGCACGAGCCCGGCTCGAAGGCCAACGTCGACTTCAAGGTCGTCGGCCGCGCGCACGCCAAGGTGGACGGCCTCGCCAAGGCCACCGGCGCCGCGGTCTACGCCGACGACATCGTGCTGCCCGGCATGCTGCACGCGAAGACGCTGCGCAGCCCGCACGCCCACGCGAAGATCCGGCGCATCGACGTCTCGAAGGCGCGCGCGCTCAAGGGCGTGCACGCGGTGATCACGGGCGATGCGATGCCGATGAAGTACGGCGTCATTCCGTGGACGCCCGACGAGAACGCGCTCGCGGTCGACAAGGTGCGCTTCATCGGCGACCCCGTCGCGGCCGTGGCAGCGATCGACGAGGACACGGCCAACGCCGCGCTCAAGCTGATCGAGGTCGAGTACGAGCTGCTGCACGCCTTCTTCGACCCGCACGAGTCGCTCGTGCGCGCGGAGCCCGCAATCCACGAGGGCCGCAAGGAAGGCAACATCTCGAAGAGCGTGCAGCTCGAGTTCGGTGCGGTCGAGACCGCGCTCGCGGGCGCCGACGTGGTGGTCGAGGACGACTACTTCTTCCACGGCTCGACGCACGCGCCGATCGAGCCCCACTGCGCGGTCGCCACCTACTCGCCCGAGGGCGTGCTCACGCTCTGGTCGGCGACGCAGATCACGCACTACGTGCACCGCGCGCTCGCGCGCGTGCTCGAGCTGCCCGCACACCGGATCCGCGTGATCCAGCCCTGCCTTGGCGGCGCCTTCGGCGGCAAGTCCGACCCGTTCAGCCTCGAGTTCTGCGTCGCCAAGCTCGCCATGCTCACCGGCCGCGCGGTGAAGATGCTGTGGACGCGCGAGGAGGTCTTCTACGCGCACCGCGGCCGCCACCCGATGTACCTGCACTACAGGAGCGGGGCCACGAAGGACGGCAAGCTCACGGGCGTCGACGCGAAGATCCTGATCGACGGCGGCTCCTACAGCTCCTTCGGTCTCGTCACGACCTACTACTCGGGCCAGCTGCTCACCGGGCCGTACCACTTCCCGACCTACCGCTTCGACTCGACGCGCGTCTTCACCAACAAGCCGCCCTGCGGTCCCAAGCGCGGCCACGGCTCGGTGCAGCCGCGCTTCGCCTTCGAGGTGCAGCTCGACCAGCTCGCGGAGAAGCTCGCGCTCGATCCGATCGAGATCCGCCGCCGCAACTTCCAAGGCGACTTCACGCGCACGGTGAACGGCCAGCGCGTGACTTCCAATGGCTTCCTGCAGTGCCTCGACGAGGTCGAGCGTGCGAGCGGCTGGAAGGCGCGGCGCGGCAAGCTTGGGCCCGGCCGCGGGCTCGGCGTCGCGGGCTCCATGTACATCTCGGGCACGAACTACCCGGTCTACCCCAACGACATGCCGCAGGCCGGCGTGCAGCTCAAGGTCGACCGCTCGGGCCTCGTGACCGTCTTCACCGGCGGCAACGACATCGGGCAGGGCTCGAACTCGATGTGCGCGTACATCGTGGCGGAAGAGCTCGGCATCCCGCTCGAGCGCATCCGCGTCGTCGCCGCGGACACCGACCTGTGCCCCGTCGATCTCGGCGCCTACTCGAGCCGCGTGACCTTCATGGTCGGCAACGCGACCATCGACGCCTGCCGCAAGCTGCGCGAGAAGCTCGTCGCCGCCGTCGCCGAGAAGTGGCAATGCGCGCCGTCGCGGGTGCGCCTGATCGAGGGGCTCGTCATCGATCTCGACGACACGTCGCGCTCGCTCACGTCGGTCGAGGCCTTCCACCTCGCCGAGACCAAGTTCGACACGCTCGGCTCCACCGGCTCCTACAACACGCCGAAGCTCGGCGGGGACTACCGCGGCGGCACGATCGGCGCCTCGCCCGCCTACTCGTTCACCGCGCACGTGGTCGACGCCTCGGTCGACACCGAGACGGGCCGCATCACCGTGCACGACGTGTGGATCGCCCACGACTGCGGCCGTGCGCTCAACCCGATGATCGTCGCGGGCCAGATGGAAGGCTCCGCGTACATGGGCCTCGCCGAGGCGCTGTACGAGGAGCACGACGTCAACCGCTTCGGCCTGCACCGCGGCCCGTCGCTGCTCGACTACCGCCTGCCTACGAGCCTCGACACGCCGGAATTCCGCGCGCTGATCGTCGAGTCCATCGACCCCGAAGGCCCCTACGGCGCCAAGGAAGCGGGCGAAGGCCCGTTGCACCCGTGCCTGCCGGCCCTCTCCAACGCCATCTACGACGCCGTGGGCATCCGCTTGAAGCACCTGCCGTTCACGCCCGCCAAGGTCCTCGCCGCACTGCGCGCGAAGCAGGAGAGCGCCCCGCTGGCGGCGCAGGGAGGGAAGCGCTGATGCTGCGGCTCCCGAAGTTCGAGCTGTGCACGCCGACCACGGTCGCCGAGGCCGTCGCGCTGCTCGCGGAGTCCCCGGACGCGATGATCGTCGCGGGCGGCACCGACCTCGTGCCCAACATGAAGCACGAGCTCTTCACGCCCTCGCGCGTGGTCTCGCTGGCGCAGGTGCGCGAGCTGCGCGGCATCTGCCGCAACGCCGACGGCTCGCTCGCGATCGGCGCGATGACGTCACTCGCCGAGGTCGCCGCGAGCGAGCTCGTGCGCGCGCAGGCTCCCGCGCTCGCGCAGGCCTGCTCGCTCGTCGCCGGCCCGCAGCTGCGCACCATGGGCACGCTCGGCGGCAACGTGCTGCTCGACACGCGCTGCCAGTGGTACAACCAGACCTACTTCTGGCGCGAGGCCCTCGGCTTCTGCATGAAGAAGGACGGCGAGGTCTGCCACGTCGTCAAGGGCGGCAAGAACTGCGTCGCCGCCGCCTCGAACGACAGCGCGCCGCCGCTGATGACGCTCGGTGCGACGCTCGAGTTCGCCAGCCCGCGCGGCCGCCGCGCGATCGCGATCGACGACTTCTGGGTCGCCGACGGCATCTTCAACAAGAAGGTCGAGCGCGACGAGGTGCTCGTGTCGATCCAGGTGCCCAAGGCTCCCGCCGGTCACCGTGGCGCCTACGGCAAGCTGCGCGACCGCGGCAGCATCGACTTCCCGCTGCTCGGCGTCGCCGTGCGCCTCGATCTCGACGCGCAAGGCGCTGTCGAGCACGCGGACGTCGTCGTGACGGCCCTCGCGGCCCAGCCCAAGCGCATCACCAAGCTCGACGCGATCCTGCGCGGCCAGCGCCCCGGCACCCCGGAGTTCGAGGCCGCCGTCGCGGAAGCGGCCGCGCTCGCTCACAAGCAGTGCAAGCCGCTGCCCAACATCCCCGGCGATGCCGACTACCGCCGGGACATGGTCCCCGTGTACGTGAAGCGCACGCTGCTCGCCGCCTCGCGCGGCGAGGGCCCCGTGCACCACGTGTAAGGCGCGCCGCACGTTCCGACGCGGGGGCTCGCGCTCCGCGGGGAATGGGGGTAAACCGGGACGACCGGAAGGAGCTCGTCCCATGCACGTCGCACGTTCTCTCGCTGCCCTCGTCCTGCTCGCCGCCCCGGCGCTCGCACAGGGCTTCAGCTATCCGAACTTCGCCTCCACGGCGGGCCTCGTGCTCAACGGCAACGCGCTCGCCACGGGCGGCGTTCTGCGCGTGACGCCCGCGGCCGCGAGCCAGCGCGGCTCGGCCTGGTACTCGCAGCCGCTCTCCGTCGCCGGCGGCTTCACGCTCGACATGACGTTCCAGTTCACGAGCCAGGCGTCGAGCGGAGCCGACGGGCTCGCGATCGTCTTCCAGAACGATCCGCGCGGCACCGCTGCGCTCGGCAGCGCGACCGCCGGCAGCTGCCTCGGCTACGCCGACAATCCTGCGCAGCCCGCCGGTGTCGGCATCGTCAACTCCCTCGCGCTCGAGATCGACACCTACGACGCCGGCTCGCCCTTCTTCGACGGCACCGGCGCCGATTTCAGCTGGCACACGAACGGCACGGGCCAGAACGACGCGCGCGAGAGCTATTCGATCGGCTGGGCCACGCCGGCGGTCGACTTCACCAACGGTCTCGTGCACTCGGTGCGCATCGTGTACGTGCCCGGGAGCTTGAGCGTCTCCTACGACGGCGCGCTGCTCTTCACGACGCCCTACAGCTTCACCAGCGGAGGCACGTGGATCGGCGGCGCCGCGGTCGGCGGACTCAACCTGATCGGCGGCAGCTCGCTCTACGTCGGTGTCACCTCGGCGACCGGAGGAGCGTGGGAGCACAACGACGTGCTGTCGTGGAGCTTCGCGAGCGCGGCCACGCCCCCGACGACCTACTGCACGCCCGGCACCTCGACGAGCGGCTGCGCCGCGACGATCAGCGCCAACGCCAACCCCAACCTCGCGCTCTCGACACCCTGCACGATCAGCGTCACCAACGTCGAGGGCCAGAAGTCCGGCGTGCTCTTCTACGGCCTCGACCAGCTGATCCAGCCTTGGTCGACCACGAGCTCGAGCTTCCTGTGCGTGAAGCTCCCGACCCAGCGCTCCCTGAGCCAGTTCTCCGGCGGCACCATCGGCGCCTGCAACGGCACCTTCACGCTCGACTGGAACGCCTTCCAGACCTCCACGCCCGGCGCCCTCGGCCAGCCTTGGCTCGCGGGAAGGCGCGCACAGGTGCAGGCGTGGTACAGGGATCCGCCCGCCTCGAAGTCGACGAACCTTTCGAACGCGCTCACTCTCACCTACATGCCGTAGCGCAACGGCCACAGTCGCGTCTGCTTCAGCCAGCGGGCTCGCTGCGCTCGCCCTCGGGGGATCCCTCGCAGAAGACGCCAAGGCGTCTTCCGCGCCGCCGCGCGCGATCAGCGCGGCGAGAGGTGCAGGTTGCGGCTATGGGCGGTGACGTCCCACGGGGCGGGCTCGCCGCCGAGGTACTCGTGGAAGAAGTCGAGGTGCGCGTTGTAGTAGAACGCCATCTCGTGCCACGCGGGCCAGTGACCGGCGTTGGGCAGCACGACGAGACGCGCGGGCACGCCGCGCTTTCGGAGCGCGGTGTAGTACTGCAGGCTCTGCGTGTACGGCACGCGGTAATCGAGCT
>CAITGX010000151.1 GCA_903892045.1 uncultured Planctomycetota bacterium | reverse complement strand
GCGGGCTCGCGAAGGGCCTCGGCGACAACCAGCCGGTGTACGCCGAGAGCGCGGAGGCGATGAAGTCCATGGAGAGCCTGCGCGGCCTGATGACGACCGGTGGCAGCGCGGGACTGCCGGCAGGCGTGTGGATCCTGCTCGCCGTCGCGCTGCTCGCGGCCCTCGCGATGCGCTCGACGGTCTTCGGGCGCCACGTGCTCGCCATTGGCTCGACCGAGGAGACGGCCCGACTGTGCGGACTGCGCGTCGAGCGCACCAAGGTGCTCGTCTACGTGCTCGCGCTCGCCTGCGCCGGCATCGCGGCCGTGCTGCAGACCTCCTACCTTTCGATGGGCGATCCGACGACGGCGCAGGGCTACGAGCTCAAGGTGATCGCGGCCGCGGTCATCGGCGGCGCGAGCCTCTCGGGGGGGCAGGGCTCGATCGCGGGCACGCTCGTCGGCGCGCTGATCATGACGGTGGTCGACAACGGCTGCACGAAGCTCGGCCTCGACAACTGGGTGCAGGAGCTGGTGACCGGCGCGATCATCGTCGCAGCGGTGGCTCTCGATCGACTGCGCGCGCGGAGCTCGGCCCCATGACCCTGCTGGAAGTTGTCGTCGACTCGATCGCGGATCTGCGGCGTGCGGAGGCCGGCGGGGCGCAGCGCATCGAGCTGTGCTCCCGACTCGACGTCGGCGGGGTGACGCCGACGCGCGGGCTACTCGAGCTCGCGCAGGCGCAGTCGAAGCTGCCACTGTGCGTGATGGTGCGGCCGCGCGGCGGTGACTTCACCTACGACGCAGCGGAACTCGACTCGATGCGTGCCGACATCGCGTGGCTCAAGGAGCGCAAGGTGATGGCGGCCGTGTTCGGCGTGCTGCGCGCGGACGGGACCCTCGACGTCGAACGCATGCGCGAGCTGGTCGCGCTCGCCCGTCCCCTGAAGGTGACCTGCCACCGCGCCTTCGACCGCACGCCAGACAAGCTGGCAGCCCTCGACGAGCTCATCGCGCTCGGAGTGGATCGTGTGCTGACCACGGGCGGAGCCAGCGATGCGCACGCGGGGCGTCAGGAGCTCCGCCGGCTCGTCGACCGCGCGCGCGGCCGGATCGCGGTGCTCGCCGGCGGCGGCGTGCGAGTCCACAACTGGCGCGAGATCGTGGCGGACAGCGGCGTGCGCGAGATCCACAGCTCGACGGTGTTCCCGCTAGCCTGAACCCGCGCGCGGCGGGTATCACGTTGGGCATGCGCGCCCTTGCCACGCTGCTCGCCCTCTGGACCTGCCTGCTGTCCCCGCTCGCGTCCGCGCAGGACGATGCGGCCAAGCTCATCGAGGGAGTGAAGCTCTTCGAGCGCACCGGCATTCCTGGGCCGCTCGCGGTGTTCGGGGACAAGGCGTTCCCGATCGTGGCCGCCGAGCACTCCGGCGTGCGCGCGGCGATCGTCGCCGGAGGTCGCATCGGCGGCGGACGCGTGGTCGTGTTCGGGCACAACGGATATGCAGGAGCCGCGGCGAAGCGCCCGGGCGAGACCGCGCTCTTGATGAAGGCCTTGCTCGAATGGGCGGCGAAGTCGAAGGCTCGCTCACTCAAGGTCGGCGTACACGCCGGCATGTTCGCTGGCCTGTTTCGCGAGGCTGGCTTCGAAGTGGTCGAGTTGCCGCGCGGACCCAAGCCCGATGGCGTCGACAAGCTCGCGCTGATCGGCTGCGCACCGCTGTCGCTCGAAGCCGACGAGGCCGAGTGGATCGGCGACTGGGTCGCGAGCGGCGGTGGGCTCCTCTGCGGCGACACGCCGTGGGGCTGGCTGCAGGGACATCGCGGCGCGCAGATCGAGGCGCGGCCGGGCCAAGCCATGCTCGCGCGCGCGGGGCTCGCCTACGCGGACGGCTATACGGGCGCGACCGACACGAGCGGCCACATCGCGGTCGGGCCGGTGGCGCCGCTCGTCCACGCCGCGCGCGCGCTCGAGCTGCTGGTCGCGATCGACGCGGGCAAGGCGAGCGCGAGCGATGCGGAGCTGGCGCAGGCGCAGAGCTCGCTGCAGCTCGCGCTGCGCTGGATGCCCGATGGCGACGTCGCCTTCCGCGAGAAGCTCGAGAAGCTCGTCAAGACCCGCGAAGCGGAGCTCGTGGCGAGCGATGCGCGTCCCATGCGGCGCTCGGATGCGCTGCGCCGGGCATTGATGGGCATTCAGGTGGAGATGCTGCGGCGCCTGCCCGCGTCGAAGGTGCGGGCGCATGCCTCCGCAGCCGATTTCCCGGGCGACGTCGATGCGCAGCCGCAGGCGATCAGCGTCGAGCTCGACACGGCGCTCGGCGGGTGGCACTCGACCGGAGCCTACGCGCGGCCGGGGGCGAAGATCGAGCTGCAGCTGCCGAGCGAGGCGACGGGACGCGGCTTCGCCCTGCGCATCGGCTGTCACACCGATGGCCTGTGGCATCACGACGAGTGGAAGCGCGTGCCCGAGATCACGCTCGAGGTGCCGGCGTCCGAGAAGCTCACCACGGCGGCGAATCCGTTCGGAGGCCCGGTGTACGTGGTGGTCCCCGAGGGCTGCACGGCGGGCCGTCTGCGCGTGCAGGTGCGTGGCGCGGTTCCCGCCCCGCGCTTCCTGCTCGGCGAGACTTCGCTCGAGGAGTGGCGCACGGCGCAGCGGACACGACCGGGACCGTGGGCCGAGATCGGCTCGCGCAGGCTCGTCATCAGCGTGCCTTCGAGTGCGATCCGCGGGCTCGACGACCCCGAAGCTCTCCTGCGCTTCTGGGACACCATCGTCGATGCGCAGTCCGAGCTCGTGGGAATCCCGAAGGAGCGCTCGCGTCCCGAGCGCTTCGTCGCGGATCGCCAGATCAGCGCAGGTTACATGCACTCCGGTTATCCCGTGATGACGCACCTCGACATCATCGACGCCGTCGTCGACTTGCCGCGCCTCGAGACGGGCGACGGAATGTGGGGCTTCGTGCACGAGCTCGGCCACAACCTCCAGCGTGGCGAATGGACCTTCGACGGAACCGGCGAGGTCACGAACAACGTGATCGGTCTCTACTCGCTCGAGCGCTGCTGCAAGCTGCCGCAGGGCGAGCGCGGGCACCCGGGCGTGAACGAGCCGCCGTCCCTCGAGCGCTACCTCGCTGGCGGCGCGAAGTTCGACCAGTGGAAGTCGGATCCGTTCCTCGCCCTCTCGATGTACGTGCAAGTGCGCGACGCGTTCGGTTGGGAGCCCTTCCGCAAGGCCTTCGCGAGCTACATCCCGCTCTCGAGAGACGAGCTCCCGCAGAGCGACGACGAGAAGCGCGACGCGTGGCTCGTGCGGCTCTCCGAGGCGACGGGCAAGAACCTCGGACCGTTCTTCGAGGCGTGGGGAGTGCCCACGAGCGAGCGGGCGCGCAAGGCGGTCGAACGCCTGCCCGAGTGGCTGCCGGACGCACTCAAGACCAAGTAGGATCGAGACCATGCTCGATCGTCGCGACACCTTGCTCGGCGCTGCGGCACTGGCCGCCGGTGGCGTCCTCGCCGCGCAGGACAAGGAGACCCACGTGAAGCCGAACGAGTCCCCGCTGCCCACACTCTTCGTCTCGCATGGAGCGCCGAACCTGGTGCTCGGCGACCTGCCGGTGAAGCGCTTCCTCGCCACTCTCGCGGACGGCCGCAAGCCGCGCGCGATCGTGTGCGTCTCGGCGCACTGGCTGACGCGGGACGTTTCCGTCGACGTCTCTCCGCAGCCGCGCACGATCCATGACTTCTCAGGCTTCGAGGCAGAGCTCTATCGCATGCGCTATGCGGCCCCCGGCGCGGTCGAGCTCGCGACGGAGATCGCCGACACGCTCGCGAGCGCGGGCACGAAAGTGCGGCGCGAGGAACGCGGCCTCGATCACGGAGCCTGGATTCCGCTCATGCTCGCGTTCGCCGACGCGCAGGTTCCGGTCACGCAGATCTCGCTGCAACCCAGCCGCCGTCCGCAGGATCACTACGAGCTCGGTCTCGCCCTGCGGGACCTGCGTCGCAAGGGCGTGCTCGTGATCGGCTCGGGTGGCGCGACCCACAACTTGGGCGAGCTCGGGGCTGGCGACGTGCTCCCCACGTGGGCCGCGGAGTTCGACACGTGGCTCGACGAGCGTGCGCGCGCCGGAGATGCGAAGGCGCTCGGCGACTATCGCACGCTCGCGCCCCACGCCGCGCGCAACCACCCGACCGAGGACCACTACCTGCCGCTCCTCGTCGCGCTCGGAGCCGCCGGCGAGGGCGCCAAGGGCAAGACGATTCACGCGAGCGCTGCCTATGGCTCGCTCTCACTGCGCGCGTTCGAGTTCGCCTGATCGCAGTCAGCGACGCCGCAGCTCGAGACTCGCGCCGGGCGCGAGCTCCGCGACGAGATCCGCGCCCGCACGCGAGACGATCGCGCCGGCGCTGTCGAAGGCTCCGCCGAGGAACGGATCGCGCAGGCGCACCGTGCCACCGCGCTCGGACAGGATCCGCACCTCGATCGTGCGCCCCGCGCGCCGCGTCGCGGAGACCCGCAACGCTCCCTCGGCACGCAGCGCCACGAACTCGACGTCTTGCCAGCGCGCGCTGGTCGCCGGGAAGACGCGCACGAGGCCGCCCCACGACTGCAGGAGCATCTCGTGCACGGCCTGCGCCGCGAGCATGTTCCCCTCGAGGGTGAACGGCCGATAGGTGAACTTCGAGTGCCCCTTGCCCGACTGGTCGCCGTTCAAGTGAAAGCCGTTGCGGCCGGTGAACGCGAGGTACGTCTCGAGATGCTCGAGCGCCGCGTCCGCACGGCCTGCACGCGCGAGCATGCAGGCCATCCACGAGAAGCTGTAGCCCGTCCACCAGTCGGTGCCGCGCGCGAGAATCGAGTCCAGCGTGGCGTGGACGAGCTTGCGTTCCGCTTCGTCGCCCTCGATCGAGATGAGTCCGAGCGGATGGATCGCGAGCGCGTGCGAGAAGTGGCGGTGCGACTGGTCGTAGGGCAGTCCGCGAGCGAACGTCAGCGCGCCCGTCGCTGCATCGACATCGAGTGGCTCGAGCTGCGCGAGCACGCTTCGCCAGCGTGCGGCATCTTCCGCTCGCCCCAGCGATTCCGCCTGGCTGGCGAGGGCCCCGAACAGCCAGCGCAGGAGCGACTGGTCGTAGTTGGAGTTCGGCGGGAGCCACGAGCGCTTCGAGTTGTCGAAGATCTCGGGACTCGACGAGAGCGGCAGGCGCAGGTGGCCCGCGTCGGAGGGCTGGAGCAACGCCGCCAGCGCGTCGCCTGCGCGGGAGCACCATGGGTACGCGACGCTGCCGAGGAACTCGCGGTCGTTCGTGTAGCGCCCGTGCTCATCGAAGAGCAGCGCGAGCCAGGCCGTGTTGGTGGGCGACAGCGAATACTGGCCCCAGCCACCCATCGCGCGACCACCGAGCGTCATCACGCCCGGAGCGACGAGGCCCGGGACGGCGTAGAAGTCCCGCGCGAAGCGCTCGAACTGCGGTACGAGGGCGTCGAGGTGCTCGAGGAAGCACAGCCCCGCCTCCGCGTGCCCCATGGGCAGCTGCGCGATGTACGTGGTCTGCGTGTTGAGGTCGTTGTGGTAGTCGCCCTTCCAGGGAGGAAGGCCTCCGGAGTCCGCGGTCCACAGGCCCTGCAGCGCAATCGGCGCGCCACCGTGGCCGAGCTGGTCGACGCGCGAGCCCGCGCCGTAGAGGTAGCGCGCGAGTTCGTACTGCCGCTGGATCGCCGCATCCGGAACGCGGACGGACGATGCGGACCAGTGCCGAGTCCACCACGCGCGGTGCTTGTCCTCGGCATCCGGCGCGAGCGACGCGAGCGCCCGCGTGCGCATCCAGTCGGGACTCGCAGGCACTCCGACGCTGCGCTCGACGGTCACGACGAGCGTGACACCGCCCGCATCACGCTGCTGCATGCACGCGACGGCGTAGCTCATCGTGTCCGCGGCGCGCTGCACGAACCACTGCACGTCGCCCTCGCGACCAGCGATCGCAGGCTCGTAGCCAAGTTGCTGGACAGCTGCCGGAGCGATGAGCCTCGCGATAGGCTGCGCTCCGTCGACGCGCACGACGAGCACGCGCTCGTTCGCGTCCACGCGTGTGATGACGCGCGCGCCGGCGAGCTCGACCGTGGCTTCGGCCGTGCCCGGTTCGAGCGCGAAGCGGCGGGCCGTCATCCCGTCAGGAAACTCGAGCTCGAGCCGGCCGCCGGGGAGCTTCGTCGGATACGGCACGGTGTCGTACGGAACGTCGAAGAGGTCGTGCAGTTCCTGCTGCGGCCCCTGCGCGACGAGTTCCCGCATGCGCGCGTAGGTCCAGTCCGGACGCTTCAGCGTCTCGGGCGTTCGTTCGTCCCACAGGTCTCCGCGGTCGAGCGAAAAGCGCAGCGTGCGTCCCTCGCCCCACACGAGCACGCCGAGGGCTCCATTTCCGAGCGGCAAGCCCTCGTCCCAGCGATCGAGCGGCGCCTCGAGCTCGAGCGGGAGCGGCGCGTGAGGCAGCTGCGAGAGCAACGCGAGCGCGAGCGCCTCAAGCATGGTGGAAGACCTCGCGCATCGAGGTCCACCACTCGCCACTCGCGCGCGTCCCGAGCGGGTCCTGGCAAGGCTCGGTGAGCTTCCACCAGCGCTGCGTCTCGGGATCCGCGGCCATGCGCGCCATATCCGACGCGAAGTCGCTGCCGGAGTATTCGAAGTACGCGAACAGGTAGTCGCGCCCGTCGTCGAGCCGCTGCAGGAAGATCGAGTAGTTGCGGAGGTTGCAGGCCGAGATGCGCGCGAGCACGCCGGGCCACACCGCGGCATGCAGGCGCTCGTATTCCTCGACCTTTCCTGGCTGCAGGCGGATCACCATTCCGTAGCGCTTCATGCCGAGACTGTACCCAGTCCGTGCGCTACAACGTGCGCATGCTCACCGCCCTGCTGCTCGCGCTCGCCCAGATCCAGTCGCTCGATCTCGCCGCTGACGCGGGGCGGCAGGTCACCGTCGATCGCGATCCCGCGAAGTACCTCGGCCATCCCACGACGGCGCTCCTCGGCGATGGCCGCACGATCCTGTGCGCGTACCCGGAGGGTCACGGTCGGGGCGCGATCCGTATCGTGCGCAGCGAGGATGGCGGCCGTTCGTGGAGCAAGCCCCATCCCGTGCCGGCGAGCTTCGCCACGAGCCTCGAGACTCCGACGCTGCATCGCTTCACACAGCCCGACGGCAGCGAGCGCGTGCTGCTCTTCTCGGGCCTGTATCCCGCGCGCGTCTCGCACTCCGATGACGGCGGGCGCACGTGGACCGAGCTCGCGCCGATCGGGGACTTTGGCGGCATCGTCGTGATGTCGTCCGTCGTGCGGCTCGCCGATGGCTCGCTGGCGGCGCTGTTCCACGACGATGGGCGCTTCCTGAAGCAGGGTGGCAAGGCCGCGGGCACGTTCACGCTGCTGCAGTCGGTGTCGCGCGACCTCGGGCAGACGTGGAGCGCACCGACGAGCCTCTGGAGCGGAAGCGACGTGCACCTGTGCGAGCCCGGCGCCGTGCGCTCTCCCGATGGCCGCGAGCTCGCGCTGCTCTTGCGCGAGAATCGCCGCCGTTCCGAGTCACACGCGATGTTCAGCGGCGACGACGCACGCAGCTGGAGCACACCGCGGCCGGTGAACTCCGCGCTCACCGGGGATCGCCATGTCGGCGCCTACGCGCTCGACGGACGGCTCGTGCTGACGTTCCGCGACATGGCCAAGGACAGTCCCATGAAGGGCGACTGGATGGCGTGGGTCGGTCGCTACGAGGACATTGGCGCGAGCGCGAGCGGGCAATATCGCGTGCGCCTGATGGACAACCATCACGAGTACGACTGCGGCTACGCGGGACTCGAGATCCTCGACGATGGCACGTTCGTGGCGACGAGCTACGGGCACTGGGTGAAGGGCGAGAAGCCCTACGTCGCGAGCGTCCGCTTCACGCTGGCCGAGCTCGACGCGCTGGCAGCCAAGGTGCCGCGCTAGGCCCTTTGGGGCAATTTCGACCGGAGCCTGTAACCCGGGGGCGCGCTTCCTGTACCCTCTTGACGTCGGCAGTTCTCCCGACGGAAAGCACCACTCGATGAAGCCCCATCGCGGAACCACAATCCTCGTTCTCGGCATCCTCTCGCTCGTCTGCTGCGGCCTGCTCGGTATCCCGGCGTGGCTGATGGGCAATGCGGACCTGAAGGAGATGGCAGCGGGCACCATGGACCCGGCGGGCCAGGGGACGACCAACGCCGGCAAGATCTGCGGCATCATCGGCACCGTGCTCGCGATCCTTGGCGCGCTCGTTGGCATTGCGTACTTCGTGATCGTGGTGCTCATGGGGAGCGCGATGGCCTGAGCACGTGCGCGTCGGGTTGCGCCGCGTCCCCGCCTCGCGGTGGCCCAGCATCCCGCGCTGGGTCATCGCGCTGCTCGTCGTCTATGCAGCGGTGATCGTCGCGGGCGCCTGGCTAGCGCGGCGGCACGACTTCGACTTCGTGCTGTGCCAGTTCAAGCGCGTGACCGGTCGTCCGTGCCCGGGCTGCGGCTCGACGCGCGGCGTGCTCGCGCTGCTCGATGCGCGCCCCATCGAGGCTTGGCTGTGGAATCCGCTCGTGATGACCGCGCTCGCGGTGCTCGCGGGACTCACTGTGCTGCGCGCGGCGACCGCGCGACGCTTCGAGCTCGAGCTCGACCGCCCCGCCCGCGCCCTCGCGTGGACGCTCGGACTCTCGCTGCTCGTCGCCAACTGGATCTGGCTCTGGAACCGAGCCTGAGTGCGCCCGAGAGCGAAAAAATGGCCTGCTGGCCGTGCGGGAATGCGCGGGCGAGCCCCTGCCGCGGCCTATGACACACGGGCCTCTTGTCCTCCGGGCGGGGTAGGGGCGATACTGTCCCCTGTACATCCGGAGTGACCCGCGAGTGCGCGGGTCCGGCAACCTGGGAGGACATCCCAAGGTGCCAGGAGCGCCCCGCAAGGGCGATCGATGTGGCCGAGGGCTCGCAAGGGCCTCGCGGCAACGAAGTGTCCCGCGGCGGCCCGCAAGGGTCGCAGCGCTCCGGTGGAGTTCCCCGTCTCCGACAGAGGACACCACCGTGAAGAAGAAGCGTCCGAGCGCTTTCACCCGTTCCATCGGCCCCGCTACGCATCCCGACCACCACCTGTGGCGCAACGGGAAGCGCTGGTGGGTGGCGTTCACCTACCACACCGAGCAGCGCAAGCACCGCATCCGCGCGTCGCTCAAGACCACCGACCTGCTCGAGGCGCGCGTGCGCCGCGACGAGCTCATGGCCGAGATCGCGAAGGAGGCTGGCAAGCAGCTGTCCCTGCGATTTCCGCGCTACGGCGAGGGTGGGCCGCAAGCGGCGTAGGGGCGCGGCGGGCAAGGCCCGAGACCGGCGCTGAGGCACGGCGCGGACGTTCCCCTGCGTGTCCCGAGGAGGTGAGCCTTGGGGCCGGGGGGACGTCCGTCCTAAGAGAGGGTCATGGATCGCGAGCTTCGCAAGCCTTGGCTCGTCGCTGTGTGGCCCGGCATGGGCGGCGTGGCGCAGATCGCCGGCACGTACCTCGTGCGCGCGCTCGACATGCAGCCCCTCGCCGAGCTCGACGCGCGACCGTTCCACGCCACCCAGTCGATCGCCGTCAAGGACGGGCTCGTGCAGCCGCCCGACCGGCCGCGCAGCGTGTTCTACGCGTGGCGCAACCCCGGCGCGGGTCGCGACCTGATCGTGATGCTCGCCGACCAGCAGCCGAGCGTCGATGCCGCACGCTACGGCGAGGCGCTGCTCGACGTCGCCGCTCGGCACGGAGTGGAGCGCGTGTTCACCTTCGCAGCCATGGCGACTCCGGCGCATCCGAGCGCCGAGCCGCGCGTGTTCGCGGTGGTCACGGAGGCCGCGCTGCTCGCCGACATCGATCGCGCCCGAGTGACGCGCCTTCAAGAAGGCGAGATCACGGGCCTGAACGGAGTGTTCGTGACGCTCGCGGCTGCGCGCTCGCTGCCGGGCACCTGCCTGCTCGGGGAATTCCCGTTCTTCGCGGCCACCGTCCCCAACCCGAAGGCCTCCGCGGCCGTGCTGCGCGTCTTCTCGGAGCTGTCCGGAATCGAAATCGGGCTCGCCGAGCTGCTCGCCGATGCACGCCGCATCGAGAAGGGCCTGATCGAGCACCTCGAGAACCTGCAGAACGCGGCCCAGCTCGCGGCGCGGAGCGTCGAG
>CAITGX010000150.1 GCA_903892045.1 uncultured Planctomycetota bacterium | reverse complement strand
TTCGCCAACATGGCCGTGCGCGCCCACTCCGACGGCAAGATCGAGCTCCGCGAAGTCACCGAGCTCCTCCCCACCGACATCCCCGACTACACCCCGCCCGGCACCGTCGAGGACCAACCCCGCATCGGCTTCGGCCCCTAGCGCCCGGAACCCAGCCGTCGTCTTCGGGCAGGAGGTTGGCTCGCAGCGTACTCTGGGGCGGCTACGATCATGAAAGTGAAGTCTCGGAAGCTCATGAACTGGAGCCAGATCCTCATGCGGACCCTGCTGCGTACGACTTGCGCCGCTCTGATCGCCTGCATCCTCGTCAGTTGCGGCTACCACCGGTTCCATCTGCGGCCGGACGGTGAGCTTCCGAAGGACATGAGCACGATGGAAGTGGTCGTGCTTGCGGTCGGGGAGAAGCGACACGCCATCGAGCAGCGAGGAAATCCGGCCAGCTGGGGCTACTCGCCAGGTCTTGTCTCCTCAGATCCGGATGTGGTGCGCGTGGAATATGGCGGGGGTGAGCAGTACGACGGCAACATCTGGCTCGTGGGGGTCCGCGCCGGGGAGGCCCGCGTCGCGATCGGAAACGCATGGATCCGCAACGGGGAAAGGTGGGAGGACCACGCCTCGCAGGCGCACTTCGACCTCCAGCGCCACTCGTTCGTCGTCCGCGTACAGCCTGCAAGCCCATCCCACTAAACCTTGGCGCCGCTGGAGCGGCCCTCGATCCGCACAAGCTCACCCCAGCGAAACAGCGGCGCTACAAGGCGAGTGAATTCAATGAATGAGCCCGAGCACGCTCGTCGCTGGCCACCCCCGTACGCGCCCATCGAGAGCCTGAGGCGAGAATCGAAGGTTCTTGTGGCCGCGGATGTGGCGGCAACCACGGCAGAGGCGCTGTTCGCGCGTGCGAGCGCTCGAGCGGCTCTCGGGCAGTTCGCCGGCGCGCGCATCGATCTCGATGCGTGTGAGGCGACGTTCCCGATCGCGTGTGCCGTCGAACGTGCCATGCTCGACATCCGCGAGCGCGGTTCCGTGTACGCGGCCGCCGAAGTCGCGCGGGAGCACGCAGAGGACGAGCGCAACGATGCCCGAATCCGTGCGCGCAGCTTCGAAGTACTCGGACTGGCAGAGGGAAAGCTGCGTGTGCCAACGGCCGCGATCGCGGCACTGCTGGAAGCCAGTCGTCGCTACCGCGACCTGCGGGACCGCGCTGCCACGGCACGCGTCGAGGACATCCTCGGACAGTTGTTTGCCGCCGAGGGTCAGCTCGAGATCGGGCTGACCCACTACTCGATCTCGCTCGTCAACAAGGTCGCCGAAGGCGACATGCTGGGCGTCGCCATGACGCTCGGCAACATCGGGCGCACACACTTGCGGGCAGGTCGATTTGAGCTCGCGCGAGAGTGCTTCGAGCGCGACCTCGAGCTGTCCGAGCAGCTCGGCGATCGGGTCGGGGTGGTTCGCATGACGCAGGACATCGGTCGCACTCTGCGGGCCAGCGGTCACGCGCAAGTGGCGTGCGAGTGGCTGGAGAAAGCCGTCGGACTGGCTGTCGCCGACTCCAGTCGCAGCCTGGAGTTCTTTGCCCGCAAGGAGCTGGCTCTTGCGCGGCTTGCCTGCGGCAACCGCGCCGAGGCCCAGTCCCAGATCGATCTTGCGAGCGCCGCGATCGGCGACGGAGGCGAGCCGTACCTGAAGTCGCTCGTGCTCGCGGTGCGCGGCGAGCTGGCCATGGCGTCCCCCGCCACCGAGACCTCGAGCTGGAAGATGCTCCGCGACGCGGCGGATGAGTTCGAGCGGCTCGTGATTCCCGATGAGGAAATCGCGGCTCGCATCCTCCTGGCCGGCTCGCTCGCTCGCGCTGGCCGGCAGGAGCTTGCTCTGGCCCAGCTCGAACGCGCGCTGCTGGTCGCACGGCGCGATGGCTACGCGCGCTACCTGCCTGCGATCCGGGAGCAGCTCGCGCGCAACGGGGTCGTGCAGGGGTTGCATGTCGAGACTGGGCGGGCGCTTGGCGTCCGAGAAGACGCGATCGAGGGATATGTGCTGGTCCGCGAGCTCGGCCGAGGAGGTTGCGGACGGACCTATCTCGCGTTCGACCCGCGCAGCAGCGAGGTCGTCGCGGCCAAGGTGCTGCACCTCGACAGTGTCTATGCGCCGGAGCAGCGCAAGCTGATCCTCGACAGCTCACGACGCGAGCTCGAGACGGCGGCTCGCCTGCGCCACCCTGGCTTCGCGCGTGTGCGCGCGATGGGTACCGATCCAGACGGCACTTCGTACGTGATCTCGGATTTCGTGCGCGGACGCAACCTGCGTGCGTCGATGCAGCCAGGCGGAGAGGCAAACGAGTGCGAGGTGGTGCGCATGATCGCGCTCATCGCCCATTCCCTCGCGACGCTGCACGAGGCGGGACTAGTCCACCGCGACCTCAAGCCGGAGAACGTGCTGGTGGTCCAGCGCCCCCTTGGCGCATTCCCCGTGCTGATCGACTTCGGCCTCGCGCAGGACGCGTTGTTCACCCCGGAGACGAGCAACTTCATCGAAGGGACGCTCGAGTACATGTCACCGGAGCAGGGCCGTGGCCTGCGCACCGACGGTCGATCCGACGTGTACTCGCTGGGCGTCATCGCCTTCGAGTGGCTGACCGGGGAGCGTCCACTGCAGGGAGCGGCCGCAGCCTCCAAGGGCTTCTTTCAGCGCCTCTTCCGCCCCGACCGGGCCAGCATCGCCGCACA
>CAITGX010000149.1 GCA_903892045.1 uncultured Planctomycetota bacterium | reverse complement strand
TCGAGCCGCGCGATGCGCTCGTTGCTCAAGTACGGCCGCTCGCGGATGGCCTCGCAGTGCTCGTCGACTGGCAGGATCGGCAGCGCGACGACTTCGACGTTCGCGGGCAGCGCAGCGAGGACCGCCGCGTAGTCGCGCACGACGCCTTCCGGATCGCGGTACTTCAGGTCATTGGCGCCGACCCCGAGCACGATCACGCCCGCGCGCTCGATGCAGGGCACGAGCGCCAGTCCTTCGAGCAGGGTGCTCGCGGTCGTGCCTCCCAGCGCGAACGAATGCACCTCGCGCCCCAGCTGCGCAGTTCCTAGATCCTGAAGCAGGCTGTCGCCGAGCACGACCACCGCTCCCATCGGCACAAGGCGGTTGCGTTCAGGCCACTGCAGCATCGCCTGGTAGAGCGCCACGTTGCGCTCCTCGGGCGGAGCGAGACCGAGCGTCTTGCGCGCCAGCGGGATGAAGTTGGTCTTGAAGAGCGCAAAGGCGAGCACCGCGTGGAGAGCCATGACATACGCGAGCACGATGAGCGCCGTGCGCCGTCGCATCGTGACCGGCTTCACGACAGTGCCCCCTGCTGTCGCCCCGCGGCGCGGGCCCACACCCGCCGCGCGACCGCCATCAGCGGGTGCTCGAGCCACATCGAGACCAGCACCCCTCCGACGATCCCGACCACGACCAGCAACACATGCTGCAGATGAGCATCGAGTCCGGTCGCGCCGACACGCTCGAGGAGCTTGAAGGCGATCCCGATGCACAAGAGGTGCACGAGGTAGATCGAGTAGGACGCCTTGCCGACGATCGCGAGCAGGCGCGGCACCTGAAAGCCGCTCGCGCGCTCGCCCTCGACGATGCCGACCACGAAGAGCCAAGCGGCGAGGCCGTAGAGCAGGCGGGCCACATCGCCATAGCCGTCGACGAGGCCACGGCTCTCGGCGATCCCGATCGCGAGAAACGCGCTCGCCCCGATGAGCGCGAGCAAGCGGGGCGCCGGCACGCGCGCGCGTCGTGCCACCCACGCAGCCGCCATGCCCAGCACGAACTGCAGGTTGTAGGACGAGAGCCCCACACGTCCGAGGCCGTGCTCAGGGCGCTCGAGAACTCCGGTGACGACAGCGAGCACCCACGCCATCCAGCCGACGAGCAGCGCGATGCCCATCGATCGGGAAACGAGCAACGCCGCGAACAGGAAGTAGAACAGCATCTCGTGCTGCAAGGTCCACGCCACACCGACAATCGGCTCCTCGGCGGTGGGCAGCAGTGCCACGTTGGCGAGCACCGTCCCTGCGTCGGGGCGAAGCGCGCGCGAGCCAAGGACTGCGAGCGCGAAGTACGCCGCGAGCACGGGCCAGTAGAGCGGGAAGATGCGCGTGCAGCGTCGCTCCGCGTAGCGTGGCAGCGCTGCTCTCACGCCGACGTCTTCCCAGTGCGCAAAGAGGATGATGAAGCCCGACAGCACGAAGAAGAAGTCGACGCCCGCGTGACCGAACTTCTCGAGCCCCGCGGCCCACGGAAGCCCGAGTCCGTTCGCGTCGAGGTGCCGCGCCGCGTGGTACACGACGACCATCGCCGCCGCGATCCCGCGCGCCGCCTCGATGCCCTGAAGCTTGTGCTTCGCCGTGCTAGCGCTCACGTGGTCCGTCGCCCGCCTGCGCCGCGCAGCGACGCGCACGCGAGCATAGCGCCCGCGCCCGTCGCGCTCACTGCACCGGTCGCCAAGTGTTTCCGTCGGCCGCCGGCAAGCCACGAGCGAACCCCGCGCTCATGTCTCCGGCCACAGCGAAGGCCGCGTCGAAGTCAGGGCCGCTGCCGAGGCCCGAGTAGGGCGTCGCGCCGCGATTCGGCGTCTCGAGGATCACGCCTTCCTGATTCACGAAGAACGCGCGCGAGCCCGTGGCCCCGGCACGCACGGGCCATGCGTAGGCGCAGAAGCGCGTCTCGCAGGCGTTGGGATCGGGGAACGGGCCCGCGAGCTTGCCGCCGTTGCCGTCCTCCGCGACTCCCGTCATCGGCGCGTTGGCGGAGCCCGGCAGCCAGATCTGGAACACATACCCGGAGTGCGTGACCACCGACTGAGTCACCTGTCCCATCGAGGGCAGGAGCGGCGAAGGGTTGATCTCGTGAGTGCCCGCGAGGCCTGCCGCCGGAGAGCCCGCGACCGACATGCGCGCGGGGCGCGTTCCGCTGAGCTCGCCGAGATAGCCAAACTCTCCCTGCCCATCCGAGTCGGTGTCGATCGAGCCGGCCGACTGCAGCGACACCTGCGCGCCCACGATCGAGCGCATCACGGTGATCGCGCTGGTTTCGTTCGCGCTGCGGCGCGCCGCGAGGAAGCGCGGCACGGCAAAGCCGACCAACACGGAAATGATGGCGACGACGATCATCAGCTCCACGAGAGTGAAGCCGGACAGCTTGCGATTCGACATTTGGGGGGGCGTCCCGGGCGTCCCGCATGGGGACGCTTGTGTTCCGAGACGATGCTTCGTCGACGCGACAGGGCGCCCGTCTGAACCCAAGACCGCGATGTCCGTCCCTCCTCGAGCGTGCAACTAGCGCGCGGTGCGATGGCCAAGTCGAGCTGGAAGCTCTTTCCAGCTCTCGATGCCGAGCACGGACAGCGCAGAGGCATGGGCCGCGGCCTCGCGCGGCGTGGCGGTGTCCTTGAACACTGCGTAGAGCGCCGTGCGCCGCTCCGGCGCACAGATCGAATCGTCCTTGCGCGTCCACAGGCCGAAGCGCAGCCCGCCCTCGTGGGCATGGTCAACGTGACGGCTCAAGTGGAACGCGTCGATCGAGGGCTCGAGCTGCACCGCCTGCCACGCAGCGACGTAGGCCGCAGCCTGCAGCTTCTCGCCGGCCTCGCCGTCCGCGCGGTGGAAGCCCTGCTCCGAGAGGATCACGCGTCGCGGCGTGCCTGCGTGGAGCATGTCCTCGCGCCGCAGGAAGCGCGTCAGGACAGGCAGGTTGCGGAACGTGATGCGCGGAGCGGCATCGTCGTCGGGCGCGCTCGCATCGTCCCAGAACGCGCAGTCGAACAGGTCCTCCGGATACGGGTGGTACGCCACGTGCCACGGAAACTCGCCGCGCTCGCGTGCCAGCGACGCGAAACGCAGCAGAAAATCACGGCCCGAAAAGCCCTGCTGCTCGCTGGCCGCCGGATAGCGGATCGACCAGTGATGCTCGAGCGACACGTACACACGAGCATGCGCGCGCTCGCGCGTCACCGAGTCGTGCACCAGCCGCACGAGGTCCTCGTACGAGCGCACGACCTGCTCGAGAGACGCGGGGCCCATGTGAAACCACCAGTGGTGGGAATTCACCTCGTTGCCGACGATCCAGCCCCACACGCTGCCGTTCGACGACGTGCCGCTCCAGCGCCGCGCCATGCAAGCAACTGCGGCCGCGTGCCAGGCGCGCGAGTCGTCCGTCGCGAGATTGGGCGCACAAATGCCGTTGGGGGCGCGTGCCTCGCGGCGCGCATCGAGCAGGAAGGCGTCCTTGTCCGCGTCCCCGCTCGCGATCGAGAGCAGGATCAGCGAGACGACCACACCCTTCTCGGAGAGCGGCCGGATCTCACGGTCGAGCGCCTCGAGATAGGCGCGGTCGAAGTGCCACGTGCGGCCATCGTGCTCGAACGGCAACGTCGACTCGTCCGCGGCCCGCGCATGCAGCTGCGACAGGTTCACGTTCAGTACCGCGTGGGCGATCCCGAGCTCGAGCGCGTCCTCGACCATCTGCACCTGCAGGCCCTTGCGGCTCGCGGGGGTCGGGTGGAGCGCGGAATCTCCGTCGGCGAACGCGCTGGACGAGGCGAACAACGAGACGAACGCCACAAGCCAGTGCCGGAGGAGCATGGCGTGGATCCTAGCTGGCGGCTGCGCTAGTTTCCGCGGCATGGGTGAGCCGGACGTCGACGCGTACAACCGCCAGCGCAGCCGCCGTCGCACTCTCGAAGTGCTCGAGCGCTTCGTGTTGCCAGTGGCCGCCGGCGCCGGCCATGGACTCATGGCGCGCGCCCTGTTCGGCTCCGACGCGACCTCGCGCTTCCTCGAGGTGATGACCGCGAGCTTCATCTTCCTCGTGCCGTTCTCACTCGGCTTCGTGACCGTCGCGCTCGCCGAGCGGCGCGAGAAGCTGGCGTGGACGGCGCGCCTCTCGATGGCCGTCGTGTCCGGCATCCTCGCGCTGGCGGTGTCCCTCGCGCTCGCTTGGGAAGGCCTGATCTGCATCTTCCTGTGGTTCCCGCTGTACGTGGCGCTCTCGCTCGTCGGGGGAGTGCTCGCCGGTGCGATCGCCGACGCCCGCCGCGGCTCCGGCAAGAGCGGCAGCGGCGCGGCCCTGCCTTGCATCGCGCTGCTCCCCTACCTCGCGGGACCGATCGAAGCGCGCTTCGGGCGCTCGGAGGAGATCCGCACGATCGAGAATGTGATTCGCGTCGACGCGACACCTGAGCAGGTCTGGAAGCAGATCGAGCGCGTGCCACGCTTCGCGGAGGAAGAGCACCACTTCGCGCTCAGCCACTGGATCGGCTTCCCGCGGCCGCTCGAGGCCACCTTGAGTCACGAGGGCGTGGGCGGTGTCCGTCACGCGACCTTCGAGGGCAACGTGCTCTTCATCGAGACCGTCACGCACTGGGAGCCGCCACGCAAGCTGACCTTCTCGATCCACGCCGACGCCGAGACGATCCCGCCGCACACACTCGACCAGCATGTCACGGTCGGCGGCCCGTACTTCGACGTGCTCGAGGGCGAATACGAGCTCGAAGCGCTCGCGGACGGTGGTGTCCTGCTGCACCTGCGCTCGCGTCATCGCGTGTCGACGCACTTCAACTTCTACGCGACGCTCTGGACCGACTTCATCATGTCGGACGTTCAGTCCTACATCCTCGAGATCGTGCGCCGTCGCGCCGAGGCCAGCCGTTGACTCGGGGGACTCGTTCCTCTCGGCCTGCTGCCGGCGATTTCCGACTGGAGTGAGGTCATGTTCACGCTCTCGTTTCTGCTCGTGCTCGCGCAGTCGATCGATGCCACGGCCCGGCTGAGCGCGGAGTCGGAGCACTACCGAATCGAGGTGCACGGGATCCCCGACTCCCAGCCGGCGCTGTCGCCGCCGCCGCGCGCGGAGGAGACGTGGTTCCAGCGCCGCAGCGACGCGGAGGAGGCGCTCGCGGTGCTCGAGGCGGCTTGGCCGCAGTACGTCGAGTTCTTCGGCGCGCAGCCGAAGCTCGCGGAGGGCGAGCGGCTGCGCGTCTCTCTGCACCAGACGTCCGAAACGATGCTCGCTGCGATCCGCGCGGGTGGTGGCACTCCCCCGCCGCCCGGTCCCGGCGGCTACTACTGCCCGGTGTCGCGCACCGCGTTCCTGTTTCGCCAGCCGACACGCTGGTACACGCGCGCGCTGCTGATCCACGAGGTCGCGCATCAGTTCCACTGGCTCTCGGGCGAGACGCGCAAGAACCACCAGGGACCGCCGCCGACTTGGTGGGCCGAGGGCGTCGTCGAGCATCTCGCGCACCACACGTGGGACGGCACGACTCTGCGGCTCGCCGTCGTCCCGCCCGTGTCGCTGGAGGACTACCCGGCGCGCGCGCTCGCCGCGTCGACGCGCGCAGGCTTCGCGTGGGAAGCCCTGCCGACGCTGCCCGAGGACCGGCCGCTGCAGATGCATCTCGTGCGCTGGCTCGCGACTTCCGCGAAGGGCGAGCCGACCAGCGGTTTCCGCTCCCTGCGCGAGCGACTCGACCGCGGCGAGGACGCGGACTCCAAGGCGATCCTCAAGGCCGCGGGGCTCAAGAGCGACGCGTTGGGCGAGGCGCTGGCGAAGTGGCTGCCGAGCGTGCAGCAGCCCTACGTCTCGCTCTTCAACGAGTGGGACAGTCTCGGGGCCGGTCACCTGCGCGGAACCGCGGGCGTGGTCGCGGCCTGCCGCACGCGCGAGGACGTCGCGCGCCATGCCGCGCGCCTGCGCGTGCTCCACGGCGGGCGCTGGCGAGCGGGCCTGCTCGTGCACTTCACGTCCTCGGCGGACCACACGATCGCGGTGATCGACTCCGGCCGCGAGCTGCGTGTCGACCGCTGGACCGGCAGCTGGAAGGTACTCGGCGTGCACGCGCTCCGGGGCGCACCCGACGCGGAGGGCTGGTGGGACATCGCCGCCGCGCGCGACACCGATACGGGGCGCGTACGCATCACCGTCGGCGCCGAGACGTTCGGCAGCTACGAGCTGCCCGCAGGCCCGATGGGGCTCGCGATCGACTCGGCCGACGTCGAGTTCATCGTGCGCTGATTCGTTCGCTCAGGGACAGTAGCGGACCTGAACGGCGTTGGTCAGGTTCGTCGTCGCCGCCGCGAGCGGGTCGCGGAACCACGCCTGCCAGTTCTGGATCTCGCCCGGCGAGAGCGGCAGGCCGAGCGCGGTCGGATGCGTCGCGAGCCACGCGCGCACGTCGAGCACGATGGTGCCGTCGCAGGCCCCGGCCGTGCCCCCGGTGGCCTGCGAGCTGGTGCGCTGCGTCGGGGACTTCACGCACAGCCAGCTCGAGCTGCCGGGCGCCCACGCCGCGGACTTCGGGCCACTGGTCCCATAGAACAGCAGGCCCGTCTTCTGACCCTCGACACCCGTGGCGCGCACGGTGAAGCCCGAGCTGGCGGCCGCGCTCGGGGTTCCGAGCGTCGCCAGCGAGGGCACGCAGCCACTCGAGGTCGTGCCCGCCGTGCAGTACGCGATCACGCTCGTGCACGGCTCGCACTCGTCCGGGATCGCGTTGGCGTTCGTGTCGAGGGAGTTTCCTGCCGCGATGTCGCTCGCGTCCGAGATGCCGTTCGCGTTGCAGTCGACGAGCGGCGCCGGCAGCACGAGGTCGGCGAACACCGGACGATGGTCCGAGGCGCGCGCGGTGAGTCCGGTCGCACCTCCAGAGACTCCAGCGAACTCGGGCGGCTGCGCCGCAGCGGGATTCGCGGCCGAGTCGAACACGCTCGCAAGGCGCAGGGTCGCGATGCTGTCCTGCCACGCGATGTAGTCGAGCTTGGTGCCGGTCGTGCCGATGGTCTGGCGGTTGCCGTTGAAGAAGTTCACGGCCGCGTCGTACGCCATGTCGGATCCGTCGCGATCCGTACCATCGGTGACGCCGCCGACTGTCTGCGCCTGCGCGAGCCAATCGGCCGGACCGCGCGTCGCGCCGTTCTGCTGCTCGTCCTCGTTCCAGTCGCCGACGAGCACGACCGGCGTACTCGACGAAAGCACGCTCGTGGCCGCCGGCGAGTCCGCGACACGTGCGAGAGGGTCGGGCGTCGCTCCGCCGTTGCCGTTCCACCAGTAGCGCACGACGTAGGACACGTTCTGCGCGGCCGTGACGCGCTGCGTCTGATCGCTCGCGTTGCCGCCGGCCTTGAGGTGCGCGCCGCCGAGCACCAGATCGCCGGCGTAGCTCGCCGCCGGCAAGTCGATCTCCGTGAACAGGAAGCCGCGGATGCCACCGTTGCCACCCGGCGCCCAGGCGCTCGCGGTGACCGAGGGAATGTCCGGCATCGAGCTCTTGCCGTCGCCGTTGCGGTCGGAGAACGGAAAGCGCGAGAGCACGACGTTGCGATTGAAGCCGTCGCTCGAGCTCGACACGTACACGTACGGCAGGTCGTAGCCCGGGGCGTACTTCTGGACCCACGCGGTGACGGC
>CAITGX010000148.1 GCA_903892045.1 uncultured Planctomycetota bacterium | reverse complement strand
GATCGGGAGCGCGAACTTGAACTCGCGGCCGGCCGAGTCGCTCGAGCCTTCGAAGGCGCTGGCGATGGCGCTGCGCAGCGCCTCGGCGCCGACGGTGGACGTGCCCGTGACGGTGAACACGTTGCCTTGGCCCTCGCGAGCCTGAGCCACGGCCCCGGTGATGCCGGCCTGCTCCGCCTTCGACTGGACGTCTGCCGCGAGGTGTCCCTCCTCGAAGTACAGGGTCGCGGTCGCGGTCGTGCCGTCGCTCGCGACGTTGATCGGGTCCTTCTGGAGGACGTCGCGGAGGCCGTCGGCGATCTCCTGCTTGAAGCGGCGCTCGAGGTCGTTGCTCTCGGACGCGGCGAGGTCAGGATTCGACTTGAAGGTGATGCGGAACTCGCTCGCGCGGCCATCCGCGGTGCGGGAGCCCGGAAGGTCGACGACCTCGGCCGTGGCCATGGCGTCGCCCAGTCCCTCGACGCGGGCGCGCAGGTCGCTCACGGCCAGCGGTTGCTCCGTGCGCACCTTCACCGTGGCGCCACCGAGGAAGTCGATGCCGAGCTTCTTCTGGTCGTTGAGGCCGATGAAGAGCGCCGTACCGCTGACGAGGATCGCGAGCGACGCGCCGATCGCGAGCTTGCGATAGGCCATGAACTTGAAGTTCGCGTTGCGGAAGAACTCGCGCATCGCGAACTCGGTGACGCCGCGCTTGAGCTCGTAGTGGACGAGCACGCGCAGCGCGACGAGCGCGCAGAACAGCGTGGTGATGATGCCGATCGTGAGCGTGACCGCGAAGCCGCGGATCGTGCCCGTGCCGACCTTCATGAGGATGAAGGCGGTGATGAGCGTCGTCAGGTTGCCGTCGACGATCGCGCTCATGGCGTGATCGAAGCCGTCCTTGGCGGCCTGAATCGGCTTGCGGCCCTTGGCCTGCTCCTCGCGGATGCGCTCGTAGATCAGGATGCTCGCGTCGACGGCCATGCCGATCGTGAGCACGATGCCGCCGATGCCGGCCAGCGTCAGCGTGCCGTTGACCACCACCATGCCGGCCATGGTCAGGAGCAGGTTGAGCAGTAGCGCCGTCGCGGCCCACAGGCCGAGGCGGCCGTAGTACACGAGGAGGAAGCCGACGATGATCGTCAGCGTGACGACGCCGGCCCACAGGTTCTTCTGCACGTAGTCGTCGCCGATCGAGGCACCGACCGTCTCCTCGGCCTCGAGCTCGGGGCGGATCTTGAGCGAGCCAGAGCGCAGCACGGTGACCATGCCGTCGCGCTCGCTCAGGCCGAAGCGGCCTTCGATGATCGACGTGCCGAACAGCGGCTGCTTGATATTGGGGGCGGTGATGATCTCGTCGTTCATCACGATCGCGAGGCGCTTGCGAACGAGCTTCTCCGTGAAGCGTCCGAAGCGGAACGCCGTACCGTCGCTCTCGTTCATCGCGAACTCGATCGCCGGGAAGCCGCTCTGGTCGTTGGTCGGGCCGACGCGCGAGAGGTCCGCACCGCTGAAGCGCTCCTCGTCGCTCGGCTTGCGCAGCAAGAGGCCGCCGCGCTGCGCCATCGGCGGCACGGCCTGACCCTGCTCGATCTTGAAGGGGTACCACTCGAAGCCGGCCGGCGGACCGCCTTTCTCCGGAGCGAGCGCGTTGTAGGTCGCGATCGACGCATTCTGGTTCTCGGGCTTGCCGAACCAGTCGCGGAGCTTCTGCTCGGCAGCGACCTTGTCGGTGCCCGCGCGGCTCAGGTCTTCGGGCTGCGCCTCGGCGAGGAAGCGCAGGTCGCCGAGGTTCTCGAGCGCGGCCTTCATGTCGTCGGTGTCGATCAGCGTGATCGTCGCGCCCGCGGCGTGGGCGGCCACGGTGCCAGCCTTGCCGCGTTCCTTGAGGTTGAGGACGTTGCCGACGCGCGAGGTGTAGGTGAGGCGCTCCCCATCGATGCGAATCACGCCGCCACTGCCGGGGAACGAGCGCAGGGTTTCCTCGCCCGCGTCGAGC
Source organism: uncultured Planctomycetota bacterium (assembly GCA_903892045.1). GTDB lineage: Bacteria > Planctomycetota > UBA1135 > UBA1135 > F1-120-MAGs118. The sequence goes on along the minus strand of CAITGX010000148.1, from coordinate 4,895 downwards.
TCGATCACGGGGAGCCCATCGGCAGCGACCGCGCCGCGCAGGGTCGCGGTCACGAGTCCCGTGCGGACCGACGACATGCGCGGGAGCGAGACTTCGATGCGGTCCGTGCCGAGGCGGCGGATGATCGCTTCGGTGTTGCCGCTGTTGTCGCAGCGCTGGCGGATGACGGCGATCGTCTGCTGCATCAGCTCGGACGGGTCGCCGCCCTGCACGATCAGGCCCTGACGCGCCGCCTCTTCGAGGTCGATGCGATACAGGAGTCGCTCACCGCCGGCGATGTCGAGGCCGAGCGGGAACGGCGAGCGGCCCGAGGTGAGGGGCTTGTAGACGAGCAGGGCGATCGAGGCGATGACGAGCGCGACGATCAGGAAGACCTTGCGTCCAGCGTTTTCGACCATGGTGTCTGTGAGGCTTTCGAGCGGCGGGGGAGAGGGCCCTGTTTCGGGCGCTCCCGCGGGCCGTGTTCAGTTCATCTTGGAAAGGCAGCGGATCGCCGAGCCTGTCGCACGGCGATCCGTAGTGTGAAGAATCGGCGCACGCGGCGCCAATGTGGAGTCCGGGCCCGCTGGACCCGGAATCGGGACGGCTCAGGTGGCCGGCTCGGCCTCGGCCGAGGCCCCGGCAGCTTCTTCGCGCTCGCCGAAGACCTCGCGCAGGCGGGTCGACTTGCCCACGCGGTCGCGCAGGAAGTACAGCTTGGCGCGGCGGGTCTCGCCCTGGCGGGTCGGGACGATGTCCTTGACTCGCGGGTTGTGGAGCGGGAAGACGCGCTCGACGCCCTCGCCCTGCACGATGCGGCGCACGGTCACCGTCCGACGGATGCCGCGGCCCTTGAGGGCGATGACGGTGCCGATGAAGAGCTGAACGCGCTCCTTGTCGCCTTCCTTGATGAGGTAGTGCACCTCGACGGTGTCGCCGACCTTGATGTTGGGCAGGGTCTTCTTGCCCAGTTCCTGTTCGATCTTCTGCATGCGGTGCATAGCGGTTCGCTCCAAGTCGCCCGTCCGGGCGCGTTCCAGGTGTGCTCGTCGTCCCGTGTTGGGGGCGTTCGGGCGTGTTCTAGTTGGGGGTGTTCGTAGGTTGGTTCGAGAGCAGGTCGGGCCGCGTCGCGCGCATCCGATGCAGCGCAGCAGCCCGCCTCCAGCGGTCGATCTGCGCGTGGTCTCCGGACAGCAGCACCTCGGGAACCTCTCTCCCGCGCCACACCCGCGGGCGGGTGTAGTGGGGGTGGTCGAGCAGCGGCGCGCCGCCGGCGAACGAATCGCGCACGGCCGACTCCTCGTCGCCGAGGGCGCCGGGGATCAGCCGGACGGCCGCTTCGACGACGCACAAGGCCGGAAGCTCGCCGCCCGAGAGCACGAAATCGCCCATCGAGACGAGCTCGAAGCCGAGCTCTTCGCGCACGCGATCGTCGAAGCCTTCGTAGCGGCCGGCGAGGATCAGCGTGCGCTCGGAGCGGCTGAGTTCCTCGGCTTGGGCCTGACGGAAGGGGCGACCGCTCGGGCACATGGCCAGCTTGCGGAACGGGCCATGACGGCGTTCGAGCCACTCGACGGCTTCGGCGATCGGCTCGGGGCGCAGCACCATGCCGGGACCGCCTCCGAAGGGGCGGTCGTCGACGGTGCGGTGGCGGTCGCGCGTGAAGTCGCGGAAGTCGACCGCGACGGTCTGCACGAGCCCGCGCTCGCGAGCGAGGCCGAGGATGCTCGCGCCCAAGTAGGGCTCGATGGCCTCGGGAAAGAGGGTGAGGATGGCAAAGAGCGGCACGAGGGGTCCGCCTCGTTGAAAGGGTCGAGCAGGTTAGTCATGCCCCCCGCGAGCGTCAAGAACCGGACCGTCCGGGCGGGCGGGGAGCTTCTCCCCGGGCCGGGGTCAGGCTAGCCTCCCACCCACCCATGTTCACCGGCATCGTCGAGGCCTGCGTACCCGTCCGAAGCTTCGAGCGGCGGGGTGGGGGCGCCCGGCTCGTGGTTCCTGTTCCAGGCCCCGACTGGGATGCCCGCCCCGGGGACAGCATCTCGACCGCCGGCTGTTGCCTGACGGTGGTCGAGCTCATCCCGGACCCCTCGGGCACCCCCGGGATGGCCTTTGACCTGTCGGCCGAGACCCTCTACCGCACCTGGCTCGCGGACCTCGGCCCGGGTCGACGGGTCAACCTCGAGCGGGCCGCCCGGCTCGACACCCGCCTCGGAGGGCACTTGGTCAGCGGCCACGTGGATGGCCTCGGACGGGTGGTCGAGGTCGTCGAGCGCGGCGACGGCGGCTGGGAGACCCACTTCGAGGTCCCCGAGGGCTTCGAGCGCTACCTGATCGAGAAGGGCTCGATCACGGTCGACGGGGTCAGCCTGACCGTGGTGGCCCCCAAGGGACGGCGCTTCCACGTGGCCCTGATCCCCGAGACCCTGCGGCGCACGACGCTCGGCGAGAGCCGTCCCGGTGCGCGCGTGCACCTCGAGGCCGACCAGATCGGCAAGTGGATCGAGCGGCTGCTCGAGGCGCGGCGCTAGAAGGTCTGGAACAGCAGGGTCGAGAAGGCGGTCACCGGCGCCGCCTCGCGGTACTCCTGCAGGGTGCGCGTCAGGATCGAGAGCGCGCGCTGGACCTCGGCGTAGAGCTCCTTGTCCATCACGAGCTTGCCGAGCGTGCCCTCGGCGTTCTTGAGCGCGCCCGAGGCCGCGGAAAGGTCGTCGGCGACCTTCGAGATCTTGTTGTAGAGCTCGTCGTTGGTGAACAGCTTGCCGAGCGTGCCGCCCTCGAGCTTGCCGGCAAACTCCGTCAGGCGCACCGCGATCTCGTCGTCCTCGATCAGCTTCCACAGCGAGCCGTTCGACTCGTTGACGCGGCTGGTGATGTCCTTGATGGTCGCCACCGCCGCCGCCACGTCGTCGCCGAGCTTGTCGTCCTTCACGAGCCTTCCGATCACGCCCTTGCCCGCGGCGACGTCGGCGCTCACGACCTCGAAGTCGGTCGAGATCTGCTGCAGGTTCGAGATCACGTCCGAGAAGCGCGTGGCGAGGTCCTCGTCCGTCGCGAGGCGCCCGAGGATGCCCTTGCCGGCGCGCACGTCGTCCGTGAAGGCCTGGATATTGTCGAACGACTTGCGCGCGCTCGCGACGCCGGCCGAGAGCTCGTCCGCCAGCGCGTCGTCGCGCATCAGGCGCCCGACCGTGCCCTTGCCCGCGCGCGCGTCGGCGACGAGCACTTGCAGGTCCTCGACGATGGTCGAGAGCTTCGCGCCATTCTCGTCGACGAGCTTGCCGAGCCCGTCGAGCGCGCTGCCGCGCACGCGACCGGGCAGCGGCACGTCGCTCGAGACGCTCGCACCGCCCGCCGGGCCCGGATCGATCACGAGCTGCTTCCCACCGAGCACGGTCGCGTCGGCGATCGAGATGTCGTAGCCCTCGCGCAGCGCCACCTTGGTGTCCATCGAGAGCGTCACGGTGACGCGCCGCTCGAAGGGCGCGGCCGGATCGTAGGCGAGCGACTGCACGCGGCCCGCGCGGATGCCGGCGACGAGCACCGTGTCGCCCTGGCGCAGCCCGTTGGCTTGCGGGAAGTGCACCACGAGCGAGTGGCGTTCCTTGAACAGCGAGAAGTCCGTCAGGAACAGCGTGTAGATGCCGAGCAGCGTCAGCACGATCACGAAGAAGGCGCCGAGCGCGAGTTGCCGTTGGTTCGCCATGGTGGATCTCAGTCGAGCTTGGCCCCGAGGAAGCGCACGAGCCGCGGCTCGGTGGAGTGGAGGAACTCGTCGGCGGTGCCGACGTAGTTGAGCTTGCCGTTGTCGAGCATGCCGACACGGTCGGCCACCGTGCGCACGGTGCCGACGTGGTGCGTGACGATCACGCTCGTCACGTGGAGCTCGCTGGCGAGCTCGCGCATCAGGTCGTTGATCGAGGCGCTGATCTCGGGATCGAGGCCCGCGGTTGGCTCGTCGTAGAGCACGATCTCCGGGTCCGTGATCAGCGCGCGCGCGAGTCCGACGCGCTTCTTCATGCCGCCCGAGAGCTCGTTGGGCATCTTGTTGTAGACGTCGGGCACCTTGACCAGCGCGAGCTTCGCGTTGACCTTCTCGCGGATCTCCGCGTCGCCCATGCGCGTCGTCTCGCGCAGCGGCAGCGCCACGTTCTCGCCCGCGGAGAGCGAGTTCAGCAGCGCCGCCTCCTGGAACACGTAGCCCATGCGCGCGCGCAGCTTGCGCAGGTCTTCGGCCCCGATCTTGCTCATGTCGTGGCCATCGACCTCCACGAGGCCCGAGTCGGGCTTCAAGAGCCCGATGATGTGGCGGATCGTGACGGACTTGCCGCAGCCCGACGGACCCATGATGCAGAAGGCTTCGCCGCGGTAGACCTCGAGGTCGAGGTCCTTGAGCACGACCTTCGGTCCGAAGGACTTGCACACGCGCTCGTAGCGGATCAGGACGTCCTTCTTCATCGCGCTCTCACGTGTTGAAGAAGAACCACGACAGGAAGTAGTTGGAGATGATGATCGCGATGATCGAGTCGCGCACGGCCTTGCGGGTCGCGTTGCCGACGCCCATGGCGCCGCTCGTGGCCTTGAGGCCCGCGGCGCAGGAGATCACCGAGAGGATCACGCCGAACACGATGGCCTTGAAAAGCCCCGTGTAGACCTCCTTCGGCAGGTCGAGCGGGAGTCCGCGGTCGTTGAGGGCCTCGAGCACCGAGTCGTAGTACAGCGCCGAGCCGACGTTGAGCTGCGCGTCGGCGATCAGGCCGCCGCCGAAGATGCCGATGCCGTCGCACAGCACGGTCAGCAGCGGGCACATCACCGCCACGCCGATCACGCGCGGCATGACGAGGTAGCTGATGCGATCGATCGACATCACCTCGAGCGCCGCGAGCTCCTCGCTCACCGCCATGGTGCCGATCTCGGCG
>CAITGX010000147.1 GCA_903892045.1 uncultured Planctomycetota bacterium | reverse complement strand
GAGCGGCGGCCACGGCGGCAACGAAGACTTCGCATCGAGTCCGAGGAACCGATCGCGCTGCGGCACGTGCGAAGTCACGAGCGCGAGCTCGACCAGCCGCAGGCGATAGTCGCCCTCCGGATCCGCCAGCGTGGCGTAGGCACCGCCGCGCGCTCCCGCATCCGCCATCGAGGGCTGGACTCGCATGAGAAACGCCAGCGCGGCGAGCAGCGCGAGCCCGACGAGACCGAGCGCCCCCCTCACTTCGAGCCGTCCCGCGTCAGCTCGACTTGCCAGGCGTCGACGTGGGCCGGCAGGGTGAGGTCATCGAGGATCACGATGCCGCCAGCCTCCACGCCACGGCGAAGCGCGTGCACGACACTCGCGCCCTGCGGCCCGACGAGGAGCTGCGGCAAGCTGCCATAGCGCTCGGGGTCCGAGCGCGCGACGAGCGGCCCGCACAGCACGACGCCCGCCAGCTTCGGCGCGTCCGCGGCGAGAAAGGCGCGCTCGAGCCGCGCCGTCGCCTCGCCGCGAGCGAGCGCGAACAGCGGCCGATCCTCGATCCACTCGCCGAGGCGCGCAAGGACTTCGGCCGCCTCCTTGGGCTGCGCCGGCAGGTGCAGCGCGAACAGCTGGGTGCCCGTGCGCTCGGCGTAGTCGCGCCACAGCTCGCCCAGTGGGCCCGCGAACACGTGGTCCTCGGCCTCGCTCTCCGGAGAGCAGATCGCCAGCGCGCGCGTCGGCTCCCCGGCCGGACCGTAGGTCCAGATCCAGTGCTCGACGCCATTCGCCTCGCGCCAGCCGAGCTCGAGCGGCACCGGAACGCCGGTGGGAGCGCCCGCCTCGGGCCAGGACTCGAGCGTGCGCAGGAGTTGCTCTCCGGCGAGCGCCGCACTTGCGCGCCGACCGGTGGAGACGAGCCTTCGCGCGAGACTCGCGACACGCCCAAAGCCCGGCTGGGACGAGCGCGGCCGCGCCAGCGCTGCCTCGAGCCGCGCGCGCACGTCCTGCACGGAGTCGACGCGCACCTCCGCCAGCGCGAAGCCCTCCTCCGCACGGTCAGGGCGCGTGACGACCCCGAACAGGCGCCACGGTGCCGCGGGACCGAGCGGCCCGCGCACGTACATGTCGAAGCCTTGCTCGTTCACGGCACGGAAGCCGATCGGCTCGCGGCGCGCGGGCAGCTCGCTGCCGTCGCTCGCCAGCCAGCGCAGCTCCAGCCAGAAGTCCTCGCGCACGTCGACCGGATGGACGCGCCGCACGCGCACGACCAGCGGATCCCCGAGCCCTTCCGTGCGCGCGTGGAACGCACCGGGCGCGACCGAGAGGTCGAGCGCGCTCGCGAGCTGGTCGAGCTCGGCGCGCTCCGGCACGACGCCGCTCGAGAGCTCCGTCTCGACGCGCCGCAGTGCCTCGAGACTCGGAGCCCAGTTGGGCGACGCGCCCACGGGCCGAGCCGCGGCGAGCGCGGCGGCCGCGCGCTCGCGACGCTCCGGCCGCGCGCGCAGGTAGTGAGCGACGAAGCGCTGCTGGCGCTCGCTGCGCACGCAGGCGTCGTGCTCCTTCCAAGCTGCGGCGTCGAGCACCGCGGGCGAGAGCGGCTCGAGCGCCTCCGTCCCCTCTTGCGAGGCAAGCGGCGCGAGCGCGAGCAGCGCGAGTGCGAGCGAGTGCATCACGGGAGCTGGAATCCGCGGTCCTAGAGCAGCTCTTCGATGAACTGCTTCTTGGGATCGAACCCGCGCAGGCGGATGCGCTCCGCGGTGCCCGCCGGCAGCGACGCGCGCGGCGCGAGGCCGACGAGCTCGCTCTCGAGGATCTCGACGCCCGCGGCGCGCGCGAGCTTCTCGACTTCCTCGTACACGCGCTGCAGGCCCGTGGCGCGGAAGTCGCACACGTTCATCGAGACCTGCGCGCACTTCGGCGCGTCGATCGCGAAGCCCATGGCCTTGATGCCCTTGAGCCCGCCGTCCTTCTCGCGGATCGCCTTGGCGATCGACTTGGCGAGCGCGAGGTCCTCGCTGTGCAGGTTGATGTTGAACGCGATCAGGAACTGCCGCGCGCCGATCACGGTCGCTCCAGCGCTCGGGTGCAGCGCGCCCTTGGGGCCCTCGTCGGGCACGCGCGCGGGATCGCTCGCCACGGCGTCGCGCAGCTTCTCGAAGCCGATGTTGCGCACGTCCGGCAAGTTGCGGCGCGCCGGGGTGCGGGCGGCCGACTCGTAGAAGTAGACCGGGATCGCGAGCTCGCGGCCGACGCGCTCGCCGAGCGCGTGCGCGAGCGCCACGCACTCGTCCATCGTCGAGCCTTCGAGCGGGATGAACGGCACGACGTCCGTCGCGCCGATGCGCGGGTGCTCGCCCTCGTGCGTGCGCAGGTCGATCACGTCGCGCGCCTTCGAGATGGCGCGGAACGCGGCCTCGGCCACGGCCGTCCCCTCGCCCACGATCGTGACCACGGAGCGGTTGTGGCTCGCATCGCTCGAGCGATCGATCACGCGCACGCCGGGCACCGAGGCGATCGCGGCGAGGATCGGCTCGAGCACCTCGGGACGGCGACCTTCACTGAAGTTGGGGACACACTCGACGAGACCCATGGCTGCGCTCCTGCGATGTTGGGGGGCGGAGATG